>NZ_CP111036.1:661937-992906 GCF_026248685.1 Haladaptatus caseinilyticus | reverse complement strand
TCCACCGTTCCGTCGATGACCGTTCGGTCGGGGCGGGTGAATAGTCGAACCCCCCGCGGAGACGCATCATCGTAACTTTGACTGTGATGAACGGCCTGTCGTATTCGTTTGCACCATGGATACGAAGTGCCGGTACTTCAACGGTAGAACTCATCGACCGTTTCGAGTGGGACGAACGTAATCTTCGAAACCGGCATCGAAAGCCCCTGGAGGCGTCGCTAATCGGCGGCGAATCGACAGTCCTCAAAATCGGTGAGAGAATGGGGCCGATGTGACGTGGAACTGTTCGACAGTGCACGATATCACGATGCCGGCCCGTCGATTCGTGTCGATGGAATCGAACAATAACTCGGATAGACGAATTTCGTATAGCAAAATAGACTTCATCGCCGAATATGACTGGACCTCCGCATCTTAGCTATTGGCCTCTTCTATGCGTCAGCGCGACGTTCACTAACATTTGCCTCCTGTAGTGTCGGTTTTTTCCGCCCGTATCCGTGTCCAACCACTAACGAGATGAGATGTATCACAAGCAGGGCGACGAAGATGCTGATCTCCGGCTTGAATCCCGTAAAGAGAAGGGGAACGTAGAACAGCGGAAGCGACACAGAAGCCCAGAAGCCGATGAATTGAATGGGAAAAACGACTACCTGTGCGACGAGCGTACTGGCCAGTTCCATCGCGGACATATATCTAAATACGATGTATTTACTGAATACTATTCATCACATAATGCGCCTTATCTAGTGTATAATATGGGATATATGCGCATTATCTAATTTCTAGTGCTTTCTATGCTATTTGATGTCCCGGCGATTTCTCCACAGCCATGTTCTCAGACTGGTATAAAAAGGATATCAAAATGAATATTTTTCAAACTACGGTCGTCGAGTAGCACAGATTCGGTTTGTACTCCGGCTTTTGCCGCAATTTCACGCTCGAATTCGTACACTTCGTCGTGGTCCGCGTAGGCGATTTCGGGGGTCGCATCCCGCTCGGCCCACACTGCGCGCTTGAAGGGATTTCGCCGGTGATTGGTTCGGGAATTCTAACCCTTTGACAAGTGTACACACACGTTTACACAGTAACCCAATCGCGAAAGTCCCTCACGAAGAAACGAACGACTTGAAACGCTCGAATCCCCTACTCCCATCACGAATGCCATTCGCGGAACACGGGGGCGTCTCGCTCTACTACGAAACGGACGGTCCGACGAAACACGATACGGTCGCGTTCATCGAGGACGTGGGATATGGCGCATGGCAGTGGGGCTGGCAACATGCCGCCATCGCTGGCCCGTTCGAATCGTTGGTATGGGACGATCGAGGTACTGGTCGGTCGGACGCACCGATCGGTCCGTACTCGGTGTCGGAGATGGCGGCGGACCTCGATGCAGTGCTGGCGGACCACAGCCTCCGAAAGGTCCACCTCGTCGGTGCAGGGTTGGGGGGCATGATCGCGCTCCAATACGCAATGAACTATTCACGAGCCAAAACGCTGACACTCATCGGAACTGCCGCCGCCGGTTCCCGACTCTCACCAGGGGTTCGAGACGAACTACTCGCGGAGAAAACCCCCGACGCGCTTCACGAATCACTTCGTCCGGTGGTGAGCGAAAACGCATACAAAACAGGGTTGGAGGACCTCGTCGAATGGCGACTGGAGGATGACGCCTCGCTCGACGCCCAACGTGCTCAGTTCGAAGCGATGGAACGGTTCGACGTGAGCGACAACCTCTACGAAATCACGATTCCCTCGCTGATCATTCATGGCACCGACGATGGCGTCTTTCCGGTCGATGCAGGCCAGGAACTTGCGGATGGATTGCCCCGTGGCGAGCTACGGACGTTCGAGGACGCGCCCCATCTCGTCCATATCGAGCGCTCGAAGGAGGTCAACGACGAACTGCTCGAATTTCTGGAAGCAAACGCGGAGACGACGATACGATAATGTCGGAAATTATAACACGTTTGACGTGTGCCTCGAATCCGGTTCCGATAGTCCGACGATCACTCGCTTTGGCAGTCCGGGCAGCATCCGTTTTCGAGGTAGACCGACAGTACCGACTCGCCGCACTCAGAACACGCTTCTACCGGTTGTTCGTTTTCGCTATGTTCGTTCTCTACCATCGTGGCGTCCGTATTTGACTTGAACGGCTTCCTTGCATAATAATATACCTTATATAGCAACCGTCGAAAACGCGCGTTCTGATTTCGTCCTCCGAAACGCGGACAAACAGAACTGCTAACATCTCGCACGCACAATGAGATGTATGTCGCTATCACTGGAGCGACAGGCCAAACTCTGGGGGAGTCGCGTCGCGGTCGTCGATGGGAACACGGCAGTCTCCTACGACCTGCTCGCTCGCAGGGTGGAATCCACTGCGAACCGACTCGCCGAATTCGGTATCGGTCCGGGGGATAGGGTTGCCGTTATCTCTCGAAACCGTCTCGAATCAGTCGTTCTGCTGTTCGCAACGTGGCGAGTCGGCGGCATGTTCGCGCCGGTTTCACATCGTCTAACGCCCGCGACCGTTTCGCGCCCGGTAGAAGAAATCGACCCAGACCTCCTGCTGTACGAATCGGCACAACGTGATCTCGTCCGACAGTTCGATGCTCAGTCGTTCGACGAGTTCGAGCACGACGAATCTAGCTCCGTGGAATCCGCTGACGAGTGGACGACTGCATTCGACCAGAGGGACACCTGCTTGCTCGTACACACTGACGACGGCCGACGGATCGTCCGTCTGTCGAGACGGGCAATCGAGTGGACTTGCATCGTCGCCATCTCGGGATGGGGATTGGGGCGAACCGACTGTACGATCATTCTCCTTCCGCTGTCGGTTTCTCACTGTTTGCTCAGGTTCGCACTGCCGCTTCTCATGGTCGGTGGTCGCCTCGTACTCCAGCGCGCGTTCGACCCGGAACGTGCAATGGCCGCCATCGAGGAGCACGACGTGACCTGTTTCGGTGCCGGACCGACCGAGCTCCGCGAGCTGGTAGACGCGCACGCCGGAACGAACCGTCCGTCGATCACGTCCCTCGACTCCATCGACTGGATCGCCACCCGTGCTCGCGTTCCACCCGACGTACGCGAAGGCTTTCCCGTTCCGCTCGTCCGAGTGTACGGTCGACCCGAAACCGGCCCGAACGTCCTTCGTGAAACACCGGATGGTGGGCAGGTTGCTCATCCGTTTCCGAACTGCGAGGTTCGAACCGAGGACGAAACTGGCGAACTGTTCGTTCGTAGCCCGACCACCGCCAACGGCTACCTCGGCGGCGAGCGGTTCGGCGAGTGGGTTTCGACAGGAGACCTGTTCCGCCGCGACGACGAGGGGTACGCCTTCGTCGGACGAGCGAGCGAACCCTTCGAGAGTGAGGGCGAACAGGTGCATCCTCGAGCGGTCGAAACCGTCCTCGAATCGCATCCCGACGTTCGAGCGGCGGGCGTCATCGAGGCCGTCGAGGAAACCGGTGGTGTGGCACCGAAAGCTGTCGTCGTCGGTGACGTATCGCCGGGCGAACTTCGGGAGTTCGCGGAGGAGCGCCTCGAACCCTACGAAGTGCCACGGGCGATCGAAATGGTCTCCTCGCTTCCTCGTCGCACAACCGGCGAACTAAACCGGGGCGAACTCCGTAAGCGATTCGGTGGGTAGTGATCTCCTTGCCGATCTTCGAATGCTGGTGGTGGAAAGACGACCATCGAATTTTACCATGAAGAGTCTCGCTATCCGTGGCCTCTCCCCCTCGGATTCGAACCCCTATTCGAGACACTCTCCGGCGAATGCGACGTTACCGGACCGACAAAAAATTTAATCGAGGTCCAATTCTCTGCCTGCACTCTTTTACTGTCACCGATATGTTGACTTGTGGGCGACACACGAAAATAGCGCTAGAGAGTACGTTTCGGATTTCAAAACGGGGCGAAATTCCCGATAACGAAATCCATTTGTTGCTTCCAGTTTATAGTACTGCTCAATGAGTCGGCTCCGAATCGCATTTCTGAACGCCGCGCACGGGGACGAAAACACGCGGCGGAACTTCCGTAGAGAACTCGATGCTGACCTCACCGAGTTCGACGTAACCGAAGGTCATCTGCCGAACAGTTTCGACTTCGACGCCGCAGTCGTCTCGGGGTCGCGGTCGTCAGTGTACTGGGACGAAGCGTGGATTCCACCGCTCAAGGAGTGGATCGAAATCGCGATCGAATCCGGGATGCCCATGCTCGGCATCTGTTACGGTCATCAACTGCTGGCCGACGTACTCGGCGGGGACGTCCGCGACATGGGTGAATACGAAATCGGATATCGTGAGGTAGAACACTCCGGTGACTCGCTCCTGTTCGACGGTATCGACTCCCGATTCGTCGCGTTCACGACGCACTCGGATGAGGTCGCGGAACTTCCACCGGGAGCGAAGCCCATCGCGGAAAACGACTACTCGAATCACGGCTTCCGAAAGGAAGACGTGTTCGGCGTCCAGTTCCACCCCGAGTACGACATGGACACGGCCGAGGAGGTTACGCGCGGGAAGAATCTGTCCGAAGAACGCCTTCAAACGGTGCTTGACGGCATCAACGAGGAGAACTACGCTGCAGCCAGTGACGCGAAAATAGTCTTCGAAAACTTCACGAGCTACGTCGCCGACACATCAGAGATGTCAGCAGATTGACCGTCGAGCAGCGATATCAATATAAATAACCTGAATGGTTAACCACCAGAGTCACGTTCTTTGAAGACGTGATCATATTCCATGGCAGATCCGACGACAGACGACGAGAATTCGTCACGCGCTGCGCCTTCGCCGTCCGGCCCGAGCGCCAACGTGCCTTCGTTATCGCAGGACGCCCTCTTCGATGCCCTCGCATCTCGCCGGAGTCGCTACATCCTCCACTATCTTCGACGTGAGGAAACGCCCGTGACACTTCCGGACATCGTAGACACCGTCGCGGCGTGGGAGATGGACAAATCCATCGACCTCGTCTCCGACGAGCATCGACGAAACGTGTACATGTCACTCCAGCACACGCAACTCCCGAAACTCGCGATGGCTGGGCTCGTTCAGTACGACGACGACCGCGAACTCGTGGATAAAGGCGTTCACTCGGAGCAGGCCGATGCCTACCTCGATATCGCGATTTCGCGGGACGACGCGATTCCGGAGGAGTAAGGGTTATTCTTCGCACGTTCGATCGTCAGTAGCGACAGCGACGTGCCGTCGGTAGGGAATCAACCCTCCAGAACCAGCAGGGTAGTTTCACCCGAACCGACCACCGAAAACCAACGATTCGCAGTGTCTGTTTTCGGACCGACTGTCGAACGCTTCCCCTCTCCATCGCCATGATCGGTTTTCCCCCTCCAGTTCCCCGGAGTAGGAGCGTTTTTTAGCCTCCCCTCCGGAGAGTTCTCCATGCTCGATTACGTAGAACTGGAGACCGACCTCGGACAGGAAGAGCGGATGGTTCGGGATACCGCCCGCGAGTTCGTCGAAGAACACGTCAAACCCGACATCGGCGACCACTACGAGGCGGGAACGTTCCCGACGGAACTCATTCCGGAGATGGGTGAACTCGGTTTCTACGCGCCGAACCTCGACGGCTACGGCCTGCCGAACCTAAGCGAGACGGCCTACGGGCTGCTGATGCAAGAACTCGAAGCCTGTGACTCCGGCCTCCGCTCGATGGCCAGCGTGCAGGGCGCGCTCGTGATGTACCCGATTCACGCCTTCGGGTCCGAGGAACAGAAGGAGGAATGGCTGCCTGACCTCGGTGAAGGGAAGGCAGTGGGCTGTTTCGGCCTCACCGAACCCGAGCACGGGTCGAACCCATCGGGGATGGAAACACACGCCGAAAAGGAGGGCGACGAGTACGTTCTCAACGGGTCGAAAACGTGGATCACCAACTCCCCGATTTCGGACGTGGCGGTCGTGTGGGCGCGTGACCGCTCCGCGGAGAACGATCCGGTTCGCGGCTTCCTCGTGGAAACCGAGCGCGACGGCGTGACGACGAACAAGATCGACGAAAAACTCTCGCTTCGGGCCTCCATCACGGGCGAAATCAGTCTCCAGAACGTCACGATTCCCGAGGACAACGTCCTCCCGGGCGTCGAAGGAATGAAGGGTCCACTGTCGTGTCTCACGCAGGCCCGATACGGTATCGCGTGGGGCGCAGTCGGCGCTGCTCGTGACTGTTTCGAGACGGCCCGCCAGTACGCGACCGACCGCGAGCAGTTCGGCGGTCCGATCGCCCGGTTCCAACTCCAGCAGGGTAAACTGGCGGAGATGGCGACCCAGATCACCACGTCGCAGCTGCTTGCCCACCGCCTCGCCGATCTGAAGGAGCGTGGCGACCTGCGCCCACAGCACGTCTCGATGGCGAAGCGAAACAACGTCCGAATGGCCCGCGACCAAGCCCGCATCGCCCGCGAAATGCTCGGCGGCAACGGTATCACGACGGATTACCCGCCGATGCGCCACATGGCGAACATGGAGACCGTGTACACCTACGAGGGAACCCACGACATCCACACGCTGGTTCTCGGGCAGGATTTGACGGGGATTGCCGCCTTCGAATGAGCGACTGACGGGGGGTGAGTTCGAAATTAACGACGGCGTTTCTCTTTCGACATTTGACGGAACGAAGAGGGCGGATTTCACCACGCATTCTGTCGCTGGAGGAAGAGAAACAGCAGTCCGACGACGAAAAATGCGGCGAGGAGTGCGATGACTCCACCGACGGTAGTAACGAAATCTCCGAATTTACCGCCGGTGGTCACGACCCAGTCGAAAACAGCTATTAGGAGGGCTATCCCGAAGATGGTTCGGAAGTCGGCCATCGTGATTTCGGTCATAGTTCGAACAATAGTTGCGAAAGTATTAAGTTAGCGAACGTTTCTCTTCAAACCGTCCACTTTTTCGGTCGGAGCGACAGCGCCCGCGCCCGAATCGAACCGTTTCGTGCCGGTTATGAGTCCGTTCGTCCGCTTCCGGATGGATTCGACCAGCGGCGAAAGCTCTCCTGGATGATTAATTCGGTCTCGTACTTCCGGTCGCTCCTTCTCCAGCGCCAGCAAACCGGGCAGGAATCGGCCCGAACGGCAGTTGCACTTCGCGACTACGTCTACGAAACCATCGATTCGTTGCGGACTGAACGCTAACCACTTCACCTAGACTACCGCCGACCGCGGTTTTAAGCCGTTAGCGAGCAACCGTGGTCCATGAACGGGTCTGGAACGGTGAACGCGATTCACCTCGCGCGCGAGTCGGCGGCGGAAACGGAAGCGGTCGATACGGTCGAAGCGATCGCAGGGTCGGGTCTGCGCGGTGACCGCCACTTCGACCCCGACTCCTCGGGGGACGACATCACCTTCATCGAGGCCGAAGCAGTGGAGGCCGTCGAGCAGGAATCCGGAATTTCGCTCGAACCGGGAGCGCATCGCCGGAACGTGACCACCCGTGACGCCGCACTGAACCATCTCGTCGGCGAGAGATTCCGTGTCGGTGGGGCAGTTTGCGAGGGCGTGGAACTCTGTGAACCGTGTTCACATTTGGAGTCGCTGACTGAGAAAGGAACGCTCTCCGCATTGGTTCATCGCGGTGGTCTTCGTGCGGTCATCGTCGAATCGGGCGAAATCGGCGTCGGGGACGGAATCGAATCGCTATAGATCCATCCGGGATGATTCAACTCCACCTGCCAGTAGGGGGTCCCTACGGTACGAACTGCCGTTGATTACGCGTTGATAGTTCGTTCGAACCGTTTGCCAGGCGCTCCGTACCGAATAGAAAAAATCAGTCAACGACAGAGTGTTTATTTCCGTCCTTGTGTGTAAATTACCCATGCGCCGTAGAAGATTTCTGATGGTCTCCGGAGCTGCATTCGCCGGGGGAGCCCTGGCGGGATGCACTGGTTCCGAGCCGGAAGACGGCGGGAATGGGAATAGTTCGACAACGAATGCTGACGGCAAGGCCGGAACCACCAGTAATTCGGGAGGCAACGACGATTCGGGAGGTGTCGCCACGACGGGCAACGGCTTCGCACTCGTTTCGGCGAACGTGCCGAACGAGGTCGTGCTGGACGAGGAGTTTACCATCGAGTTCACGATCAAGAACACCGGCGACTCCGCGAGGTCGTTCGAATCGCCGATAGAAGTGAACGGAAGCGAGGGTGGTTCCCAACAGTCCGGAATGATTCAGACCAAAAAAATCACCCCGGGGGAGACGGCGACCTGGTCCACGAAGCTCTCTTACCCGTACGTCTCGACGGTCAACTACCTGCTTCCCGCATTCGAACAGTCGTTTTCCGTTAAAATCGTCGGTCCGGACCTCTCCATCGGCGAGACGTTCGTTACCCCGAACGAGATGGCGATTTCGGTCCAGGATATTACCGTAACTGACCACTATCGGTACGAAACGGGAAGTGGCGAGATGAGGGATGTGGAAGCGGACGACGGTCGCCAGTGGGCCTTCGTGACAGTGAGTGCTGAAAATAGATTCCGGATGCGACAATCGCTTCCGAAGGGAGACACTTTCACGCTCCTCGTCGGTGAGCGCAGGGAGAAACCGTCCGACATCGCTAAATCGGAGGGGAAGTACGAATTGGAACGATTTGGACGTCGTGACGTCGCATCGGGTGAGGGGCAGACCGGATGGTTGGCCTACGAGATTTCCGCCAATCGTTCCGCGAGCGACTTGGGTGTCGAGTGGACAGGGGGCGACGGCAGCGGGTCGTGGTCGGCACAGTGGAGTCCCTAAGTCGGACTCGCCCGAAGTCAATTCCACGCGGCTCCATCGGGATTGACGAAACGCTCCTCGCGGTCGATTGCTTCGATTTTTCGCACGTCCTCGTCGTCGAGGTCCGGAACTGAGGCGTTCTCACGGAGGTGTACTTCACCCGTTGCCTTCGGAATCGGAACGACGTTTTCGACGCCGTTGAGCCATGCGAGACTGATTTGTGTCGGTGTTGCGTCGTATTCCACCGCGATATCGCGAAGTTCGGAAACGTCATCGGCCTTGCCTTGCATTATCGGTGCGTAGGCGACGAGCGTGATATCGTGCTCTCGGGCATAAGACTGCAGTTCGGTCTGTTGGAACAGTGGATGCATCTCGACTTGGTTCGCAACGATCGGTGCATCGAGAATCTCGCGAGCTTCATCCAGCAGGTCGGGGGTGAAGTTACTCACCGCGATGTTTCGGGCAACACCGTCCGCAGCGAGTGTATCGAAGGCGGGTAGCGTATCACTTGGTTCGTACGCGCGCATCGGCCAATGAACGTATAGCAAATCGACGTAGTCGGTGCCGAGTCTGTCGAGGCTCTTTTGGGTGGTTTCTAGCACGTCGTCGTGCGAGAGGTTGTCCGGGAGAACTTTGGTGGCGAGAAAAACGTCATCACGGGGAACATCAGCGTGGGCGATGCCTACGCCGACCGGCGTTTCGTTGTCGTACATTTGTGCGGTGTCTATGTGCCGGTATCCCAGTTCGAGCGCGGTCTGTACCGTTTTTGCGCACTGCGATTCGTCTTTGTTGCCGGAGGTCCCCAGTCCGGGAGATGGAATCTCTGCCATGGATTCGGCGAAGCAAGCGAGCGCGAAAAAGGTCCGTGTCCCGGAAAGGATGATGGATTCGTCGGTTCGACTCTGGGCCGTTCAGCGACACAAGCCACCGCGTACGCCGATTCGGAGTCCTCCAATCGCTCTCAGTTTTTTCGCGCAGTTGAAACGAAGGGGTTTGCGCGACGTGATCGCATTCGATGCCCTCAGTGAACGCGCCCGTTCGATACTCCACGTCGAACGGGACTTTTGTCGGATGTACATTCCGCCGACTGTTGCGGGTTTGTGAACTATTGCCGAACCCCTCCATTTCGGGTGGAGAAGTTATGGGTTGGTTTTTCGAAAGCCGTCGTTCGTGTGCAAAACGGGATTCGGGGACGAAGGGCACCGTTTCGGGTGGAAATCGGGACCGTGATTCCTCCCCTTTCGCTTACTGTCGCTCGTTAATCCATCGTCCCGGTGACGGTGTCGCAGGTGAGACAGTACACCTCGACAACCTCCTTCTCGTCCGGGATCCGCATCCAGTGCTGTGTTCGCTCGTCACATTCGGGACACTCACGCAAAAGCTCACCCGACTCGCTTTCCTGGGGTGCCCCAAGTGCCAGTGCGACGACGCGCTCGTCGCCATCGTTTCGGCCACGCTGATAGTCGCCCGGTGCGAAGCGAACGATTTCACCGGTTTGGACGACTACGTCCTCGTCTTTCGTTTCGAACGTCGCAGTTCCTGACTGGATATAAAACACCTCCTCTTGATCGAAATGTGTGTGCAGTCCGGGGGAAAAACAGTCTCCGGGTTCGAGTTCGTAGTAGTTGATGGCCATATCGCTCGTTCCAAGCGCTTTCCCGACCGGTCTGGTGACCGAGGCCGCGCTCATAAATCCATCTACGTCGTCGATACTGACTTTCTCCATACGTGCTGATGGAGTGAAAGCCGCAAAAATCCCTCCCCCAATTTTCCCGGTCTCAGTCGAACCGTCCGGTTTCGGCTCCGCAATCGAGACAGTATGTCACGAGCTCGTCGCCATTCCCCGCCATTTCGATGGTGTTCGGGGTTCGGTCGTCGCACTCCTCGCACTCCCTGCGCATTTCGTCCAGTTCTGACTCGCGTGGCGCACCGAGCGCCAGTGCGACGACGCGCTCGTCATCCCGATTCACTCCACGTTGGAACTCGCCGGGTGCGAAGCGGATGACTTCCCCACTCTCTACCTCCACGTCGCCGTTCTCAGTCTCGAACGTTACCGTCCCCGACTGGATGTAGAACGCTTCCTCCTGACCGACGTGGGCGTGATAGCCGAAGGCGAAGCTATCGCCCGATGCGAGTTCGTAGTAATTGATCGCCATGTCAGTCGCTCCGAGCGGGTCCGAGAGCCCTCGCCGAACGGCTGCGGCACTCATTCTTCCATCCACGTTTTCGATGGTAACCTTCTCCATGCGGGTTTCTCCGCTGGCCATGAAATAAAACCATTCGCCGAAATATGAAGGTATTTAAAACCTCTGTCGGCCGAAAATCCGGAAACCTAGTTTCGGGCGCTCTTTCGCGGGTTTTTAGCCCAACCTAAAAATAGATGGTGGGCGCAAGATTTAAGTTGAGTACGGGGTTTTAAGTACGAGTTTCACGTTTGGAAGAACAGGTGAGAGACAGATGGCTATCGACCCACAGTTTCACGAAAACCGCGAGAAAGTAGACGACCACGAGGGCCACGATGTATGGGGCCCAGTAGATGAACCCGACAAACTCGGCATTCACGGTACGCATGTCGCAGTCGACTTTGACCTCTGCATCGCCGACGGTGCATGTCTGGAAGACTGTCCCGTGGACGTGTTCGAATGGGTGGATACCCCTGGCCACCCGGAGAGCGAAGAGAAAGCAGACCCGGCCAACGAGGCCCAATGTATCGACTGCATGCTGTGCGTGGACGTGTGTCCAGTCGATGCCATCGACGTGGACGCCGGACGCATCTGAGAACTGGTAACAATAGCCGATTTTTGAGTCAACCTTAGGGTATTTATATCTGTACCCTAATGGGGTGATATGAACTCCCGTATCCTCCACCAACTCCATGCGGGGTGGCGAACATGAGTCCCTCGGTAAAGCGAGAACAGGACGACGTTCTCGAACTCGAACTTGACGATGCAGCTCCCGTTCCGTTCGAACCCGAAGGAGTGCTTGGAACGGAACACTCCGACGATATGCTCACCGTCTATACGGTCTCCGGCGGCGGTTCGGCATTGGTTCTCACTCGCGAGAAACTTGCTCGTAGTTCGCTCACACTCCACGAAAACGACTTGTCGCCGATATTCCGGACTGGTCTCTCCTATCTCTTCCGGGACGGCGTCCAAACGGTTCGTGTCCGCTCCGATTTGAACACTGTCGAACGTTCCCTCGACAGGCTCGACGATGCACCAGCATACTGCTACGAGGACGTTCTCTTCACTGCAACGCTGGAAAACTAACTACTCCGGTCTGTCCACGTCTAATTCCTGTCGCAGATACGCTAGTGCATCCGATTCTGCGAGATTCTCGAACCGCTCGCGAAAATGGGTATCGCAGAGGCCGACCTGCACGCCGCCCATCTTGGGTGCGAACGTCGCCTTTCGGTCACAGTAATGACACCGCATGTGGGGGCGTACGTTCCCCACCGAATTCAACCCTGCGCTCAGAGTGTCACCGCGCTTCGGAAATGTCGATACTCCGCCTTCGAGAGTCCGGCTTCACCCAACACGTCTCCGTGAGCGTCGCTCCCTCCGGTTGGGATGAGATTATGGTCGGTGATAGCCCGCTCGATCGGCCGACTGTCCACGTCGTGTCCGTAGGGGTAATATCGCTCGACTGCGTCCAATTCGCTCGTCAGCGCTAACGCCGACTCCGGATCGGAGTATCGGAACGGATGTGCTAGTCCGACAAGGCCGCTCGATGCGGAGAGCAACTCCACACCGTGCTCGAAACTCGGTATCTCCCGGGCGACGTAGCACGGTTTTCCGCTACCGATGAGTTCGGCGAACGCGCTATCGAAGTCGTGTTCCGTGTCGGGATGGTCGTCGATAGCCCGGGCGATGTGCGGTCGGCCCAATCCTTCGCGTGATTCGAGGCCGAGGCCGATTCCGAGTCTGTCTTCGACACAGTCGATGATCGCTTGCCCTCGTTCGACTCTATCGGTTTGCAGACGCTCCAGTTCGTCCACGAGTTCCGGTGTCGGATAGACGCCGTAGCCGAGCAAATCGACGTGCTGACCATCGGATGCTTCGACTCGAAGTTCGATACCGTGAACGACCGTCACGCCCTCGATGACGGTCACGGGTGTCGGCAGGTCGGGATGCAGTCGGTCGTGGTCGGTGATAGCGACGACAGATACGTCGGCAGATCGCGCCGCGGCGGGAACCTCTGTTAGTTCCATCGACCCGTCGGAGTTGGTCGTGTGGACGTGGAGGTCCGCAAAAACACTCATGTGCATCCTCCGTCGTTCCACGGCAAGGGGGTTTCGGTGTCCGACATCGACGTTCGATATGCGATAAAGGTCATTTAACACCTTATATTCATAATGATTTGCTAGCAACAACGTTTATCATGTACATTGATGTAGAAACTGGCGATGACGCTAAAGCAGGCAAGTCAGTTGCTCGACACACAGCAGTACCCAGCAAGCACGAAGCAACTCATCTCGTCCCACGGTGACTACGTTATCGATCTCCCCAACGGCACTGAAACGCTCGAAGAAGTGCTCAATCGTGCGGGAGACGAGACGTACGAATCGTCACAACAAGCCCGCGAAGCGATGTACGGTGCTCTCAGTAGCAAAGCAATCGGACGCAGACAGTACAGTGACCGTGACCCGACGACGATGGGAACGGCCGGTCCCGACCAAGTGTCGTTCTAAACCCACTCGACCGCTTGACTCAGCGATAACGGTACCGACCCTTTCTTGTATGCATCGATGGCCCCGGAGGGTCGGGCACGGAAGACGACCGCCGGTCGATGGCGAACGTCCGGTTGCTCGCCAACGACGGCGGACCACTCGTCGTCACGGAATCCGGAACAGTCGACGAACATCACCGCACCGCCACCGTGTTCGTTCAGTTGTCCGTTCGATTTCGTCTCCGCCGTCTCGCGTAGGGCGGCGACTGGTGTGTCCGCGGCCCGCTGTGTTGGAGGTTGCGGTCGTGTAACCTCCACGAGCGACGATTGGTCGTGACTGCCGTTTCGCGGGTCGGCACGGAAATCGAGGGAGTGACCGGTCGTCACTTCTATTTCGGGAATGACATCGTATCCCGCCTCGGTCAACAGTTTCGCGACAGTGAACTCGCTCATCGCCGAACTCATGCGGTTTTTGTCGAAGTACTGGCTGGTACCCAGTTTCGACGCCATCGTGTACCGGTAGTCGTCCAACGCACCCGTGCGGAGGAATCGCTCGTAAAACGAGAGTGCCTCGTCGCGAGTCGTGTCCGGAAATCCGGCATCGTACTTCCGGAAGAAGGCTCGTGATGTCTCTCGCCCGTCCTTCGAGAACAACACGGGAAGGAAGAACCACGAGAGATAATCGTATTTAGCCAACCATGGTGATTCAACGGTGAGATCGGCGAGGAGTTCGCGTTGCCCCCAGCGGGCGATTTGGTACGGTACTTCATCGAAGGTGTACTTCGACGTGCGCCAGAGTGCCGGCGGCGTCTCCGTGTTGCCGAGCCAGTATGCGAAATCGTCGTTCCACGTAAACAGCGCCATATCGCCGTTGTCCATCTCGAATCGGCGTGTCTCGAAACCGTCCGGTCCAACATAATGGGGCGTTACCGAACGTGCGCCGAGGTTCGAGTCGAGGTGAGAGTATAACTCCTCGATGATGCGATCGTCATTCCACCGCTCCGAAGAGCGGCGAAAGCGGAGCGGGCTTGCCACGGTGGGAGATAGTAACCGGGAATGCTTACGTGTTATGCACCTCGAAACGTCCACTTCCCTCATCGCTCTCTTTGCCGTCTCCTCTCTGTCTGACGATTTTCCAAGTTGGGTAAACGATGTTATTATCCGTTACATTAATAACTGGGTAACACCTAGCATGAGTGTGGTTGTCATGTCAATGGGTGCCTATGACGAAGAAGAACACGAGCGCCGTGAACGGAAAAACAGTACCGTGGACGCGAGTTTTGATGATGTCCGTTCCAACTATCACGGTACTGTTGAATATGATTCCGGCGACTCAGCGGAAGATTTACTGAAGCAGTTCGAGGAGATTAAGTCGCAATAGTTCGGCTGTTTTCCGTGATCCTCACCAACCGGGAGTAGGCGGGGCACCGCGTTCGTCCTCGACTCGCATAGTTACCGATGGGTCCGGTTCGTCGTTTGTGGCTATCGATTTCCAGTCAGTAATCGCCTGCCCGACCCATGAGTTCGACGTTCGAACCTCGTTCAGCGTACTTTCGTATATCTCACGGTTGGTTCCCGTCGTTCCGGGTTTCGCGGCGACTGCGGCGGCGACGAATCGGGCACGGTCGTCGTCGGTCAGGTCGTCATCGATGAGGCGTACCACGAGACCCTCCAACTCCTCGGGTTCGGGATAGACGAACACCTTTCCGCCGATCGCCTGTGGGCCGAGTAGTAGCCCTGAAAGCGTGTGCGGCGGTTCGCCGTCCAGCAACCGCTCGCCTCCGAACGACTCTTCGACTCGCTCACATTCGGTTCGCTGACCGAGTTTGAGGTTGTGGCCGGGGTACTCTGCACATTCTTCCGGATACGCATCGTCGCCGTGAATCCGACACTGGAGCGTGCGTGGGTCGAGAAACGCACACGTCGGAAGCCACGAAGCCTCTGTTCCGAACGGTGCGACCGGTTTCAGTGGTTTCCGAATTCCCACGAAAAAGGCGGGTTTGCCTCGGATTGCGGCCAATTCGACACCGTCGATTTCCACGCCGGATTCGTCCTCCCAGAGGCGAGGTGTCAGGGCGTCGGTGAGTCCGGCGTTGTGAAACTCGATCACGTCTTCGCGCGTGAGTGGGACGAGATTGTATGTGTCGTCGAGCGGTTTCCGAGGGCCACGTCGCTCGTGGTTCGAAGTGGTTGGTCCGATGGCTCGCCAGTCGATACAGCACCCGGCACACCCCTCGCAGTTCACCTTCATCCAACTACTCACGGCGTTGGTGAGCATAAACGATGGGGGAGACAACTATCGACATTTCGAGGACGCGTTTCGTCCGAGCTTTCCCGCGGATATAGACAATACTCTGACGTTATTTACACATTCATATGCATAGATCTATGTGTGGTAATACATAAACTACCACAAGAAAATGCAATAATTTATGTTCCCACGGCAGTGGTCTTCTGATGATGCGACGACGAACATTCCTGTCCGCGCTCGCAACAGCAACAGCATCTGCACCAATTACGGCGACTCTCAGTTCCGAGGTTCGCGCCGCCTCGGGTCAGATTTCGCCGGTCGAATGTTATTCCACGTCGAGCTTCACTGATTCCAGCGGGGGCGAACTGACTGACAGTTCGTTCATCGCCGTCTGGGCGGAAGACACCGCCACGAACAACGATGGCGACAGTAATGGCGACGCTACGCTCTACAGTAGTGGAACGTCGATTCCAACCGTCGTTTCGGACTCGAACGTCGTCGCCGCCGGTTCGACGCTCGTCGAGGACGGCACTAACTGGCAGCGAGGTAACGAGGAGTTCGTCCTGAACACGTGGGACGACGAACTCGGTGGCTCCGGAACCGTTCTCTGGGACGAAGGCCACGGCCAATACTACACCCTCAGCAAATTCTCGAACTTCGAAAGCTATGCCGAGAACAACGGCTACACGGTGACGGCAACGAGCAACCTCTCGAACGACCTCAGTTCGGCGGACGCGGTCGTCGTCACCTCGCCCGCGAACGCGTTCACCAGTCAGGAACTCAGCGACCTCAACGACTTCGTCGCGGCAGGCGGTTCCGTCTTCCTGTATAGTCAATCCGACTACAGCGACTACGACGAGACGGCCAACCTGAACGACGTCGCAAGCTATCTCGGACTCGCGTTCCGGTTCAACGACGACGAAGTTCTCGACACGTCAAACAACGGCGGTGCGGATTACAAACCGCTGACCGATGAATTCAACACATCGTTCAACTACTTCGCCGACCGCGACGGACTCGGCCTCGACAAGGACAAGACGTACACCGTGGACGTTACCGCCGTTACCGACGGCGACACAGTCGATGTGCAGTTCGACGACGGTTCGACCGAGAGCATCCGCATTCTCGGGATCGACACGCCCGAGAAAGCGGCGAACAGTTCCGCAGAGCGCGTTCAGGAGTGGGAGGGCATCGAATCGCTCGATTACCTCGGAACGTGGGGCAGCAACGCGACCACCTACGCGAAGGGAGAACTCGACGGGAAGACGGTGGACCTCTCGTTCGACCAAAACGAACCCGTCCGTGATGCGTACGGCCGCGTCCTGGGCTATCTCCACTACGACGCTGACGGCAGTGGTTCCCGGGATGACTTCTACAACCGAAACGCGGTTCGAGACGGCTACGCCCGTGTCTATGGGTCCGGCTTCTCTCACCACGACAGCTTCTGGAGTGCGGAAGACACGGCCCGCTCGAACGGCACGAACGTCTGGGGAGACAGTGACCCCGAGAACACGACCGAAATCCGTAACCGAGCGGTAGACGACCTGTTCTTCCCGACCACGTCGAGCGTCAAAACGTCATCCGGCGCGGTCGCGGATTCCCGCGTTCCGGTCTACGCCGAGAGCACGGCGACCCAGAGCGGTGGTTACTCCTACAGCGGCGACATCCCGCTCGCGGCAGTTGACGAGTCCGCGAACGTCGCGATGGTCGGAAGTCCACTCATCGACGAGACCTACGAGAGCTCCGAAGGCTTCGCGGTCGATACCTCGGGCTACGAGAACTTCGTCTTCCTGACGAACCTCATCGATTACCTCACCGACACGACCGGTGACGTTCTCATCGACGGTGGCCACGGCCAGTTCGACGCGAGTTATGCACTCTCGAACGACGATGCCGCCTACTACCAGCGATTCCTCGAAGGCGTCGGCATCTCCTTCGAGCAGTCGAACAGCCTCGACACCTTCGACCTCTCGCGCTGGCGAGCGGTCGTCGTCACGACGCCCGTCTCGGCGTTTACGCAAGCAGAAATCGATGCACTCACCGCCTTCATCGCGGACGGTGGCGCGGTCGTCCTCGTCGGTGCTGGCACGGCACCATCGAGTGCTCGTGCAAACCTGAACGACCTCGCGTCGGGACTCGGGTCCGACCTGCGCATCAACGATGACCAGGTCACCGACAGTTCGAACAACGTCAACAGCAACTCCGAGATTCCGACGACCACCTCCTTCGACACTTCCTTCCCGCTCTTCGATGCCTACGATGGCTCGACCGGCGGTGGTGGTGGAAGCGGGTCGCTCTCGGTCGCCCAGATTCACGCGGACGCAGCGGGCGACGACACGAACAATCTGAACGACGAGTACGTCGTCTTCGAAAACACCGGCAGCGGTGACCTCGACCTGACAGGTTGGTCCGTGCAGGATGAAGTCGGGAAGACGTACGACTTCCCGAGCGGCTTTACCCTCGCCGCGGGCGCACAAGTGACGCTCCACACCGGAACCGGAACGGACACCCAGACCGACCTCTACTGGGGCAACACTGGTTCCGCAGTCTGGAACAACGGCGGCGACACCGTCTATGTCTACGACGACAGCGGCACGCTGCATACCAGCAAGTCGTACTGAACTACGTTCCACCACTACTGCGCCTTCGATTCTGTTCGTCGGCGACGGCCGGCATCTCGAACGCTAGTCCGGTTACTCGCACGCGATTTCCCTTCCGTTGCCGAACGTTCTTTCCCTGTGAACCACCTATCGGATCCATGGCCATCGAGAAATGCGACGGTTGTGGTGAGGGGGTGCCCATCGCTGGTGGCATCGCCAATCTCTGGAACACGTCTCCGCAGTCGTCGGGTGGGATGACGTTGGAGTTCGAGGACGGAAGCGAGCACTTCCTCTGTTATGCCTGTATCGAAGAATTACCGGATTTTCCGACGAGCGAGGACGTCGCAGCAATCGGTAACGCCGAGTAACACGGCGACTCCCTCCTATTGCTAGTCGCAATATTGACGCCGGTTCACGTCGTTTATACCACGCTATGAGGGGGGTTCGCTTCGGGTCTGTATGGGGTGTTCCAGTTCGAATCGATATCAGTCTTCTACTGGCGCTTCCCGTTGCAGGGTGGTGGATTCAACGCGGCGTGTCGGTTCGCGTGTGGATCGACGTTCTCACCGCGATTTCGCCGCACACGCTCGTCTATTCGGAAATCGACACGGGAACGACTCCATGGCTCATCGGTGGTGCCGTGTTTTTCGGTTTCGCCCTGAGTCTGTTCGTTCACGAACTGGCACGGGTATGGGTAGCCAGACGGCACAGCGTCGGCGTCCGGTACATCCTGTTGTGGATTTTCGGCGGCTTCTCGCAGTTCGATTACGACTCGACCTACTTCGAATACGAAACCCGAATCGCGCTTTCCGGAACGATCGTGAGCGCACTCCTTACCGTACTCTTCACGGCAATTCTTTGGCTACTCCCCGGAACCACTCCGGAGTTCGTGGCGTCGTTCGGCCTGATTGCGATGTTCAACGGCGTGATTTTGGTAGTCAATCTGCTTCCTATCTTCCCGTTCGATGGCGCCCTGTTGCTCCGCTCGTTGGTAGTTCGTGTCAGTTCCCCGCGAACCGCGACGCGAGGAGTAAGCCTTCTCGGGCAGCTACTGGCGATCGGAGTCATCTTCTACGCCGCCGTCGTGCTCGGAAACGTGCTCCTCGGACTCGTCGCGGTATTTTTCTATTTTTCGACCGTTTCCGAACTCCAAACGGTGTCGAATCAGCTCTTCCTCGCCGACATGCCGGTATCGGCGTTCGTCCGACGGAAGGAGGAGTGTGTCCCTTCGCAAACACTCGTCAGCGACTTCCTTACGGACGAACAACCGAACCTCGACGAACTGGACGATTTTCCGGTGTGTGATAGGAACGGTCAACCAGTCGGTGTCCTCACGACGAGCTCCCTCCGATCGTGGGACGAACGAGCGAGGTCCCAGAACACGACGAGCGTCGGTAAATTAGCGACGGAGGATGTCGTCATCGTCCGACCGGACGAAAACGCATTCGACGTATATCTGCTCCTCCGGGAGCAGACGAACTACGTTCTCGTTTCGTTTCCCTCGTCCGTCGGCGTACTGACCAAACCGGATTTCCTCGACATGCTCGAAACGAGACAGCAGATTGCCGGTATTCGACCTACCTCGTGGCCGTGAGTTTCACGGATATACCGAGGCAGACAAGGCTATATACGTCGGTGTTCTCCGGACGGTCTACGGAACCATACGGGGGAGGGAATACCATGATACTCGAAACCTCGGGCGGGGTGCTTCCGCCGCTCAGCGAGCACCAGTTGTTGTTCTTGCTCGCTCAGCTGTTCTTGCTGTTGCTCACCGCGCGGCTTCTGGGAGAAGCAGCGAAGTACGCCGGTCTGCCGTCCGTGTTGGGCGAGCTACTCGCGGGAATCGTGTTGGGTCCGTCGCTGTTGGGAACTGTCGCACCCGGCCTGTTCACGATGCTCTTTCCGCAATCCGCAATGCAGTACCATCTGTTGGAGGTCGTCTCGTGGCTCGGCCTCATCATGTTGCTGTTCATTACCGGCTTCGAAACCGACCTCGACCTCATCGCGAGTCGGGCAAAGACGGCCACGTACACCGCGGGTGCGAGCATTCTCGTTCCGTTCGTGATGGGATTCGGGGTGGCGTACCTCCTCCCAGCGCAGTTCCTCGTCGCCTCCGACCAGCGACTCGTATTCAGCCTCTTCATCGCAACCGCGCTCAGCATCTCGGCGATTCCGGTCATCGCGAAAGTGCTCATCGATATGGAACTCATCGACCGCGATATCGGGCAGATAACTATCGCATCGGGGATGATAAACGATACCGTCGGCTGGATTCTCCTCGCCGTTGTCGCTGGCCTCGCTCGAAGCGGTAGCGGCGAGGCACTCGACACTGCGGGCCAAACGATTCTCCTATTGTTCCTGTTTCTCGGCGGTGCCTTTCTGCTCGGTGGTCGATTCGTGGGTGGGATTTTCCGGTGGGTGGACAACACCATCGGCGGTGACGTCGCGCTCACGACGACGGCGATGATACTCGCGTTGGGTGTCGGATCGATAACCCAGTACCTCGGCTTGGAAGCAGTGCTCGGCGCGTTCATCGTCGGCATCTTCGTCGGCCGGGTCAAACGGTTCGACCAGGCGGCACAGCACTCGTTCGAGGTCATCACGCTCGGCGTCTTCGCACCTATTTTCTTCGCAACGGCGGGACTTCGCGTCGATTTGGCCGCCCTGCTCGCGCCGCCGACCTTGCTCGCCGCCGGTGTGGTTCTCGCCGTCGCAATCGCGGGGAAGTTCGCCGGATCGTTCGTCGGCGCGAAAGCGGCAGGTCTCTCGAATTGGGAGGGGATCGCGCTCGGGTCGGGCTTGAACGCCCGCGGCGCGCTGGAAATAATCGTCGCCACCATCGGAATCAGCGTCGGCGTCCTCACCGGGACGATGTACACCATCATCGTCGTCGTCGCTATCGTCACCTCACTTATCGCACCGCCGTTGCTCCGAGTATCGCTCGCCCGCGTCGAGATGTCGGAGTCGGAGGCGGAACGACTCGCCCAGAAAGAACGCGAGGAACAGAGCTTCCTCGGAAACGTCGTTCGCGTGCTCCTTCCGACGCGGTGCAGTGTCGATTCGTTGTTCGCCGCACGATTGGTCGGTCACGTCGCACGGAACCGGGAGATGGAGGTAACGTGTACCTACGTTACGCGTGGCGAGGAACGCGCCACGAGCGGCGGATCGCTCGCTCGTCGCATAAAGCGAGTTTTCTCGCGGTCGCCATCCATCGTTCGACCGACGGAGCCAGATGGCGGGGTCGTTCAACCGGCCGATGATGCGAGCGACCGGGCCGAGACGTGTCTCGATTCGATGACTGAACGGCTTTCGCTCCCCCCGAAACAGGTCCGTTCGACGGTCCGAAATACGAACGGAAACGTGAGCGAAACGGTGCTCGATGAGGCTGGACAGGGATACGATATGCTGGTACTCGGAGCGGGTCGATACCTACGAGCGGCCGACGGGTCGCTGTTTAGCGCCGAAATCGATGACGTGCTGCAGGAGAGTCCGTGCCCCGTGATGGCCGTCAGCGCGGGCGAAGCGAACCCCGAGCGAGCGTACCGAGACGACTCCGTTCGCCGAATCCTGCTGCCGACCATCGGAAACGAGTACAGTCGTCAGGCCGCCGAAATAGCGTTCGCCATCGCGAACGAGTGTGACGCATCGGTCGAAATCCTACACGTCGTCAATCGCCTTCAAGTCGAAGAACCGTTCGTCGGCGAAGCGGACCTCTCCGAAGCCATCGAATTCGGGGAGGATATCGTCGAGCGGGAGGCCGAACTCGGTCGCCAGATGGGTGCGACAGTGAGAAAGCGGGTTTCCATCGGTGATCGCCCCGAACGAAGTGTCGTCGAACGAGCGATGCTGGAGCGGACGGACCTCGTCGTCCTCGGCACCAAAACGCGTCCCCTCTCCCGGCGTGTCTTCTTCGGGCACCGGGTCGAACACATCCTCAGAAACGCGCCGTGTGCGGTTGCGGTCGTCAGTTCGCCGTGAGCTATCGACGGCGAAGGCGAGTGCCGTGGAACGGCGCGTCTCCGTTCCCGACCGTTCGACGTTAATCGTACCGTCGGTCTCGTCTGTTCCATCGCTCCAGAAACCCGCAGGTTTTACGCTTCGGCTACCGTTACGCAATACAGTGAACCCCGAGCGGATCGTAGACGAGTTTCCTGCGCCCTCCTTTCGCGGTAACCAACAGGACGCCCTCGAAGATATTCGGGCAGCGTTCGAGAGTGGCAACGACGTGGTACTCGTTCGTGCCCCGACGGGGAGCGGGAAATCCCTCCTCGCCCGTTCCATCGCGGGATGTGCAAGACGTGTCGAGGATGCCGACCCGACCGATGCTACGGGGTCGTACTACACGACACCGCAGGTATCCCAACTGGACGACGTTGCGAGTGACGACCTGCTGGACGATCTGAAAATCATTCGCGGGAAACGAAACTACTCCTGTATTCTGCCGGGCGAGCACGACACCCCGGTCGATAGAGCGCCCTGTGCGCGTGAGAAGGGGTACGATTGCTCGGTAAGACATCGCTGTCCGTACTTCTCCGACCGGGCTATCGCCAGCAATCGGGAGATCGCGGCGATGACGTTGGCCTACTTCATGCGAACTGCCGGGTCGGAGGTGTTTCGGAAACGCGACATGGTGGTCATCGACGAGGCTCACGGACTCGCCGAGTGGGCGGAGATGTACGCGACCATCGACTTGAACCCCAGAACGGTGCCCATCTGGGACGACCTGAAGATCCCGGAGATGACGGGGCTAGATAGGGCAGTAGAGTACGCGGATAGCCTTTCAGCAACCTGCTCACGTAGAAAGGACGACCTCATCGCACAGCAGGAACTCACGCCCGCGGAGGCGGCCCGACGGGATCGGTTTCAGGAACTCATCTCCGAATTGGACTGGTTCGTGGATGACTACCGGAATCCCGACAGCGCGACCGAGTGGGTCGTGGACCAACCCGAGGGAAAAGGCGGCCCGATTACTATCAAGCCGATGAATCCGGAGCGATATCTCTCACACACCGTTTGGGAACGCGGCAACAAATTCGCGCTCCTCTCGGCGACGATCCTCAACAAGGAGGCGTTCTGTCGGCAGGTCGGCCTCGAACCCAGTCGAGTTGCCCTCGTGGATGTCGGACATACTTTCCCCGTCGAAAACCGTCCGCTCTACGACGTGACACAGGGGAAAATGACCTACGAACACCGCGAAGAGACCCTGCCGAAAATAGCACGCACTATCGTCAAAATCATGCAGAAACATCCGGACGAGAAGGGCATCGTTCATGCACACTCCTATCACATCCAGGAGAAGCTGACCCGGAAACTCCACGAGTTCGGTGTCGGCGATCGTGTTCGCGCCCACGAACGCGACAGCAGGGACGCCGACCTCGAAGCGTGGAAGGCGGGCGACGACCCGGACGTGTTCATCTCAGTGAAAATGGAAGAAGCGCTCGATTTGAAGGGTGACCTCGCGCGGTGGCAGGTGCTTTGTAAGGCTCCATTCCTGAACACCAGCGATTCGCGGGTCGCCCACCGCCTCGAAAACGGCCAGTGGGCGTGGTACTATCGGGCCGCACTTCGAACCGTCATTCAGGCCTGTGGACGCGTTATTCGCGCACCTGACGATTACGGCGCGACGTATCTCGCGGACTCCAGCCTGCTCCAACTGTTCGACCGTGCTCGCACCGATATGCCGGACTGGTTCGCCGAGCAGGTGGACCGAATGAGCGATCCCGACCTTCCGGAGTTCGATCCCGGTTCGGGCGGCAGTATCGGGAAACGCGGCGGTGGAGTGAGCGATTCCGGCGGCAGTCACGGTAGTAATCGCAACAACGGGGGTGATTCGGACACGAACTCGCGATCGAAATCGCAGTACTCGGGCGAGCGAAAGAGTCCGATGGCGGACGTGTGGGACACGGAATAGCAGGTCGATAGTCAGATACCGGACGGAATATACTCATTCATGCTAGGTGTCTAATTTATCCCCCTATTCACCGGAATCAGGACGAACTATGCGAGAAACGAGACGGACGATTCTCAAGACGATCGGTGGCATCGCGGGTACGGGTGCGATTTCCGGCCAGACGAATGCAAAGCAAGCAGAACGACTTCCGGCAATGAAACCCGAGATGCGGTGGGCACCGGCAGACGAGTCGAACTACAGCGAGGCGGAACGCGAATCCGACCTCGATATCCGGTGGTTCGTGGTTCACGTTGCACAGGGTGAGGCCGAGTGGACAGTCGATTGGTTCCAAAATCCGGACGCAAACGTGAGTGCGCATTACGTCGCCGACCATCGGACGGGCGACCTCACGCAGATGCTCGCCGAGGAAGATATCGGATGGCACGCCGGAAACTGGCCTTACAATCAACACTCGCTCGGTATCGAGCATTCCGGATGGGTCAACGATACGGTATACACCGACACGCTGTACGAAGTCTCCGCCAGAATCGTCCGCTGGGCAGCGACCGAGTTCGACTTCCCGAAGCGCGTCCGGCGCTCCGAGATCGCGCCCTGTGACGCAACGGACGGGGAGGGCGGCGTCATCGGCCACGACCAGATTCCGAACCCCTACGACTGTACGGAACCGGGCGGCATCAGCGGTCACTACGACCCTGGTTCGCTCTGGAACTGGGGCCGCTACGAGGGGTTCATTCGCCGCTGGGATATCGAAGCGGGAGAGAACGCCGTCGTTCTCTCGGACGACGCGGCTCACCACGGTCCGGACGAGCACGCAAAAACCATGGCCGTGTCCGCCGGAACGGTTGCCATTGCCACCGGGAACGTGCGCGTTCGTGGTGACACCCAGTGGTACAAACTCGATTTCGGTGACTCCCACGGATGGGTTCCAGCGGACGATCTGCTCTATGCACGATTTGATGCCGGATCGGCAGTGGAGACGACATCCGACCTGAACGTTAGCGCTGAACCGGATGGGAAACGTCTCGCCACCGTTTCCGAAGGGACGACCGGAACTATCGCGGGCGGTCCCGTCGATACCGTGGGCTATCGATGGTGGAACGTGGACTACGAGAGTGGCGAGGCGGGCTGGTCCGTTGACTACTGGCTCAAATCAGACTGACGGTGTACGCGACCCCTGAACTCACCATCAGGAAGACGAACAACAGCGAAATCAGCTTTTGTCGGAGGTTTTCCATACGAAACCCGAACTATCCGAGGAAAATAAACCTTCGGTCACTCGACTCGCGCATCCAGAACGACGTGCCAGACGCCTTCACTGTGGCTTTTCACCCGTCTCGTTTCCAGAACGTCGACTTCCCGACCGTGACTTTCTGCGGCCTTCCTGAGTCGCGAAACTGGTCGCTCCCAGAGGCGGTTTTCGGGAGTCGTCTCGTGCATGTGAACGATTCCACCGGGTTCCAATGCAGCGAGTGCACCGTCCAAATACTCGTGAGCTTCGTAGTATCCCATGACGACGCGCTCTGCGGGTTCGTCGATCTCTATCTCCCGGCAGTCCGCCCGATAAGCGTCTATTCTGTCGGTGACGCCGTTTAAAACGGCGTTTTCGAGCAGAAATTGGAACGAAGTCGGGTTGCGTTCGACCGCCGTCACCTGCGCTCCGGCACGGGCCATCGGGAGCGTAAAGTAGCCGATTCCGGCGAACATGTCGAGGACGCGCTCGTCGGATTCGACGACGGTTCCCATTCGAGCGCGCTCCCGCTGGTTACCGGGTGCGAACATCACCTCCCGCAGATCGAGGGCGTACTTCGTCCCGTGTTCGGTGTGGATGGTTTCGGTGTCGCCCGACCCTGCGACGACCGTCATCTCGGGTTCCCGGTGCTCACCCGAGATGCCTTCGCGGGCGAGGACGGTGTCGGCCTCGCCATGAAGTGAGAGAAGTGCATCGCCGACCTCGTTCTGCCGAGGGCAATCATCGAATTGGACGAGGACGACGCTTCCGATGACGGCCCACGACTTCGGTGCCGCTTGGAGCTCGTTGTCGTCCCACCCCTGCGCGCGAAGGTGTGACTCCAAATCCGGCAGTCGGCGCTCGGGACTCACCTGCTCGATAACGTCGAGCACATCCGTTTCCGTGGGCGCTTTAGTTACCGGTAGTTCGACCGTGTCGCGGTCGTGTTCGCGCACTTTCCGGGTGTCGTCGTAGATCCCCTCCGCAGTCAGTTCGGCGATCGCTGTTTCCGCCCTCGGTTTTGCCGCCAGCACGGCGAGGTCACTCATCGGGAACCACGTAGAGTCCGGAGCGACTCTTGAACACCGGGACCATGTCGGCGTCGTCGTCCATGTACGAGGGTCGGGCGATCGTCTTGGTTTGGAAGGTTTCGGGGTCGAGGACTTGCACCGCGTGCTCGTCCTCGACGGTGACGAGCGTAGTTTCCTCGGCGTCGTCGATGTGGCCCAATTTCTTCGCGTCGGGGGCGTCGCCGTCCTCGAACTGGGATTCGTACTGATCTCCGGTCGTGATCCGAACACCCTTCAAGTTCCCTCTGACACTGCGAACTAACACCGGTCCATCGTCGTCGTCCGGGTCGATGATATCTCCGTGGGTGAACGGCGGCAGGCGAATCGCGTAGGTTACGCGATATACTTCGTTGCCGTCCTCGTCTTCCGTGACGAGCGTCTCCGAATCGGTGAAATTGCCGCCGAACTCCTCGATTACTTTGTTGGAAATCTTCTTGCCGATGTTGTTGGTCGAAACTTTGAGATTCAACCCGTCAGGCGTTTCGTCCACTTCGGTGATGAAGGCGTTTCTGTCGCCCGTTGCCTCCATGTCGGCGACGATTTCGTTGGCGATTTCCTTGGTTCGTTTCTCCTCTTCCGGCGTCGGCGTCCGGTCAACGCCACGCAGTTGGACGATGCTGGCGTAGTAGTCCCCAGCGATACGACCACAGCGAGTACACGTCTGTCTGGCAATCATGACGGGAACCATGACCTCCTCTTCGACGAGCGTTCCGCGGACGACGCCGGAGAAATAACAGTGCATCCGGATCGTGTTCTGGTCGATTTGTTCCGGTTCGACTTGCCACGACACGTCGCGGGCATCCACGTGTACGGCGAGGGCTTCGCTCACTTCTTCTATCGCAACGTCCGTGTAATCCTGTGCGCCGATGTCTACCCAGCGTCTGCCGCGGAAGACCGCACCACACTGTGCACAGACGCGAACTTCGATTCGCTCCGGGGCGTCGACGAGGTCGAAACGCTCGAAGTAACATTCGTCGCACAGCTTTCGGTCCTGAGTAGATGCAGAGGCGGGGTAGTCCCGTTCCGTGATGTCCACTTCGATGGTGTTGCCACAGTTCGGGCAAAACTCGCGGGACTCGGTCATTGACGGTTCTATGTCGTTCTCACTTTTAAGCCTGTAGAAGGCTTACGCGAACAGCGACACGTCTTCGTCCCGCGAATCGCGCCACGAATAGACGGGTTTCCACCCTAACATCGACTGTGCTTTTTCGGTCGAAAGGGCCGAATCGGTGCCCGAAATTCGACAGCCTTCGGGCAGGTCGCCGAAGAATTCACGAAGTGCATCTTCGATAGGTTTGTCCAGGTAGTTGTCCGGTGCCCCCACGAGAAACGGCTCGTGACCGGCGAAATTCGCTGTGATGGCGTCCTCGATGGCGGTTGCAACGTCCCGGATGTCCACGTAGGACCAGAAGTTTCCGGCGCCCGTCGCGAGGTCCGCTCGTGCATCGAGACAGTCGTACTCCCCGGGGAACTGTATCCACGAGGCTCGAAGTGACGCGACGGGGACATCGTATCGCCGGGCGACCATCGCCCCGATTTCCTCACCGACGACTTTCGACGTGCCGTACGGGTCTTCCGGACGGAGCGGATGCTCCTCGTCCAGCGGGAGATACTCGGGAAGTGATGGTGCACCAGCGAGTGGAAAACCGTACGCACTCTCACTCGACGCCCACGCGATGCGGGCGTTCGCACGCCCAGCGGCGGTCAACACGTTGTAAACGCTGGTAACGTTGTTTTCGAACACGCGCATTCCGGCGTGTCGCTCCGGCGATGGACGCGCCGTCCAGTGGACGACCGCATCCGGGTTTTCGGTCGAAACGACTTCCGACGTCTCGACTTGTTCGGTCAAATCCGCACTTCGAAACGAGAGGCCCTGATATCCCTCGAGATTCCACTCCGACCGCGAGAGACCGACGCATGTCACGTCCCACCCTTGTTCGGCGAGATGGACGGCAAGCCACCGCCCTGTATGGTCGAGACTACCGGCTAAAAGTACCGTGCCGGTCATCGACATACCCTCGTCGGTTCACACGAGAACATACCATCCCTACCTTGCGTCCGCGGGTAAGCGTTCTGGCCCCCTTCCTGATATTTTCAGAATAATTATTTTGCAATAATAGTGTGTTACTTCTTGGCATGACTGACGAACGTTTAAACGGTCGGAATACCTAGACGGATGCATGAAATGGAAGGCAGACTGGGGCCTCCGGGCCAGAATGGGCCTGACGATGTTCCTGTTGTTCGCGTTGTACATCGTGTTCGTCGGCGCCCTTGCATACATGAATGTAAGTGTGTTAGTGATTGCGCTCGTATTCGGCAGTTTTTCGCTCGCCCAGTTCTTCTTCAGCGACCGCCTCACGCTGTGGAGCATGGGAGCACACGAAGTGAGCGAAAGCGAATATCCGGAACTGCATGGGATAGTGAGCCGACTCTCCCAACAAGCTGACCTGCCGAAACCGAAGGTTGCGGTCTCCGACACTCGCGTGCCGAACGCCTTTGCGACGGGACGTTCCCAGAAGAAGGCCGCCGTCTGCGTGACGACTGGCCTAATGCAAACCCTCAATCAGGAGGAGTTGGAGGGCGTTATCGCCCACGAACTCGCGCACGTCAAAAACCGCGACGTGATGGTCATGACCATCGCGTCGTTCCTCTCGACCATCGCGTTCATGGTCGTCCGTTGGGGTTGGCTGTTCGGCGGCGGTGGTGGGGACAACCGTGGTGGGAATCAGGTTCCCGTGTTCGTCGCCATTCTCGCCTCGCTCGCCGTCTGGATCGTCAGCTACATCCTCATTCGTGCACTTTCGCGCTACCGCGAGTTCGCCGCAGACCGCGGTGGTGCGACCATTACCGGTAAGCCGTCGGCGTTGGCATCGGCGCTGATGACCATCGACGGCCGGATGGACAGGGTTCCGAAAGAGGACCTGCGCGAGGAGGCGGAGATGAACGCCTTCTTCATCATCCCCATCCGGAGCGGTTTCATCGGGAAACTGTTCAGCACGCACCCGAGCACCGAACGCCGGGTCGAGCGACTGCGTGAGATGGAACGCGAGATGGAATCGTACTAAGGCGTCTTGATGTAGGCGTACTCCTTTCTCGCCTGTAGTTTCGTGAGTTCACCGACACCCGCCGGGACGGTTTCGACTCCCTTCAGCAAGTCCGTTTTCGAGAAGTTGAACGCGTCCATGCTGTTCCGGCAGGCTTTGAATCTCACGCCCTGTTTTACGAGCGATTTCACCTTCTCTGCGACGGTGGAATCTTTCGTCACGAGTCGAATACCTTGGCCGTTGGCGACCAGTTCGACGGTCGCAACGTCGGTCGAACCGTCGTTGACGAGGTTGGCGACGTTCGCCACTGCGTGTTTCTGGTGCGATTCGCCGCTACTGAAGTGGAATACCGTGCTCATCGTCGTGTCCTTCGATTGGTCGGCTTGCTCGGTCGTTTCGTCCGTCGTTTCTCTATTTTCCGTTTTCGTTCCAGTATTCGTACCGGTGGTGTCCGTCGTGGCGGCCTCACCCGGTCCGCCCGAACACCCAGCGAGCGCGACGGCGGTACCGGCACCCGCCAGTTCGAGAAACCGGCGTCTCGAATGATTTCCCATCGTTTCATCCGACAACCTTGGAACTCTTTATTAAGAATCACATAAGCATCGTTCCCCTTTTTCCGCTCCGCGTGCGTACACCCGCGCATGGGACTATTGGACGGAATCCGCGAAGTGCTCGGTATCCGGGCCGAGACGGATGCTGGACGCGACGCCGACCCGGAGGACCTCTTCGGCATGAGCACGGCCTACGTCACGATGGAGGCCGACCTCGGCTACGAACCGGTCGGAATGGCCGCCCTCTGTTTTTCGGAAGTGGATAGTACCGATTTCCAGAACGCAGTGGACGATGTGCACGCCATTCTCGAAGCCGGAAAGGAAGAGACGGGAACGGAGGCTCGCGCGCACGTGGACAACCACGGCTACTCGTGGGTCGTCCTCGAAGATGAGGACTTCGAGGACCTCGTCACCAGCCTCCATTTCGCCGCGGATACGTTCGTCGAGCAAGGGTACGGGTCGCGCCTGCTGGCCGCGCTCTTTGGATTTCAGCAGGATGGAAACAACGTCTACTGGGTCTATTCGTTCCGTCGAGGGGCGTACTACCCCTTCGCACCCAAGCGTGGCCACGAGCGCAATTCGGCCGCGGAGTTCAAACTGGAAAGCAACCTCGACGGCGAACTCGAAATCGAATCGGACGAACAGTACTGGTATCCACTCTGGCCCGACAACATTCACGAACACCCGTGGGACTGAGCCTCGACGGATGTTCGTGTGAACTACTCCCACGACGCTGACTCTTCTTATCTAAACCCTGCTACTTCAACTCGACCTCCCTCACCGCAGCCGTCCATTTTCACTTTCACTCCGCAGTTAACGGAGGTTTATATGATGGTGAGCACAAGGATGGAGTACGATGGCAGACGTAGACCTCGAAACACTACCGGGCGTTGGACCGGCGACAGCAGAAAAACTCAGTGACGCAGGATTCGACTCCTACCAGAGTCTCGCGGTTGCGAGTCCCGGCGAACTCAGTAACACCGCCGACGTGGGCGAGAGCACCGCCGCGGACATCATCCAGGCTGCGCGAAAGGAAGCGGACATCGGCGGGTTCGAAACCGGCTCGCAGGTGCTCGAACGACGTGAACGAATCGGCAAACTCAGCTGGCAAATCAACGAAGTCGACGACCTCCTCGGCGGCGGCGTCGAAACCCAGTCCATCACCGAAGTGTACGGTGAGTTCGGTGCCGGGAAATCGCAGGTCACGCACCAGCTTTCCGTGAACGTTCAGCTACCCCGTGAGCAAGGTGGTCTCGGTGGAAGCGTCATCTTCATCGACAGCGAAGACACGTTCCGTCCGGAACGTGTCGATGACATGGTCCGTGGCCTTTCGGACGAGGTCCTCCAGGCTACGATGGATGACCGTGAAATCGAGGGCTCTCCTGAGGACGACGAGGCGATGGACGAACTCATCGACGATTTCCTCGACAAGATTCACGTCGCGAAGGCGTTCAACTCCAACCATCAAATGCTCCTCGCGGAGAAGGCACAGGAACTCGCCGGACAACACGAGGACAGTGAATGGCCAGTTCGACTGGTCTGTATCGACAGTCTCACAGCCCACTTCCGTGCCGAGTACGTTGGCCGTGGCCAACTCGCAGAACGCCAACAGAAACTCAACAAACACCTCCACGATATCGACAAGGTCGGCAACCTGTACAACACTGCTATCGTCGTGACGAATCAGGTCTCCTCGAACCCGGATTCGTTCTTCGGCGACCCGACCCAGCCTATCGGTGGCAACATCCTCGGACACAAATCGACGTTCCGGATGTACCTCCGCAAATCGAAAGGCGACAAGCGTATCGTCCGTCTCGTGGACGCGCCAAACCTCGCGGACGGCGAGGCAGTAATGCGCGTGCAGGATGGCGGCCTGAAGCCCGAATAACTCCCTCAGCGCTTCACAGAGACGTTTTCCCGACCCGTTCTTCAAATCGATTTTCGGTATTCGTATCCGCGCGTGTCGATTCGTTCGTCGTAGAACTCCGACGCACGTTCGTATCCTGCCGATCCGTAGAAACTGATAGCACGTTCGTTCTCGGCCATGACGCCCAGCGTGATTCGTTTTCCATCTCGCGCTTCGATGCATTGTTCAGCATACTGTAGAAGCCGCTGTCCGACTCCCTTGCCCCACTGCTCCGGATGTATATAGATGCGACCGAGGTGGTACCTCGCGGAGCAGTCGTCGTCGGGCGTGGCGGAAACGAACCCGACGATGTCACGGTCGTTTCTGGCGGCAACAGCAAAGACCGCATCGTCGTTTGCAATGAGCGAGAGAAACGATTCGGAATCGTAGTATTTCGTGAGGAACTCATCGACGGTCTCCGCTCCAACGATCGATTCGTGAGCCGAACGCCACGCTCGGTCCGCAACTCGTTGAACTCCATCGATATGCGTGGGCTCCGCTGGACGAATCTGGATACGCATATCGAAGCAACGTCAGCGTCGGTAAAAAACGTCCGCCACCGGATGAGATACCGACGGTCGCCCGTAGTCGTGTCCGCTCTGCTACTCGGTTGTCGTCTGTCCGGCTTCTTTCTCCCCTTCGAAAATCTCCGCCCCGTCCTGGACGACTTTTTCGGCGAGCACGGCGCATTTCACCCGCATCGGACTGATGTCCACGCCGAGCATGTCTATAACGTCGTCCCTATCCATCTCCTCGACTTCGTCGAGCGTCATTCCCGGTAGTTTCTGGGACAGCATGCTCGCGCTGGCCTGACTGATGGCACAGCCGTCGCCCCGGAACGCGACTCGCTCGATGGTTTCCCCGTCGTCATCGAGTGCCACATCGAATTCGAGTTCGTCGCCACAGGAGGGGTTGACCCCTTCGTGGGTGAAATGGGATTCTTCCAGTTCACCGTAGTTGCGTGGGCTACGATAATGGTCGAGAATCTGCTGCCGGTACATGTCCGAACCCATGCTCATTGTTGAATCTGGGTAGGTGAGTATCACCTAAAAGGATTCCGACGGTTCGGCCCGGTTTGAGCGTATAAGCCCGTATCGTTCCGAACGGAGGTCTTCGACATCGGCGAGGTTTCGAAGGAGTGGATGTGTTAGCCAGCAGGTGGAGATGAACAGGAGTCCGAACCCGGCAGTAGTCATGACGACCGCATTCCCAAACATATCGCCACCGATTCCGCCGAGAAGCGACCCGAGCGGCATTGCACCAACTGAACCGCTGGCGAGTACGGACGAAACACGTCCCATCAAATCTTCGGGAACGACGGATTGTACCATCGCTGAAAAAATGACGTTCGTCGCGCCGATTGGAACGCCTGCGAGGAAGAACAATCCCACGGTGGCCGGAAGCCATCCGACCGCGACAGCGGCGAGCCACGAAAGGCCGCTCAGTGCGAAGCCGCCGACGCTCAATGCCGCCAGCGAGAACCGTTTCAGTGGCGTTGCCGAAAGCGACCCAACGAGCATTCCGCCGGTGATTGCGGCGAGGATAAACCCATACGTGTCCGGCCCACCGGAGGCGTTTGCGTAGGCTGGCAGAACTGCGAGAGCCGTCCCGATGGTCGCATTGACGACGAGGCTTCCGAGGAGTACCCAAACGAGAACTGAACCACGGACGTAGCGGATTCCGTCCGAGAGTTCCATACGATAGTCGCCCATCGCTGAGGTGACGTTCTTTGTGCCTTCGTCACGGTCACTGTCGTTCGTGTCAGCGGACGGGATCCGGACGCCGACGAACACCAGTGCGGCGATAGCGAAGGTGACCGAGTCGATGAGATAAAGCGACACAGCACCGACCACCGCGACGACGATACCGCCGAGGGCGGTGAAAACGAAATCGACGCCCTGATAGGCGAACGAGAACGCGGAATTCGCTTCGACCAATTCCTCCTCCTCGACGACGCGGGGGAGGGCGGCCTGCTGTGCCGGGTAGACGAACTGATTCAGGAGCGAGACGATCGGCATCACGACGAGAACGACCCCCACCGAGAGCCATCCCATCACCGCGGCGAACGGAATCGCGAGGACGAAAATCCCCTGTAACACCTGCGTCCCGACTAAAATACGGCGAAGCTGCCACCGATCAACGAGCGGCCCGGCGAGGAACTGGAAGACTTGTGGAAGCATGGTGAGAAAGCCAGCCAATCCCGTGTAGAACGACGACCCGCCGAGTTCGAACGCGAGCCACATCGCCGCGATGGTGTAGACGCTGTCCCCGGCGTTGGTTATCAGGCGTCCCAGAAAGAGCCGCGTGAACGTCCGATTCGTGAATAGAGAGCGCATGAACCGAAACAGACACTCTCAGAGGATATATGTTCGCAGAAATACACTTCTGTCGGCGAAACTGCCGAAACACGCTTCTGTTCTCCACCTTTCACTTACTCGACTTCGATGCTTAACCCGTCGTCTACCCGTACCGTGAGTTCGTCCCCCGCCAGTTCGACGGTGAGTTCCACCAGCAACGGTTTCTCGGCGATGATTTCGGCCTCGTTCTCGATGAGCCACTCCAGTTCCCACGCGGACTCCTCGCCGAGATCGATGCCGTGTTCGTAGTGGAACGCGACGATCGCTGGATGCTGGAGAATGTACGACCCGATCGACCCGAAAGCGTGGTCGTTGCACCGATCACAGACGAACTCGACGCCGATTTCCGCTTCCTGTTCGAAATACTCCGATTCGGTGACGAGCGACCCGACCGTTCGTCCCGAGCAGTTCAGACAGATTCCGTCGGTCATCATCGAAAAGATGTTTCGAAGCCATCGCTCGAAGGTCCGCGGGAGCTCGTCCACATCGCGCTCTTCGAACGCACCCGGTGGAAATCCGAACGTCGACCGTTCTACGTCGCAGGACGGACACCGAACCGTCACCATCTCCTCGTCGTATTCCGCTTCCAGTCTCGTTTCACATCCGATGCAGGGCAGGTCGAGTTCGTACGTCGTGGATTCGGCGCGCTGTGTGTACGTTCCGGAGAGAATCGCACCGATGACTCGAAATCCTGCGAACGGGAGTTCGTACTTCCCGTTTTTCTGTCGGACGAACAAGCCGACGAGTTTGTTCAGGTGGTAGTTGAACTGCCCGCTGTCGCTGATGCCGACGCGATCGTGGAGTTCGGAAAACGACAGCGGTTCGTCGGCCTCCCACAGCGTTTGGATGATTCCGATTCGTGTATCGTTTCCGAGAAGGGAGAAAGCTTCGTCCGGCGATAACTCTCGCTCATCCGCGTCCATAACTGCTGATTGACTGGACGAGTAAAAACGATTTTCACGCCTATCCGGAAACTTTCTGTCCGAACGGATCGATGTTGGTGGTTGGAAATCGTTGCTCCGAATGTTTCCCGGTCATTACTCTACCATTGCATCTTCCAGCGCCGCTCGAAGTGGCGTGCTGTCCCACTGTTCGTCGTAGCGTTCGCCGTCGATGAAGAACGTCGGCGTCCCGATAACCCCGCTCTGAGCGCCGGATACGAGATCCTCGTGAACTCGGTTGCGGTGGGTATGCATCGTGAGTTCGTCGTTGAATTGGTTCATGTCGAGGTCGAGAGTTTCCGCGGCGTCCTGTAACTCCCCTTCCGTTATTTCGCTCGGATGCTCGAAGAGCAGATCGTGCATCTCCCAAAACTTCCCCTGCTCCGCCGCCGCTTCCGCCGCTTCCGCTGCCCGCTGTGCGTGCGGATGCAGTTGTGTAAGTGGGAAATGGCGAAAGACGAACTGCACTCGATCGCCCATCGTCCGTCTCAGTTCCTTCACGGACTGCTGTGCTTCTTCACAGTATGGACATTCGTAATCGCCGTATTCGACGAGTGTGACGGCCGCGTCAGCCGCTCCGTCGACATGGTCGTGTTCGTTGATTGGTACGGCAAGCTGCGTCGCGCGTGATTGGCTCATTGATACCCCCCATGTAGAACTACCACTAGCATCGGTGATAGACCTACCGCGAACTTCGGAAGGGCCGATTTCGTGTCGAAATCTACTGCGCAAACAACTGCCGAGCGTCGTCCACGGCTTCGACCAGCTTATCGACCTCTTCACGCGTGTTGTAAATGTAGAAGGACGCTCGCGCCGACGCCGCAACGCCGAGTTTGTCGTGGAGTGGCTGTGTACAGTGGTCGCCCGCCCGAATCGCCACCGCGTGGTCGTTCACGATGCTGGAGAGGTCGTGGGCGTGGACGCTATCGACGTTGAACGAGACGAGACCGCCACGGTCGTCACCCGGTGGGCCGTAGATTTCCACGTCGCCTTCCTCCGTCAGGCGATCGTAGGCGTACTCCGCGAGTTGTTCTTCGTGTCGCTGGATGCGCTCCATGCCGATCTCTTCGAGGTAGTCCACCGCGGCGGCCATCGCGATACCCTGGGCGATGCTTGGTGTCCCGGCCTCGAATTTCCACGGAAGGTCTTCCCACGTCGCGTCCTCGTAGGTCACCTTCCGGATCATGTCGCCGCCGTAGAGGTACGGTTCCATCTCCTCTAAGATGTGTTCCTTGCCGTACAGACCGCCGATGCCGGTCGGGCCAGCCATCTTGTGCCCCGAAAAGGCGTAGAAGTCGGCGTCGATAGCTTCGACATCGACGGGACGATTTGGAACCGCTTGTGCGCCATCGACGAAGATATAGGCGCCGTGGTCGTGTGCGATGTCGGCCAGTTCACCGACTGGGTTCGTCGTTCCGAGCGTGTTCGAGACGTGGACGACGCTGACCATTTTCGTATTGTCGGTGATCATCTCCGCTGCGGCGTCCATATCGAGGTAGCCCTGCTCGTCGATCGGGATGTACTTCACCTCCGCACCTGTTTTCTTGGCGAGCTGTTGCCACGTCACGAGCGAGGCGTGATGTTCCATTTCGGTCAGGACGACCTCGTCGCCCGGCCCGAGTTCGTTCAGCCCCCACGCGTAGGCCACGAGATTCTCGGATTCGGTCGTGTTCTTCGTGAACACCATCTCCTCGCGCCCGCCGCTCGCGCCGATGAACTCCGCAAGTCGGTCGTGCGCTTCCTCGTAGGCGACGGACGCCTCCTGACTCAACTGGTGGATGCCACGGTGGACGTTCGCGTTATAGTTCCGGTAGTAGTCACAGATGGTCTCGACGACCTGTTCCGGCGTCTGCGTCGTCGCCGCGTTATCGAGGTACACCAACTGGTTCCCGTTTACCTCCCGCTGTAGAATCGGGAAGTCCTCCCGAATGCGCGCCACGTCCAACGCCTCTGACTGCTGTGGTTCCATTGCCTATCGATTGGTGTTCGAGTCAAAACACTCCTTCGGTCTCCCGAAGCTGTCGAAACCTATTTTGGTTACACCGATAGTAACGTGGCTTAAGCCGCTCGGGCCCTTGCCCTCAGTATGGTCTCGAAACGACGACTGGGCGCGAGCTTGCTCTTTCTTGGACTCGCGTTCGTCGGAGCCTTCCACACGTTCCTCTCGTTCGCCTTCGATACCGGACTGACGATGATTGGCGTAACGGTCACGGTTGGTTCACTGCTCTGTTTGGCAGCAGTGAACGTCCCCGCCGTGTTCGATTGATCGTTGTGGAACTCGGTTACATCCGCAAGAACTGTGCGTGCTTAGTGGAGTCCAGTTCGAGGACGCTTCCCTCGTCTACGAACCCGTTTTCGACTGCAAGCGTCACTGCATCCGTACCGACGATGTTAGCCACGCTGGCACGGGTGAGACTGTCCACGACTTCGCTCTCGTCCACCTCATCGCCGCCGTAAAACTCCTCGGTGACGGTGAACGACACGCCGTCAGTTTCGAACGTCTCGCCGAGCACGTCGTCGTCACAGACAGCGACGAGTAGTCCCTCTTGTGTGTCCCGCTCCCTGAGAATCATTATTCCTGAATTAGCTCTTGTTCGGCCTGTTTTCGCATCTCTTCCGCCTCCTCGGCGAGCTTTTCGGCTTCTTCGTCCTCGCCGAGTTCTTCCAACGCGCGAGCTTTCTCCTCGACGACCTGCGCGTTTCGGAAGCCGAGTCGAATCGCGTTGTCGAGGCAGTTCAGTGCGTCTTCCGCCAGTCCGCGTTCGAGGAGGAAGAATCCGCGGTTGAACCACGCCTGTGGGAATCGCTGGTCGATTTCGACTGCGCGCTCCGAATGTTCGAGTGCCTGTTCGGTCTGCCCGGACTCCCACAGTGCGTATGCGAGATTCGTCTCGGCAGTCGCGGCGTGTTCGCTGTCGTCGTCGATTCGAAGGGCTTCACGGTACGAGCCGATGGCTTCGTCCCACTCTTCGAGTTGGCCGTGTGCCGCACCCTTGTTTACCCACGCTTCCTGTGCTTCGAGGGAGTCCTCGTCCGCAAAGCGGGCCGCACGCTCGAACGTCTCGGTCGCCTGTTCGAAGCGATTTATCTGCATGTAGCTCAGGCCGACCTCGACGAGGTCTTTGACGGACACCCTGTCGCTCGGAATCGCCTGCTGGTCGAGCATGTCGGTAACGACACGGGAGTCCACTGGGTCCACTTCGCCCGGATCGACTTCGAGTTCTGGTGGATCCAAGTCGAACTCGTCGTATGGATCGCCGAAGCCTTCCCCTTCCGAGAACTTGTGACTTCGCTCGTCGGTCATTACTTGCCGATTGGGGCGGCGCACTGTTAAGGTCTGCGCCATCGAGCCTCGAAGAGACCGGCGCGAGACACCATTGAAGACCGCAGTATCACGGTTTCGTTTCGAGAGCGCTCATAAAGGCCATTCGAGTCGTGTCAGCAAGGACTACCAACCTTTATAAACCTTAAATACGTCATTTAAGTCGCGCTATGACCGACCCCAAGGAAACCATCAACATTGAAAACGTGGTCGCCTCGACGGGCATCGGGCAGGAACTCGACCTTCAGAGCGTCGCGATGGACCTCGAAGGCGCGGACTACGACCCAGAGCAGTTCCCCGGTCTCGTCTACCGTACCCAGAACCCGAAATCGGCCGCACTCATCTTCCGCTCCGGTAAAATCGTCTGTACCGGCGCAAAGAGCACCGCGGACGTCCACGAGAGCCTCGAAATCGTCTTCGACAAACTCCGTGAACTCAACATCCAGGTCAACGAAAACCCGGAAATCGTCGTCCAGAACATCGTTACCAGTGCCGATCTCGGCCGCAATCTCAATCTCAACGCTATCGCTATCGGTCTCGGACTGGAGAACATCGAGTACGAACCGGAGCAGTTCCCCGGCCTCGTCTACCGTCTCGACGAACCCGAAGTCGTCGCACTGCTCTTCGGTTCCGGGAAACTCGTTATCACCGGCGGGAAGAAACCCGAGGACGCGGAACAGGCAGTCGACAAAATCGTCTCGCGTCTCGAAGAGCTCGGTCTGCTGGAATAATCGCCACACCCAAGACGCCACACTCTCGATTATCGAGTATGGCACTGTTGGGTGAACTGACGCCACTCGTCGGAACGTATCTCCTTCTGGCGAGCTTTCTCACGCTGACGGCACACATCGCCGCGAGAAATTTCCTCGGGAGCGTGCCGCTTCCTCGCGCGCTCGCAATCGGCCCGCCGATTGCGGCGCTCCCGTTTCTCCTTCAGCGGTACGTCGGTCTCATCGTCATCGTCATCGCGATAGCGCTCGACCTGACCCTCTTCCACATCGTCTATCGACTCAAGTGGCGTACTGCAGGCTTCGTCACCGCCATCCACGTCCTCGTCAGCTTTCTGGCGAGCGTCGTCATCGGCGGTATCGTCTACATCATTTCGCTCGGCCCGCCGGCGCCACCGACGTAATCGACGGAAAGCATATTATTCTGGACTCCGAACTGCGGTTTCATGTCCCTCCCCCGCCGCCTTGAACAACTCGGCATCGTCCTCGGGAGCGTGCTAATGCTCTCGCTTCCGATCACCGTGCTCACACCACTCCTCGTTGAGACCCCAAAACTGTGGCAGACTGCTTTGCTCGTATATTCACCGGGACTTGCCGTCGGCGTTCTCATCGCGCTCGACAAATTTCCGGTTTCCTACCACCAAGTTTGGGTGTTCAGTATCGTCAGCTGGCTCGCCACAGTCGCTCTATGGATGGTGTTCGATGTCGAAAGCGTTACCACAAACCAACCGACTGCAATCGGAACGTGGCTCGTTGCCCTGTTCGTCGGCACACTGGTCGCGTGGGCGAATCCGAAGATGCAGCGGCGTCGAAGTAACGCCTAATCAGCGACGTTCGTACCGGACAAAATCGAACGCATCGCGCTCGTCGCGCTCGGCCTCTCGCCATTCTTCCTGATTCCACTCGGGAAACTTCGTATCCCCGTCGTACTCCGCGTGAATCTCGGTCAATACCAGTTCGTCCGCGTGGGGAAGGAACTGCTCGTAAACCGTCGCGCCGCCGATGACGAACGCGGTATCGTCCAGCTTTTCGACTTCGTCGATCGCTTCCTGAACGCCGTGGACCAGTACTACGTCCTCCGGAAGGTCTGGATTCGAGCGACTGAGGACGACGTTCGTGCGACCCGGCAGTGGGCCGTCGATTCGCCCTGCAATGCTGTCGTAGGTCGTCCGCCCCATGACGACGGGATGACCCATCGTCGTCTCCTTGAAATGGCGCAAATCCTCCGAGTAGTGCCACGGCATGTCGCCGCCGTCGCCAATGACTCCGTTTTGGGCGACGGCGGCGATGAGGACTAAGCGCGTCATTCCGCCACGCTGAATCTGATGCCGGGATGGGCGTCGTACTCCCGGAGGGTGATGTCGTCGTAGGTCAGTTCGGCCAGCGAGTCCGCCGAAACCTCGATCTCGGGACGTGATTTCGGTTCACGAGACAGTTGAGTCAGCAGGCCGGGGACGTGGTCGAGACCGTCGTTGCCGTCTTCTTCCTCCGGTGCCGCCGATTCGAGCCAGTTTCGAACCTCCTCGAACTCGGCTTTCATCTCAACGTCGCTCAGTCGTGCTTGCAGTTCGCCGAGATTGTCGCGGTACCACTCGCCGCGTTCGCCCTCGCCACAGTAGATGTGGGCGTCCACGATGGTGTGGGCGAACTTGCCGACCTCGAATCCAGTTTCCTGCGCGAGAACGGTCGCAAGCAGGGCGTAAGCCGCGATGTTGAACGGGATGCCGAGCGCCACATCGCCCGACCGCTGCGTGAGGTGTAGGTTCAGCGTCTCGCCCTGTACGTTTACCACGAACGTGTAGTGACACGGTGGGAGCGTTGAAACCGCCGCATTCGCTGGGTGCCACGCCGAAACGACGAATCGCCGCGAGTTCGGGTTCTCTTTGAGGCCGTCGAGGACGTACTGGATTTGGTCGAACGTTCCGTCATCGTTCAACCATCGGTGGCCATCCTCCGGCCACGACTCGCCCGGCAGCCCTGACTCCGGAACCGGGAACCGTCGCCAGAACCGTCCGTAGGCGGTGTCGAGGTTCCCGTCTTCGTCGGCCCACTCGTTCCAGATACCCGTCTTCTCGCGCAGGTTCCGAACGTGTTCCTCACCGGAGAGATACCAGAGAAGTTCGTGCAACATCGAGTCCCAGCGAAACCCGTCCATCTGCTTCGTCGTCAACAGCGGGAATCCCGCTTGCAGGTCGATTTCGTAATGTCGACTGAACGTCGAAATCGTATCCACGCCGGTTCGATTGGGCTTGTACGTCCCCTCCTGAAGTACGTCGTCCACGAGACCCAGATACTGCTCCATAGGTGTGGGTTTGCACCGGGCGTAAAATATGTGTTCGATTCGGCAACCAACTATCGAGACAGCACTGCGATGTATCGCGTCAACGAGCGATGGACACGCCGTTCGAACTCCTCCTCGACCGTCCATCCCGCATCACGCGCCTCGGACACCCATGAGCGGTCGCCGACGATGACCGTTCGTGGTGCGACCCGATGGGCCTCCGAAAGCGCACCGTCTACGAGGACATCCAGTTCGAGATTCGCGATCTTCGACTGCCTGCCGTAAGGAGCGTCGAACACCACGCCGTCGATGGAATCGTCGGGAAACGGCAGGTGTGTTGCATCGCCGCGAACTGTTCCAGCATGGCTGTCGGGGCCGTAGTGAGTGAGGTTTTCCCCTGCCCCGCGAACCATCTTTTCCTGTGCATCCACGCCGAGCGGTCGTGCTCCCACCAGCGCGGCCTCGATGAGTACGCCACCGGTCCCGCACATCGGATCGAGGATCGTTTTCCCCTCCCGTGCTCCGGCGATGTTCACCAACGCGCGTGCGAGCAGTGGATGCATACTTCCCGGTTGGAAAAAGGGTCGGTCGGTCGGCATGCGACTCCCGAAATCGCGTGTGCTCTCGATTTCGAGCCAGCCGAGCATGCAGATGTCGTCAGAGAAGATGGCTCGCAGTTCGTGATCCGGGTCGTCCAAATCGACCGAAAAGCCACGTTCGACGAGTATCCGACCGAGTTTCCGTTCCGTTTCCTGCGTGCTCAGTCGTGTTTCGCGTACCGACCGGGCGCGCACCGCAACACTTCCCTCGCGGTCGAAGGACGCGGCGGAGAGCAATGCGCACGCGCTGTCGATGTCGGCGTTCGTCCTGCCGATCTGCTTGCTCGCTCGGTGCGTGTACGCGAGGTTTCTGATGCGCTCCGTGATGGCCGTCGCTCGCGCGAGTCCCGGTGCGACGATTTCGACGCCAGTTGCCGCGCTCTCCGCCTCACAGGCCGCAAATTCGTCGTCTTCTCCGCCGAGTTCGAGTAGATACACTGTTGGATTTCCGCTGGATTCAGTTCGCTGTCGTTCGACAGGAGTCTGTGGTTGGTCTTGGGAATTGCGAATTACGCTTTGGATATCGTCGTGGCATTGGACGGGTGCGCCGTCCTCGATTCGTTCCTGCTGGTTGTCCCGTTCTTCCTCCGTCCTGTTTCGTTCCGCTGACCGCAGTTGCTGGCTCAAAAACCGCCACCACGAGGTCACCCGAACGCGCGGGAAGGTCGGGTGGCCTCGGCGAATCGCCTCGGCCACTCCCACGGCGCATCCTCATATCCGTGTCACTGCGCGATTGCCGGCGTTTGCGTCGCTTCTCGAACCGGTGTTTCACCAAAAAAGTCGAAAATTCGATTACTCGTCTTCGTCGCCAAGCAGTCGTTCCACGAGGGTTTCAGGGTCGAATCGCTCGATGTCGTCGTATCCCTGTCCGGTTCCGAGGAAGAGGATCGGCTTCCCCGTCACGTGTGAGATGGAGATCGCGGCCCCACCTTTCGAGTCGGCGTCAGCCTTCGTCAGAATGGATCCGTCGATTTCCGCGGCGTTGTTGAACTCCTTGGCACGCTGCACCGCGTCCTGTCCGGCCACGGCCTCGTCCACGAAGAGGGTCATGTCCGGATCGACGACGCGGTCGATTTTCGCCAACTGGTCCATCAACCCTTCGCTGGTGTGCAGTCGTCCTGCCGTGTCGCCGAGCACCACGTCGATATCGTGGGCATCCGCGTACTCCACGGCATCGTAGATAACTGCTGCAGGGTCGCCACCCTGTTCGTGCTTGATCAGCTTTTTGCCCAGCGAGTCGGCATGCACCTCGATCTGTTCGTTCGCTCCGGCACGGTAGGTGTCGCCGTTCGCCATTACCGACGAGTGACCGTGCGCTTCGAGATAGCGCGACAGCTTGGCGATGCTCGTCGTCTTCCCGACGCCGTTGACGCCGGTGAAGATGATGACGAGCGGTTTGTCAGCCTCTTCGACGCGCTGGTCGAAATCGAACTGCCCGACGCTGATTACCGACAGGAGGGAGTCACGAAGCGCCTGTTCGACCACGTCTTCCGTCTCGGCGCTGAACTTCCGCGTCGCGCCGACGAGGTCGCTTCGGATTCCTTTGAGCATCTCTTCCGCGACGCTCATCTCCACGTCGCTTTCGAGGAGCGCCATCTCCAACTCCCAGAGGGGGTCTTCGACGTCCTGCTCCTCGATGACGATTTCACCGCGAGCGAACGATTTCGCCTTTTGTGCGAAGCCGCCGCCGTTGTTCGTCCCTTCGGTTTCCGACTCCGGTTCGCGGTCGGCCTCCGATTCGGATGCTTCAGTTTCGGTTTCCTCCTCGACGGGTTCCGACGTTTCGGCTTCGGCTTCTTCGGCTTCTTCGACTTCTTCAGCTTCTTCGGCCTTCTCCTCAGTCGTCTCCTCGACGTCCTTACGGAACCCGCTCAGCTTCTCCTTCAGACTGTCGAACATCGCCGGTTATTCGTCCTCGTCTTCCTGCTGTTGCTGCATCTGCTGCATCTGCTGTTGCATCTGCTGTTGTTGCATCTGCTGCGCCTTCTGCTCCAACTGGTCGCTCTCGGCTTCGATCTCCGCGATCTCTTCCTGCGTGTCGCTGATATGCTGATCGACGACGTCCTTTCGGCTTTTTAGCGATTCGACGGCACCGTTCTGGTCGCGCTCCGCAGCGTAGCCGCCACCGAGTTCGACGACGACTTCGTCGATGTTCTCGACGCTGGCACGGATGTACGCCCCGCCACCGAGCGGAACCTGAACGATCGAACCGGTCTCGAGCGTTTCGATAGCTTCGATGGCTTCATCCATCTCGCCCTTCTCGTCGCGCAGGTCCTCGACTTCGCCCTCTAGTTCCTCTTTCTCGGCTTCCAGCTGCTGAAGCTGCTGCGACAACTGCTGAAGCTCTTGATTTCCGCCGCCCATCATCGCTCTTCACTCTCCGTTCCGCGAGTAATCGTGCTCATGTCAACACCTGCGGGAGCGAGCGGGAAGAATCTTCCTAACTCGAACGCTCCGTCCATGAGTTCTCAATACGATGAGGTGCTCGAAGTGACCCGGTCGAAAACCAGCAGTACCTCCACCTGAACCGATTGTCCTGATCCCCAAATCGGCAGTCGTTCCTCTGTTCGATTTTCGATAGCTAAGAAACCCGATTCATATCATCGCTGTCGCTCGGGCGACTATTGATATCAACGCCCACGTGGGAAAATCGTGTGGCGATAGAGCTGCGATAATGAAACTCGGCAACGATATCGGTTCCGATGGGTGAAAATCAGTCGATATATCCCAGTGCGTCCTCGATACGTCCGAGCTCCGGCCCGGTCGTATCCTGCCCAACGACGTAGCCGTTGGCGTTCGCGAGGAGTCCCGACCCAACGAGCGGCCCACCGTAGTTGATGGTACCGATGTCGGCCGGAACGCCCAGCACGTCTTCGACGGTGTCGAGTTCGTCGTCGGTTGCTTTCGGGTGGCAGAGAACGCCTCTGTTCGTCGCCACCGCGGCAGTTCCGACCGTTCTCACACCAGCGATCATGCCGCGCTCGACTGGGACGCCGAGTCCATCCGAGACGGCCTGTACCGCCTCGTGCGGGAGGTCCGGGTGAACGTACGCACCGGTGTCGTTCGCGAGAACGACGTTTCCGGCGGCGTTGATGCGTCCCGGCAGTTCTGTGATAGGGACATCGATGGCGTCTTCGACCGATTCACGTTCGTGGTCGGTCATTCGACTGCTCACGAGCAACCCGTTCTCGTTGCCCGAAACTAGTGCACCGACGGTCGATGATCCACCCAGATTCGTCCGGACCGGCTCGACTCCTAACTCCGTGGTGAGCGATTCGACCAGTTCGTCGTCCAAATCGGGCCGAATCAGTAGATGCTCGTCAGTCGCATGCGCGAACACACCAACGTACGACGACCCATTAAACGCGGTACGGAGCACCGGTCTACTCTTCGTACTCCGCCTCGACGACTGCTTCGCCCTCTTCGTCGAAGCGTGCCGCGTGAACGCGGATCTTTCGCGGCGGCTTTTTTCGGCCGCGCGACCAGATTGCTTCGTTGATGGAGGGGTCGAGACGCACGTCTTCCTCGTCAACCTTGAAATGTTTGGCGAGGTGTTCGCGCACCACTTTCATCGCCTTACCGGCGCGTTTCTGCTTCGGCTCTGCTTTTACGTCTCGGAGCGGAACCGTAATGACTCGCTCCTCGAAATCACTTGCGCTCATTATTCGTCAGTGTCGCTACGCCGCCAGCTGCGACGTTTTGGGTTTCGCATCACGTCTCGGTCGGTCTTCATGATGACCCACGCAGGGACGCGGCTGTTCTGCCGTTCCAACTTGGAAAGCCGCTTCTTTTTGGCCTTCGACTTCTTGCCCATAGTGGTTGCCACTTTTCCGCCGTCGCATAAAATCTTGTTCCTTTCAAACGGGGTTAGAGCCGGAACGCCGAAACGGTCGAGTACTCCGGCCCGTCGCTCGTCAACTCGCTTTTCGTCAGCCGAATCTCCTCGACTTCCATCGTCCCGACTTCCGGGTCGAGTTCTCCTACGTTCCGCTGAACGAGTTCCTTCCCGCCTGCGTGCTGCATTCTGGCGATGGTGATGTGTGGAATGAACTCGTTTTCCTCCGGTTCGAACTCGAGATCGTAGAGACGAGACTCCACGGCATCGTGGAGCAGGTCCATCTCCGTTTCACCCTCGTCGACACCCAACCACACCACGCGAATATATTCGAGACTCGGGAAGACGCCCAGCCCCCGGATGTTCGCGTCGAACGGGCCGAAATCGATGTCCGATTCGACCGTCAGTTCGAGGGCGTCCTCGATGGCCGAAACGCGGTCCGAATCCACGTCACCGAGGAATTTCAGCGTCACATGGGCCTGTCGTGGGTCGGTAAACGATAGTCCGTCAGCCTCGCTGAACCGCTCTTGGACGCCTGCAACACCCTCTGCGAGGGCATCCGGTAGGTCGATACTCACGAACAGTCGCATACGTAATCGTTCGCCGCGAGAGGGCTTCAAGATTGGTTCCGTGGCTTGCGGTTATCCTCCCCTCTTCCGGGGTTGGGGAGAGGATTTATGCCTCTGATTTCCTATCACTACATGTGAACTCCCCGTTCGATGTTTTAGGGATCGATGCGGATGCGGACGACGAGGAAATCGTTGCGGCATACAGACAGCGAGTGAAAGAGGCCCACCCAGACGTGGGTGGCTCTGCCCGGGAGTTTCAGCGAGTCAAAGCGGCATACGAACGGATTCAGGCCGGATACGGAACCGAGGAGTACGAGGGGGAATGGGAGAAAGTCGAAGAAGTACAGACGCCAAAATATCCGCAGGTCGAGTATCTCAACTACGAGGTTCTCGACGATTACGGCTGGGAAATCGACGACCAAAATCTATTCCGGAAAGCCGCCGCAGCCGGACTCGATTCGGAGGATTATGGTCAGTTCCCGGTCGAACCGCAGGAATCGCTTCTCGAAGCCGCCGAGAACCGTGGTTTCGACTGGCCGTTCGCCTGTCGCGGTGGTGCCTGTGCGAACTGTGCGGTCGCAGTCGTGGCGGGGGAGACGGAGATGTTCTCGAACCACGTTCTCTCCTCGGAGATGACCGACCGTGGGTTCCGCCTGTCCTGCATCTGCGAACCGGCGACTGACGATATGCAAGTCGTCTACAACGTCAAACATCTGCCCGGTTTGGACGAACTTCGGTTGCCGCCACAACAGTTCGGGCAGGCTTCTTCCGACGATTGAAGTGGGGTATCCACTTTCCAGTCTATGGTTTACCTAGAGACTGATGACGCCGGTAGAGGTAGTACAGACAGAGCGCGATGGCGACGAACGGGAGTACCATCGTTACCGTCTCGCCAGCGAACTTCGTTGCAAGTGACTGCTTTTCAGGGCCATTGCTACCAATCACTCCGAGAAGGACGAGTGCCGTCCCACCGTAAAGGTATGGATTCGGCGACCATTCGACCGGACTCGCCCGAATCCCCCGAGCATCAAGAAACAGGGCGATGCCGAGCACTGGAAAGCCGAATAGATAGACGATACCGGTGATGGCGGCTAGTGCTTTCGTGACTGGCGCAACCGCGTCCGGAATGAACGGCGACATCGTGGATGCGACAACCATCAAAAACAACCCCGCTATCGGATACGCCGCGATGTAGTACCACCATCGGGAGCCGAATTTCGAGGCTTCGCTGAACTCTTCTTCGCCCTTTTCGGGTTCAACTGCCGACAACGACATCGAATTGCAGTTGTTGCAGGGGGGTTGTTCTTCCGATGGACTTCTCCACAGTCGTCACACTCCCACTGAAGGTCCACCTGCTCCTCTATCCGCTTCGTCTCATCGACTGTCTCGACTCTCTGCTGCCCCGACATGGTTGAAATGATTCTGTAGTGTTATTTATCTCTATCTGCCTGAAACTGGCTGACGACCCTGATCGACCGCAAATCAACTAGAAAAAGCATTTAAACCGCCGGAAAGCCAAACACTCTCTAACGATGGTGCTCGACAATCTCGGTAGTTCTCTCCGCGGTTCCCTCGACAAGTTGAGTGGGAAAACCCGCGTTAGCGAGGACGATATCGAGGAAATCGTCAAAGAGATTCAGCGCTCGCTCCTGCAGGCTGACGTCGATGTGAGCCTCGTGATGGAGCTTTCCGACTCTATCAAAACTCGATCGTTGGAGGAAGAACCGCCCGGTGGGACGACGGCCCGTGACCACGTGCTCAGTATCGTCTACGAGGAACTCGTCGGCCTCGTCGGCGAAAGTACGGACATCCCGCTCGAAAACCAGACTATTCTCCTCGCCGGGCTCCAGGGATCCGGTAAAACGACCACGTCCGCCAAGATGGCGTGGTGGTTCTCGAAGAAGGGCCTTCGCCCTGCGGTCATCCAGACCGACACCTTTCGACCCGGTGCATACGATCAGGCGAAGGAGATGTGCGCCCGCGCCGAGGTGGACTTCTACGGTAATCCCGACAACGACGACCCGATCGATATCGCCCGCCAAGGATTGAAGGAGACCGCTGATGCCGACATCCACATCGTGGACACTGCCGGTCGGCACGCGCTCGAAGACGACCTCATCGCCGAAATCGAGGAGATCGAGGCGGAAGTCAACCCCGACCGCAACCTGCTCGTGCTGGACGCAGCGATCGGACAGGGCGCGAAAGATCAAGCCCAGCAGTTCGACGAATCCATCGGCATTGACGGCGTCGTCATCACGAAACTCGACGGGACGGCGAAAGGTGGTGGCGCGTTGACGGCGGTCAACGAGACCGATTCCTCGATCGCGTTCCTCGGGTCCGGAGAGACGGTACAGGACGTGGAGCGATTCGAACCGAACAGCTTCATCTCGCGTCTACTCGGAATGGGAGACCTCGGTCAACTCACCGAGCGCGTCCAGCGTGCGATGGAGGAGACGCAGGAAGAGGAGGAGGACTGGGACCCCGAGGACATGCTGAAGGGCCAGTTCACCCTCAAGGACATGCGTCACCAGATGAACGCGATGAACAAGATGGGGCCGCTCGAACAGGTCATGGACATGATTCCCGGCTTCGGCGGGGGTATCATGGACGAACTACCGGACGATGCGATGGACGTGACGAAAGACCGCATGCGGTCCTTCGAGGTCATCATGGATTCGATGACCGAGAACGAACTCGAAAACCCACGCTCCATCGGTGCGAGCCAAATCCGGCGTATTTCCCGTGGCAGCGGCAAGGACGAGGAACGCATCCGCGAACTGCTCCAGCAGCACAAGATGATGTCCCAGACGCTGAAGCAGTTCCAAGGGATGGGACAGGGCGGCGACATGGAGCGTATGATGAAGAAGATGCAGGGTGGCGGCGGTGGCGGCGGGTTCGGCCCGTTCGGATAACGAGCATCGTATCGTAGGCTGTCGGGTCTACCGCAACACGCCCCTTTTTTGTTCCACGGCCGCATCCGTTTCAACAGATGTCCGTCCGGGAAGTCGCCGTCGAGGCATACCGCGAGGCCCTCCCCGCGTTGGCCGCGAGCGTAGTCGGCGGCCTGTTCGCGGGCGTCGTTCTCGGCGGTATGCGCGCCGAACTCCGTGAGGTACAGGGATTGCTCGTTCTCGTACCCGCCCTCCTCGCCACCCGTGGAAACGTCTACGGGTCGCTCGGCGCGCGCCTCGCGTCCGGACTCCACCAAGGGTTGGTCGAACCGTCGTTCGTCCCGGACGACGATCGAGTGTGGGCCGCTATCGTAGCCTCGCTGGCGAACGGGATTCTCGCCAGCCTGTTCGCGTCGTTGGTCGCGTTTTCGGTTCTCCGGCTGCTCTCCGACCCCGTTGCACCGTTGCCCACTTTGGTCGCTATCGCGTTCATCGCGGGATTGCTTTCGGGCAGCGCGCTGACCGTCGCCGTCGTCTTGGTCGTATTCGCGGGATACCGGCGCGGTAACAACCCGGACACGCTCGTCGGACCGCTGGTGACGACGACCGGCGACGTGTTCGGCATCTCGTTTCTCCTGCTCGCCGTTCGAATCGTCCTCGGGTTCGGATTCGGGGGCGGATGAATGCCGACACGCTGGACGGTTCGCGCCATCATGCGGGCTATGCTCCCGGTTTTGCTCGTGTTGACCGTCGTCGAAATCGGCAGCGGTCTCGTCCTCGGATCGTTCGAGAGCACCCTGCTTCGGTATCCGACGCTTCTCGCACTCGTGCCGGTCACCATCGGAACGGCGGGCAACCTCGGCAGCATTCTCGCCGCCAGACTATCGACCGCGTTTCATCTCGGAACGCTCTCGTTCAGTCGTGAGGATGACCTCCTCGCGGGAAATGCGGTGGCAACTGTCGCGCTCGCGATCACCGTTTTTCCGGTCGTCGGCTTCGGTGCGTGGTCGTTGACGTGGTTGATCGGCGGAACCGAGTTGGGACTCCACATCGTCGTTTTCATCTCCTTGATGAGTGGAATCACGCTGGCATTTATCGCAGTGTTGGTTACGCTCGTTGCCACTTACGTCGCGTATCGGTTCGAACTCGACCCTGACGACGTGGTCATTCCAGTCGTCACGAACGCTTGCGACGTGCTGGGTGTTATCGTACTCTTTGTCGTCGTCCAAACGGTTATCTGAAACTACGTCTCGCCCGTAATCGGCTTGCCGTCCTCTGTCGGTGGCGCGACGTAATCGATGAACTCCTCGACGGAGGGGTCGTTCACCCTGATTCGGACGTGAATGTCGCCGAGTTCGTCCGGATTGCCGACCGCGAAGTTGATGACGCCTTGGAAGGCGGCTTGCTTTTTCAGCGAGAACGAAAGAGTATCGCCGTCTCGACCGCCGAAAAACTCCCCGCGTGCCGTATCGAGGATTTCCTGTCGGTGGAGTGCTTCCGAGAACGCCTCGACGCTGTGCGCTTCGGCGACGAGTTCTCCGTGTCCCGATTCGGCTTCCGCACCGGGGAAGACGTTCTCGATCGCGTCCGCGACCCGCGCCTCGATTTCCGTGTCCCGAACCGGCGCCGTAATTTCGATATCGACGCTGTAAATCATGTTCCCTCCGCAGTTTGTACGTTTTCCAGCCCCGAAAGTCCGTCTTCGAGGAGGGCACGAATCTGCATTCGGAACGCGTCGAGCGTGTCTGTGTTGTCGATAACGGCGTCTGCTCGTGCCATCGCTCGGTCGAGACCGAAACCGAGTTCGCGTTCGTCACGCTGTTGAAGTCCCTCCTCGTCTTCATCGGTGCGGTCTCTGCCGCGCTCGCCGAGTCGTTCGGCGCGAACTTCGAACGGCGCTTCGATGCTCACCAACACGAAATCGTCGCCGAAGGTGGATTCGAACCGTTCGACTTCGACGCCGGAGCGAATGCCATCCACGAGGACGGTATCGGATCCTTCCATCGCGTCCTCGATCTGCGGAAGCGACGCCTGTGCGATGGCGTCCGGGCCGTTTTCCTCGCGGAGTGCTTTCGCGATTTCGCCGTGGTGTTCCGCCGGGTTGAGACCGCGCTCCCGGCACGCTTCGCGGATGACATCACCCATCGTCACGACGGGGATGCCGACCTCTTCCGCAACGGTTGCGGCTTCGCCCTTGCCGCTCCCCGGTAGGCCGACGGTTCCGATTACTCGCATTGCTCTGGTTTTGTCGTGAACCGTGCTTAAGGGCTGTGCTCTCGCGCGAAATCCCAATCCCTTATGATGACCGCCCGATAATGTGGCACTGAGGGCACGTAGCTCAGTCTGGATAGAGCGTCGGACTTCTAATCCGACGGTCGTGGGTTCGAATCCCATCGTGCCCGTTCGTCTTTCGTTCGTGCTCGTTCCATTTTCGCTTCCGTAATACGTTCGACTGTAGCGACAGTTGATATTACTTCGTGGCCGCTTCAGTTGCTCATAATCGAGGTCAACACGGGCGTTCAGGGACGAGCTACGACCACGCTCCGCTCCCACAAAACCAGCCCGAACACCTTCACAGCCAGTACGTCATTCACGAGAGAGGAGGCCGCGAGGGCTATGCATCTCCATCCCGTGTCTCCTTCGAGTATGGATTACGAAATCACGAACCGGCCTGCGTTCACCCAGCTTGAACTGACACTGGAATCGAATGAGGAGATTCGAGCCGAGGCCGGGTCGCTGGTTAGTCACTCGAAGAATGTCGAAGTCACGGCGGGGATGGACGACGAGCTCGTAGAATCGCTCTCCGATTCGATGTTCGACGAACGACGACCGTTTTCGACCACCTTTTCGGCTAACCGTCCCGGCACCGTCACGTTGGCACCGCCGTTTCCCGGCGATATTTTTCACTACGAACTCCGTGATGAGTCGCTTTACACCCCATCAAGCTCGTTTCTCGCCGTGGAACCGGGTGTCGGACTGGACGCCGAACTGAGCGGCGGACGGGCGTTCGTCGAGTCTGAGGGGGATTTCTTGCTCGAGCTGTCGGGGTCGGGGTTATCGTTTCTGTCGAGCTACGGGGCGATTTCGGTGGTCAGTCTCAACTCCGACGAACGATACGTCGTGGACACTGGACACGTCGTCGCGTTCGAGCAAACTGTCGGATTTTCGGTTAGCCGCCTCAGCGGCGTCCGGTCTCCCGCCGAGAGCGGCGACGGACTCATCTGCGAGTTCGAAGGACCGGGAACCATCTGGATGCAATCGCGCAGTCCGGCGGCGTTTCTCACGTGGCTCGTTCCGAATCTGCCGGACGAACGTCAGTAGATGGAAGAGGTGGCGGAATTTGCGCCCCGCACGACGCTTATTTACTGGGAGGTCGAACGATGGTGTATGCGAGAGGATTTTCTCCTACTCAACCCGGGTCCAGTTCCCCTCGCGCGTGACGTTCGAACCGCGATGAGCGAACCGATGGTTTCGCACCGCTCGTCCGAGTTCGAATCGGTGTACGAACGCGCACAGACCAGTCTCGATTACATCTTCGAGCGATCGTCGCTCGATGGAACGCCGACGACGAATGGCGGCACGAGTCTCATCTTCAACGGAACCGCGACGATGGCGATGGAAGCCGCGGTCGCCAACCTCGCCGGTGAGGATGACGAAGTAGTCACCATCGTCAACGGAAAATTCGGTCGGCGATTCAAACGGATCGCCGACCGATATGCGAACGTCACCCCCGTCGAATTCGACTGGGGTCACTCCATCGACCCGGAAACGGTCGGCGAGGTAGTCAGCGACGATACGAAAGTCGTGACGATGGTACACAACGAGACGAGCACCGGTCTTCTCAATCCGGTCGCCGAAGTCGGCGAAATCGCCGACGAGCACGACGCTTACTTCGTTGTAGACGGTGTTACCTCCCTCGGTGGCGACGAGTTCCTCGTGGACGACTGGAACGTCGATGTCGTAATCACCGACGCGCAGAAATGTCTCGCTGCCCCACCGGGTACCAGCGCGATGTACGCGACGCCTCGCGCGCAGGAGGCATTCGACGGCGAGAACGCGCCGTTTTACGAGGATTTGGACTGGCATCTCCGGAAGGCGGACTCCCACCAGACGCCGTTCACGAGCGCCGTTCCTCTGTTCCGTGGCCTCGCGCTTGCAGTCGAGCATATCGAGGACGAGGGCATGCCCGAACGAATCGCTCGCCACCGCAGACAGTCGTCGGCGTTCCGAGCCGCGTTCACTTCGATGGGGCTGTCGATGTTCCCCGAACGAAACGAGTCGTCGGAGTATTCGAACACGCTGACTGCCGTCTCGCTCCCTGTAAGCGTCCGCGAAAACCCGGACGACTTTTTCGACGCGGTGACCGAACGTGGCGTCAGCATCAGCGGTGGACAGGCGCATCTCGGTGGTGAGATCTTCCGCGTGAGCAACATGGGCAACCTCTCCTCGGAGCAAATCCTCCGTGGCGTGCGTGCTATCGGTGAGGCGTTCCTCGACGTCGGCGAAGATGTCGATCTGGAGGCGGCGATGGCCGCGGCCCGGGAACAGTTGCGCTGATTCGGCACCGACCGAAAAATAGCAGGTGTACTTACCTGTTATCGCGTCGAAACATCGACCATGGTCGTCCGGGTGCTGGGTGGCGAGGGTACCGACCGACTCGAAGCGATTAGCGATGGCGTCTTCGCTATCGTGCTGACGCTGTTGGTGCTTCAATTCGAAGTGCCGGACGTTCCGTCGGCGCAGGCGGGGACCCAACTTCCGCCGTATCTCCTCGGCTTTCAATCGTTGCTGTTCAGCTATCTGCTGAGCTTCTTTACGGTCGGTGTGTATTGGGTCGTTCACCAGAACCTCTTCCAGAACATCGAACGACACGACCGGATTCTCCTCTATCTAAACCTGCTGTTCCTGCTCACCATCTCCTTTCTCCCGTTCCCGACGGAACTCGTTGGCACGTATTCGACCCGGTTGACGTGGGGGTTGTACGCGACGAACTTCACACTCGTCGGACTGACCATGACGGCGACGTGGTGGTACGCCGCACGACGCGGCCTTATCACCGATGAAATCAGCACCCACCACGCTCGTCTGGTTTCCATTCGGGGGCTTATCGTCCCTTTCGTGTTCGTCTCCTCGATAGCGGTCAGTCTGGTCAGTCTCGACCTGGCGTACTGGATGCCCCTTCTCATCATCCCGCTTCAGGCGTGGTGGGTGCGGCGATATCGCTCACTGCAGGGCGAGGGTTAGGGAGTCGAGGCTGACTATTCGAGTTCCGACAAGCCGGCTACGGACAATATCGACTGCACGAGGAGAACGAGAACGAAGGCGAACGCGACGAACATCGTCGGAGCGGAGAGATACCGCGCGGTTTGGTAGGAAAACACGAGCCGCCCGAATCCGAGTAGGAGAAAACTCAGGAGGATAAGGGCGAACGCGCCGAATCCGAGCAGAACGAACGTGCGCTTTTTCATCGGTTTTGTTCGAGCTTCCCGACACGTATAGCGGTGTCGCTCGCGGGTTCGAAGACGTAGCTGTGTTCGATGTCCGTGTCGTAGAGCACGGTTTCGGGTTGTCTTTCCCACAGTCGCAAGAGGAGGAACACGTCACCGGCCGCCCCCGACGTGTCGATGGAGCGGACGGAATACGCCACTAGCGCTCGCGAGTCGAGTTCTCTTCCTCGCCATTCGCTAGCATGCTCTGCAAACCTTGCCGTAACTGGTGGTTATAAAATTCTGTAGAAATATTCCTACTACACATGAGTGACGACCAGCCCCGATTCGATACCCGGAGCGTTCACGCGGGGCAGGAGCCGGACCCCGCGACAGGGGCGGTTGCTCCGCCCCTCTACCAAACGACCTCCTACGCCTTCGAGGACGCAGACCACGCCGCAAACCTGTATGCGCTGGAAGCCGACGGTCATATCTACTCCCGGCTGAGCAACCCGACAGTCGAGATGCTGGAGGACCGAATCGCTTCACTCGAAAGTGGAACCGATGCGGTCGCTACCGCCAGCGGTATGGCGGCGCTCGACTCGCTCACGCTCGTCCTCGCGGAGGCTGGCGACAACGTCGTCGTCTCGACCGATACCTACGGCGGGACGACCGCCTACTTTTCGCACACCGCATCCCGTCGTGGAATCGAGGCTCGGTTCGTGGACACGCTCGACTACGACGCCTACGCCGACGCAATCGACGAGGACACGGCGTTCGTCCACGTCGAAACCATCGGCAATCCGTCGCTCGTCACTCCCGATTTCGACCGTGTGGCCGATATCGCCCACGACCATGGCGTTCCTCTCGTCGTGGATAACACGTTTGCGACGCCCGCGCTCTGTCATCCCCTCGACCACGGTGCGGACGTCGTCTGGGAATCCACGACCAAATGGCTTCACGGGAGCGGAACGACGGTCGGAGGCGTCCTCGTGGACGACGGCACCTTCGACTGGGAGGGCTACCCGGAAATCGCGGGCGAAAACCCAGCCTATCACGGTATCGACTTCTCGAGGGACTTCCCGAACGCACCGCTCGCCGCTGCCGTCAGGTTCCGTTCGCTTCGAAGCCTCGGCAATCAGCAGTCGCCCTTCGACGCGTGGCAGACGATTCAGGGGTTGGAAACGCTTCCCATCCGGATGGCCCGCCACTGCGACAACGCCGCTATCGTCGCGGAGTACCTCGCCGACCACGACGAGGTAGCGTGGGTCACCTACCCCGGTCTCGAATCACATGATACGCACGACAACGCGAGTCGATTCTTGGATTCCGGCTACGGCGGCATGATTGCTTTCGGACTCGGCGAGTACGAGGCCAGCAAGACGTTCTGTGAGGAAGTCGACCTCGCCTCGTTTCTCGCCAATATCGGCGACGCGAAGACGCTCGTCATCCATCCCGCGAGCACGACGCACGCCCAACTCTCGCCGGAAGAACAGCGGTCCGCTGGCGTGACGCGCGACCTCGTTCGCCTCTCGGTCGGCATCGAAGACCCCGCTGATATCCTCGCCGACCTCGATTCGGCAATCGAGGAGGCTACACGATGACTGTCTCGCTTGGCTCGTTCGAATTCGAGTCCGGTGCGAAGATTCCTGAATTGGAAATCGCCTACGAGACGTACGGCGAATACACCGGCAACAATGCGGTTCTCGTCTGCCACGCACTCACCGGCAGCCAGCAGGTTCTCGGAAGCAAAGACGGCCAAGGAACCGGTTGGTGGGACGAGATGGTAGGCCCGAGCATGCCCATCGACACCCGCAAGCAGTTCGTGGTCTGTGCAAACGTTCCCGGATCGTGTTACGGCACGACCGGCCCGCAGAGTACGAACCCCGAGACGGGTGACCCCTACGGTTCCGATTTCCCGACCGTCACCGTCGGCGATTGGACTCGTGCCCAACATCGTCTGCTGGATCATCTCGGAATCGACGGACTCCGGGCAGTCATCGGCGGAAGCGTCGGCGGGATGAACGCCCTCGAATGGGCGAAACGATACCCGGACCGCGTCGAGAAGGTAGTTCCAATCGCCACGTCGGCGCGTCTCGATCCACAATTGCTCGCCCTCTCCGCGGTTTCCCGGCGGGCAATCGTCTCCGATCCGATATGGCAGGGCGGTGACTACTACCCTGACCATCCCGATATCGGATTGGCCCTCGCCCGGCAACTCGGTCACGTTACGTACCTGTCGAAGGATTCGATGGCGGACAAGTTCGGTCGGCGACTCGCCGACTGTCCGCCACGGAAATTCGGTGCGAGTGGGGATTCTTCCAGCCCCGTTCCGGAGTTCGCTCTCGACGATGACTCCTATCGTGACGTGGAGAGCTATCTCGATTACCAGGCACAAAAATTCGTCCAGCGATTCGACGCGAACAGCTATCTCTATCTCACCCACGCGATGGAGAACTACGACCTCTCCGCAGGCTACGACTCCGACTCGGACGCGCTTGCGGAGTACGACGGCGAGGTACTCGTCCTTTCGATTTCCGGCGACTGGCATTTCACGGTCGAACAAGCGACCCATCTCACCAACGCGTTCCGCGACGCCGGTGTCGAAGTGACCCACCGCGTCATCGATAGCGACCACGGACACGATGCGTTCCTCACCGAACCCGAGTCGGTCGGCCCGCCGATTCGACGATTTCTCGACCCCGAGACGGGACGGTTCGCTCCCGTTCACGCCAGTCTGTTTGCCCACTGAATGGCCACTGAATTGATTGCCCCTCCCCTCGTCCAGAGGCCGAGATGAGAACCCGACTGCTCGTTTTGCTCGTCACCGGTGTGGTCGTCACATCGAGTGTCAGCGTCGCTGGTGTCGAGAACGTACAGCAACGGAACGAACAACGAGCACTACCGTGTCAGTACCCGTCACTGTACGATGAGTCGATAGATTCGGTGGTTGCCGTCGGGGTCGAAACGCCTCGGGGAATCGGTGAAGGTTCCGGATTCGTATACCGACTCTCCAAATCGAATTCGTCCGGTTACATCGTCACGAACGAGCACGTCGTCGCGGGGGCGACTGAACTCTCAGTGCAGTTCAACCGCGGGGAGTTCAGACGGGCGGAAATCGTCGGCACGTCGCCTCGAACTGACCTCGCCATTCTACGAATCGAACGAGTTCCGAACTATGTCGATTCGCTTTCGCTCGCAAATGAACGGGCGGAACCCGGTCAGCGGGTTGCCGCACTCGGTAACCCTCTCGGTTTACAGGGTACGATAACGCAGGGTGTCGTCAGCGGGGTCGATCGAACGCTCCCGACTCGTCAGGGCTTTTCGATCCCCGGTGCAATTCAGACCGACGCGGCGATCAACCCGGGCAACAGCGGCGGTCCACTGGTAACCTGCGGCGGGCGCGTTATCGGCGTCAACACCGCCGGTATCGTGGGTGGCGAAAACCTCGGATTCGCGATTCCCGCGCAAGCCGTTAGACGGACCGTGCCGTCACTCATCGGCGACGCGAATCGCGCTGACGCGGATCGGGCCGCCGAACAAATCAGTCGCTAATTTCGATTTTATCACCGTCTTCGGTGTCCTCCTCTTCCGTAATCGGGAGTCGAACTTCGAGGACGCCGTTGCGGTAGGAGGCCGTAATGCTATCCTTCTCGACTGCCTTAGGGAGGCTCACGCGCTCCGAGAGTTCGCGGGCACGGCTGAAGTCGTCACCAGTGACCTCGTGTTTCGCGGAGACGGTCAGCACGTCGTCGCTGAACGAGAGGTCGATCTCTTCCTTCTCGAACCCGGGGAGGTCGGCGACGAGGACGAACTGTCCATCGTGTTCTTTCAGGTCGATGTGGGTACCTCGCCGTCCGTCCGACCGGGGTTCGCCGACGCCCCACATGCGGGCGCGCATTTGTTCGAACATTCGGTCCATATCCTCAAAGGGGGTGTATCGTTCCATTACAATCACCGACTGTATTAGATGACTTCTGAAATAATAAAGATAGCGAGACACGGAATATCACGTGTCTCAGGGCTTCTATCTTTAGATTGCGTTTTTGGTCGCGAGGATGTCGTGGAGTTCGTTCATGTGCGAAACGATGGTGTCACAGGCCGGTGCCACGGCGGGTTTTGGCTCGAAGCCGACGGCCAATCCCGCGACTTCCAGCATCGGCAGGTCGTTCGCTCCGTCACCGACTGCGACGGTGTTTACTATGTCCGCGTCCTGGTCTTTCGCCAGCGACTCCAGGGCTTTGTCCTTCGTCCCCTCGATGAGTGGCCCTTCGACTTCGCCCGTCAGTGTCTCGCCGTCGTCCGGCAGTCGGTTGGCGATGATGGTGTCCACGGACACTCCTTCGCGGTCGAGCGCGGCTTGGACGCCGCGCTCGAATCCGCCGGTCAAAATCGCGACGTGGGTTCCCTTCTCGGCCAAATCGGCGAGAATCTCGGCGGCACCGGGCCGTAGACGGACCTCCGAAAACGCATCTTCGGCATCCACCAGCGGAAGGCCTTCGAGCAGGGCCGCCCGGTCGCGGAGGCTTTCGGCGTAGCTGATTTCGTCGTTCATCGCGCGCGCCGTGATGTCCTCCATCTGGTCGGCAACGCCCTTTCGTTTGCCGAGCAGCACCGTCATTTCCGAATCGGAAAGCGTACCGTCGAAGTCGAACGCGACTATCTTCATTCGAATCGTGATTGGTGCTTCCGGTTGTTAAAAGAGTGTGGTGCGCGTGGAAATTGCCGAAACGGCGGACGGAACCGTTGCTGAAGCTGGGTACCGAACTGGGTTCCGAGATACAACTGCTCTGCAAGACGTGGCGATTGGAACTGTTCGGCGAAAGCCATCCTCGCTCAGTCGCTCGCGAGTGACCTCCTCATCGCTTGCTCTCACTCGCCCGTCTTCATCAGGCCGTCGAGGGCCGGGCGTCCGTGGGCCACCCCTAAAACTGTCCGCCGATTCGGATCGTTTGCTGATTCTCCCGATTCGAGTCGAAACGTCGGTTCGTCGCGTCGATTTTCATCAGAAATTCCTGACCGGTTGGAATATTCTCCGTGGAATGAACGATGGATGACAAAACATATGCCGACTCTCTCAAACGTTCCGAACGTTCTACATGAGTTCCGACAACGACATCCCGATCGACCCGGATGGGTCGTCCAGTCCGATTCCGGACATCGACCTCGGTAGCATTCTAGGAAATACGCTTCTCATCGGACTGGCCATCGTCGTCATCGCCGCACCCGTCGCCGGGTTCATGGCGTGGGAACCCGTCGATGAAGGGAACGTGAAAGTCGTCAAGAAGTGGGGTGCGGCCAGCGGGGCCGTCTTCGAACCGGGCGCACACTTCATCAACCCTGTCTCCCAAAGCACGGTTTCGCTCTCGACTCGCCCCCAAACGTACACGATGTCGAGTCAGCAAGGCGAAGGCAGTAAAGAAAATACCGACGATGCGATAACCGTCCTGACCGAGGACGGACTGCGGGTAGACATCGACATTAGCGTTCGGTATCGCGTCGATTCGTCGGAAGCGGTGAAGTTCTACAAGAACTATCGTGGCGTCGAAACCGCAGAACAGCGTCTTATCCGTCCGAGCATTCGGTCGGTACTGCGGACCGAAGCGGGGCGTCTGCCGGTCACCGAAATCTACACCGGCGAGGGACAGACAAAACTGAAAGAGGCGGCGCAGAAGGCGCTCCAGAAGGATTTCAACGAGGACGGCCTCATCCTCGAAACGGTACAGATTCGAAACGTCAACCTGCCCAAGCAGTACGCCCAAGCGGTCGAACAAAAAGAGATCACGAAACAGCGCAAACAGCAGAAGGAAAACGAACTCGAAGTGGAAAAGTTGGAGGCCGACCGAAAACAAATCGCGGCGGAAGGACAGGCCGAAGCGAACCGCATTCTGAGCGAATCGCTCGACCGTAACGTGCTCACACAGAAGTACATCGAGAAACTGGACAAAACCGATACGGTGTACATCCCTGTCGGCGGCGAAGGGTATCCGCAGTTCGTCCGGAACATCGACGGCGGTTCGAGCAACCAGTCCTCCGCGTAATGACCGACGACACCGCCAACCGGTTGGTTACGTGGGCGCTCGTCTTGACGAGCGCTCTTTCGCTAGCCGTCTTTCTCGGCGTGGTCGCCAAATCGCTGATTAGTTGGAAGGCTGTCGTCCTCTTACTGGTTATTCTTGCTCCCGCACTCTTCCTGTCGTACCGACTCAACAAGGCACAGCGCGCCTACGACCGCGGCCGATACGGAATCGGGCGGCGAGTGGTCACCGAGCGAACAACGCTTCCAGCCGATGGCTGTTCAGTTTGTGGCTACGATACACCTAAAAACCAACCCGGAATACGGCGACGATTCGTCAAGGAACTCGTCGTTGATGGCGTTCCGGTCGCGCTGATCGATAGTGGACAAAACGACTACTGCCCGAAGTGTGCCGAGACGGCTTTGGAGCCAAGCGAAACGAATGGTGAAATACAACCACGAACCGGTTCCGAAGAACGGGAGTCCATCGAGTAGTCGAACCTCTAAACAATTTTTTCACCGTAATATTGTAGAAAATATTCTGGCAATCTTCGCGATTAGAGAAAGGGTTAACGGGCGGCAGGTGTTTTCTCCCCACCAATGAAGGTCTTAGTCACTGACCCCATCGCCGATGCGGGACTGGACAGACTCCGCGAGGCAGGGTACGAGGTAGAGACGGCCTACGATGTCGAGGGTGATGCCCTCTTGAACGCGGTCACGGACGCAAACGGACTCATCGTCCGCTCCGGAACGGACGTAAACCGCGACGTGTTCGAGGCCGCATCCGAACTCGTCATCGTCGGCCGGGCGGGGATCGGCGTGGACAACATCGACATCGAAGCCGCGACCGAACACGGCGTCATCGTCGCGAATGCTCCGGAAGGCAACGTCCGAGCAGCCGCCGAACATACCGTCGCCATGGCGTTCGCCACCGCGCGGTCCATCCCACAGGCACACGTCAGACTCAAGGGTGGCGAGTGGGCGAAAGGCGATTATCTCGGCACGGAACTGAACAAGAAGACGCTCGGTATCGTCGGACTCGGTCGAGTCGGCCAGGAAGTCGCGAAAAAGCTCGACAGTCTGGGAATGGAACTCGTCGCATACGACCCATACATCAGCGAGGATCTGGCCCGACAACTCGGTGCCGAACTGGTTGAACTGGACGAATGTCTCGACCGCGCCGACTTCCTCACGGTTCACACACCGCTCACGCCCGAAACGGAAGGCCTCATCAGCGACGAAGAACTCGCGCAAATCGAAGGTGGATACGTCGTCAACTGCGCCCGCGGCGGTGTCGTCGACGAGGAAGCACTCGCCAGCGCGGTCGAGGACGGTATCCTCGCAGGCGCGGCAATCGACGTGTTCGCTGAAGAACCGCTCCCCGAAGACAACCCACTGCTCGATGTGGACGACGTTATCGTCACGCCGCACCTCGGTGCGAGCACGGAGGCGGCACAGGAAAACGTCGCCACCAGTACTGCTGACCAAGTCGTCGCAGCCCTCAAGGAGGAACCAGTTATCAACGCTCTCAACGCGCCATCCGTCGAAGAGAGTGCGTTCCCCCGTGTCCGTCCCTACATCGAACTCGCGGAGACTGCGGGTAAAATCGCCACACAACTCCTCGATGAGCGAATCGAGCGTATCGAAGTGAACTACGAAGGCGACATCGCGGAAGAGGAGGTCGATCTCGTCACCGCAAGCGCTCAGAAAGGTGTTTTCCAACCGCTCGAATGGCAGGTCAACGCGGTCAACGCACCCCAAATCGCCGAGGAACGTGGCGTCGAAGTTACCGAGAGCAAGACCCGACAGGCGGCGGATTTCCAGAGCCTCATCGCGGTCACGGTCGAAAGCGCGGACGAGGAAATCACGGTCGAAGGAACCCTGTTCGCGGGTGACGACCCCCGAATCGTCCGTATCGATGGCTACCGCGTCGATGCGATTCCGCACGGCCACATGCTGGTCGCGCGGAATCACGACAAACCCGGCGTCATCGGGTTCGTCGGTACCGTCCTCGGCGAACACGGTATCAACATCGCGGGGATGTTCAACGCGCGTGAAACTGACGGTGGCGAGGCACTTTCCGTCTACAATCTTGACGACGAACTCACGGCGGACGCGAAACGCGCGCTCGAAGCGGACGAGCGCATAATCGAGGTCCGAAGTATTGGACTGAACGGCGCGTAGGGACGGTCTTTGGGGAGACCTTTTTATCCGAAGACGGTACCAACCCCGACGAGGTGACGGAGCGACGGATTACCGATAGCTGACCACAACCTGCCGCGAAAGCCGGACTCAAGTACCAGCTTTGCTTCCCTCAACGTGTGGCCGAGGATTTCGGAGACGAAAATCGACCGCGGGTTCAGGAGCGATTGGTAACCGGATACTCCGGAAAACTCCTCCTCGCCGTTTCACTTGGCTGGACGATGATTCAGACGGGTAGGCTCGTCCTCTCGCCGATGCTCCCGACGGTGATGGATTCGCTCCGAATCACGGAGCTTCAGGCCGGGTTCGCCTTCACCCTCCTCTGGGGGCTCTACGCTCTCGGCCAGTATCCGAGCGGACGACTCTCCGACCGCCTCTCACGGAAAACCCTGCTTGCGACTGGACTTTCGTTTCTCGTCGTCGGATTCGTCGTGCTCGCCGGTGCGCCAACCTACTCGATGTTCCTCCTCGGTGCGGCGGTCGTCGGAACGGGGGCTGGACTCTATCCAACGCCCGCTAGAGCACTGGTATCTGACTTGTTCGTCACCCGCCGGGGGCAAGCATTCGGCCTTCACGGTGCGTCGGGAGACGGTGGCGGTGCCATCGCGGCAGGGCTTGCAGTCGTCGTGCTCACCTTCGCGACGTGGCGATTCGCGTTCCTTCCGGTCGTAATTCTCCTCGTGGTCGTATTCGTTCTGCTCCATCGCTGGAATCGCGAGGCGTATACGCCACCACGGGTCGATGGAGGCACCGGATACGCGGCGCTCCGCGATGTTCGGAAAACGGCCAATCGCTTCGCCAACCGCCAGACGGTCGCTCTGCTCGTTGCTTACTCCCTCTATGCGTTCGTCTGGCAGTCCGTCACCGGGTTCTTCCCAACTTTCTTACAGGAGGCGAAGGGATTCTCACCGGCACTTGCGGGCGGGGGCTTCGCCGCCCTCTTCGCCGTCGGAGCGCTGGTGAAACCGCTTTCCGGGTCACTCGGCGACCGAATCTCACGGCCCGTAGTCGCAGCTGGGTCACTGGTAGTCGCGACGCTTGCGCTTACCGGCGTCGTCGTGGCGAGCGGGACGCTTGCGGTGACTGTAAGCGTCGTCGTCTTTGCAGCGGGACTGATGGCATACCCTCCGGCCATGCAGGCACATTTGATGGACGTGTTTCCGGATGGCACCATGGGCGGTGACCTCGGTGCGACTCGAACCATCTACGTCGGTCTCGGTAGTTTGGGAACGACATACGTTGGTTTCGTGGCGGGACGAGCGGGGTACACGATCGCCTTCGCCGGATTGTTGGTCTGCTTGCTCGTCAGCGCGACACTCGTGCTTGGACTTGCCCGAGGTCGGTAGTATCAGGGAATTCGGATGGCAGTTCCTTCGCCGGTAAAAGCGGGCCGAACTCGTCGAACGCGTTTCGAAGTTCGTTAGGGTTCCCCCGACCGGGGAGGGGGGTCGTCGCGGTTCGACGGGTTTCGGTTACGCCGAGCATCGACTAAACGTGATCCACAGCAGCCTCTGCCATCCGTCTGTCAGTCGTCGGCTTCCCGCCGACGGGGGCCGCACCGATAATCGGACCGTCTGTTTCCCCACCGCGTTTCGACCTCGGGTTGGGAATCGCTTTAGGCTATCACACGCTTGGAGCGTCCGGGTCGTTATCTCGAGATGTGCCTCAACACGTCGTCGGTGTCGGCGGGAACGGGTTCCGGTTCGACGCCCGCTTTTGCTGCCGCATCGGGGTCTTTCAACAGGTGTCCCGTGGTCAGGCAGACGACGTTCTCGTCGGCCGATATCTTCCCTGATTCGCGGAGTTTTCGCAGGCCAGCGACGCTCGCGGCGCTGGCGGGTTCGACGCCGATTCCGTCCCTCGCCAATGCTCGTTGAGCGTCGGTGATTTCGTGGTCCGTGACAGCGATTGCGGTTCCGCCGGTTTCTCGGATCGCCGGCAGTGCTTTCGGGGCGTTGACAGGGTTTCCGATTCGGATGGCGGTCGCGATTGTTTCGACTTCGTCCCAGCGACGGACTTCGTCCGCATCGGATTCGACGGCCTCGACCATTGGGGCCGCACCTTCGGCTTGGACGCCAGTCAGAGTGGGTACTTCTTCGGCCGTCAGTTCACCGGCGGCGACGAGTTCACGGAACGCTTTGAACAGCGCGCTGGTGTTTCCGGCGTTGCCGACTGGAAGTACGATTCGGTCGGGGAGGTCGCCGGTTTGGTCGCGGAACTGTTCGATGATCTCCAGTCCGATGGTTTTCTGGCCTTCCAAGCGGAACGGGTTGAGCGAGTTGAGGAGGTACGCCTCGCCGCGATTTGCGAGGTCGGAGACGATGTCGAGGCAATCGTCGAAGTTGCCGCCGACTTCGAGGATTCGTGCGCCGTGGAGGCTCGCCTGTGCCACCTTTCCGGCGGCGACTTTTCCGGCAGGCAAGAGGACGAGCACTTCGGTATCGGCACGCGCGCCGTAACAGGCTAACGCGGCGCTGGTGTTCCCGGTGCTCGCGCAGGCCAGCCGGTCCGTGCCGAGCTTTTCCGCGACTTTCACGCCGAGCGTCATTCCGCGGTCTTTGAAACTGCCCGTCGGATTCATCCCCTCGTGTTTGATTCGAAGGGAGGAGACGTCGACCTCGTCTTCGATGGTCGGCGCTTCGTACAGGGGGGTGTTCCCCTCGTCGATGCTCACGCCGGATTTCACGGGGAGGGCGTCGGCATAGCGCCAGACACCGCTCCCTTCGAAATCATCGAACGTCGGATGGTCGGCGTACCGAACCTCGAGCAGTCCGTCACAGTCGGGACAACGATAGCGAATCTCGTCGAATGGCGCGCCGGTCCATTCACAGGCGATACACGCGAGCCATACGCCGTCGTCCGCACTGTCGGGTGCTGATGTGGTCGGTTTCGAGAGCGTCAGGGTCATTGCCCGGTTGGATGGGTTCGGTAGTGAAAAAGTGGGTGGTCGGTGGCAACGCTATCCAGGTGTCGTTCACTCTCGATATCGAAAATACTGTGATGGCACTACGGGCCCGTTTAGATGAGGCTCATGTAGTAGTCCCAGTCCCAGTTTGGACCGGGGTCGGTGTGGTCGTTGTATCCACAGTCGGTCTCGGGTACCTGGTGGTGTCCCATGATGCCGCTTTCACCATTACACGATGCGACGCCGGAGACACGACTCTTCGGGATGTTGTACTGGTCACACAGCCAGCGGACGAGTTCTGCGGAACTCTGGTACTGCGCAGTCGGGAAGCCACTGCTGACGTAGCCACCGTGTTCGATGCCGATGGTGGCGTCGTTGTACCAAGAAACGCCACCTGCGTGCCACGCCTCGTTGATGTCGCTGACGGACTGGTATTTGTATCCGTCGTCGCGGATGGTGTAGTGGGCGCTGACGTTTGCGTCCGGGTTCTGGAACCAGTTGACCGTCCCCTCGGCAGAGCCTTGGGCCACGTGGATGACGATGGCGTCGATTTCTGCCGCACCACGGTTCGCGGCCGTGTAGTTGCTCGAATGGGCGGGTTCCCAATCGACTGCCGGTTTTGCCACGGCGGTGCTACTCGACAACGCCGTTGCGCCGATACCTGCAGTTCCTGCCGCACCAATTTTTTTCAGTAGGTCACGTCGTGATTGCATGCTACATCTATTGATTTGGGCGGGTCTTTATATTTCTTTCTAGGTTTTATCTATAATAATATCTCCTAACACTAGCTATTCAAATATATAACCGCTCCTCTCACTCGGTGATCGTTAAGGGATCACGACGTCGTTCGTTACAACGAAAGCACGAGTTCGTCGTCCTCGCGTTCGAACTGCGTTCCGAACGCGGACGAGAGGGTATCCATCTGCTGCATACTCCAGTTACCTGCGTAGTGTTCCGCTTCGTGGACCGCGAGGTCGTAGATTTCGGTCGGATGGAGCCGGAGTTCCGTGAGGTCGCCGTCCTTGAGGGCCAGTTCGAAGATGAAACTCCGGTCGTTTCGGCGTTCCGAATCGACCGCATAATCGTCCAGGAAGTCACCCGTATCGTACAGAACGAGCGTATTATCGACGACTTCGACGCCTTGGAAGACGTGGGCACTGTGGCCATGGACGATATCGACATCCTGTTCGGCCAACCATCGAGCAAACTCCCGAAACTCGACCGTGGGTTCCGTCCGCATGTTCGGCCCCCAGTGAAGCGACGCAACGAGCAAATCGGGGTTCGCTTTGCGGGCTTGGGCGATCGAATCGCCGACGATACGGGCCGCTTTGTCGTCGGTTACGTCGAACTCCACGTAGGCCGTTCCGGGTTCGTCCCGTCCCGCACCGAACTCTGGCGTGTTATCCGTGAACGAAACGAAAGCAACGTCGTAGTCGCCCACCGAGACGATGGCTGGAGCGCGGGCCGCGTCTTCGTCCGCACCGGCACCTGAATGTGCTATTCCTGCGTCGTCGAGGTACTCGATGGTATCGAGAAGGGCATCGGAACCGTAATCCAAAATATGGTTGTTCGCGAGTGACGCCCAATCGACGCCGACGGATTTCAACGCCGGAATCGCCCAGTCCGGGTCCGCTCGAAAGTGAAAGGGTCGGTACGTATCCGTCCATGGCGTTCCGCGGGCCGAGAGGCAACATTCGAGGTTGATAAACAATCCATCTAACGCTTCGAGGTGTTCCTCGATGTTACCCCAAACGGCGCTGACGCTCCGCTGTCGCTGCCGTTCGTCGATTAGTCGTCCGAGCATTACGTCACCCGTAAAACCGAACCGTATCGCGTCCCCTTGACCCATCGTAATCCCCTATTAGTATATTGGCATGACGAGAACAAAAGGCTGCCCGCCCGTTGACCTCCTTTTTCTCCTGCGATGTCCCGATAAACTCCGGTGTTGGGGCTTCTGGCTGGTTTCTGTCCTGTTCGTTACTTGCGGAAATCTATATTATTAATAATGAACTAATATCTGCCATGGCACAACAGAGAACAAAAAGTATCAGCGAATCGGTTCGAGAGCGCGGTGTAATCAACAGAACGTGGTCGAGTTCGATTGTCGGTGGATTGGCAGGAGGAATCGTTTTCGGTGTCCTCATGCAGTCGATGGGGATGCTGCCGGTCGTCGCGTCCCTCTACGGCCTGGACGGTGTTGTGATGGGCTGGGTCGCACATCTCTTCCACAGCATTGTGTTCGGTCTCGTCTTCGGAGGTATCATGACCATGACCGGCCTCCGAAGATACGCCACGAAAATAGTCCCAACGGCCGGTCTCGGAGCGGCGTACGGCGCCCTTCTCTGGTTCATCGCCGCGGGAATCGTCATGCCGCTCTGGCTTGGTGCGGTCGGAATGGAAATGCCGCCGGTCCCGAACTTGGACCCCATGAGTCTCGTCGGCCACCTCGCCTATGGCGTCGTGCTAGGCGCCGTGTTCGCCGCGTGGTATCGCCGCTGAACTCACCCGTTTTCGCCGAGATACGCCAACAGCGCCTTTTGCGCGTGAAGCCTGTTTTCGGCTTGATCCCACGACAGCGAGCGGTCGCTTTCGAGTACCTCTCCGGTGATCTCTTCGCCGCGATGGGCGGGAAGACAGTGCATCGCATACGCCGAACCGGGGAGCAGGTCAGCGTTCAGTTGGAACCCGTCGAACGCCGCCAGCTTTTCCTTCCGTTCGTCCTCCTCGCCCATGCTGACCCACACGTCGGTGTAAACGACGTCCGCGTCGGCGACCGCTTCATGGGGGTCGTTCGTCAATACAGGTGAGCAACCGCGATTATTCGCCCGCGCAAGTGCGTCACTCGACGGTTCGTACCCTTCCGGCGTCGCAATCGTCAGGCCGAGGCCGACCGTCGATGCCGCGATTGCGAAGGAGTTGAGCACGTTGTTTCCGTCGCCGACCCACGCGATGGACAGGTCTTCGAACGAGCCGAACTGTTCCTGAATCGTGAGCAGGTCGGCGAGCGACTGACACGGATGGGCGATGTCGGAGAGGCCGTTGATGATGGGTACCGTCGCGTACTTCGCCATCTCGACCAAACAGTCGTGGTCGAACACGCGACCCATGACGAAATCGACGTACCGCGAGAGCACTCTCCCCGTATCGGAGACGGGTTCGCCATGGTCTAGGTGGGTGTCGTCCGGCCCCATGAACACGGCGTGTCCGCCGAGCTCCGTCATTCCCGTTTCGAACGAGAGACGGGTGCGCGTACTCGGTTTCTCGAACAGCATAGCGAGCGTCTGTCCGGCCAACTCCGGCGGCGACCCGTCCGATTTGAACTCCTCGGCCAGCGCCAGCACCTCGGCCAACTCGTCGGGGGATAAGTCGTCCACGTCGAGGAAGTGGCGGGTCATAGCTTCTCCTCCAGTGAGCGACAGACGCGAGCCAACACGGCTACCGAGTTGTCGAACTCGCCGAGTTCGATATGCTCATCGGGCGTGTGGTCGAGCGACGAATCTCCCGGTCCGTACGTTACGACTGGACAGTCCCACGTCTCTGCGTAGATGTTCGCGTCGCTCGTCCCGGTCTTTCTGAGGAGGCTTGGCTCGCCATCCTCGTTTCGAACCGCCACACGAAACGCCCGTCCGAGTTCAGTACGTGGACTGGCTATCGTCGGGGGTATCGATTCGTTCCACGAAACGGTTCCCGCCGCCAGTTCGTCTTCGGCGATTTCACGGATCTCGTTCGCCGTCGTTCCCGGTGGAATCCTAAACTGGATTTCTGCTTCGGCCTCGGTCGCCAGTCCATCGTCGGTGAGACCGCCGTCGAACGAAATCGGTTTTGCGGTCACCGACTCGAACGTCGAACTCGGTTCCTCTGGTCCCGACTCGTCCGCCGAATCGGCGTTCGATTCGAACGCCGATTCGACTCGCGAGAGCCAGCCAACGGCGTGTTGGATGGCGTTCGGTTCCGGACGGGAGGTGTGGTGGGAATCGATGGACACCGAGTAGGAACCCGACAGGAACCCACGATAACCGAGCGTCAGGGCGTCCCAACCGCTCGGTTCACCGTTCACGACGAACTCGGGTTCCTCGTAGTCGTCCACGAGGTGTCGAGCACCGCGCGAGTCGGTTTCCTCCCCGACGACGCCGACGAAACTCGCGCCCGTCTCGACTGCCGCGACTGCCATCGCAGCAAGCGGACCTTTGGCGTCCACGCTTCCGCGGCCATGAAGAACGCTGTCGTCTAGTTCTACTGGGATTTCGCCCGGAACCGTGTCGATGTGTGACGTGAGTAGGATTTCGTTTCCCGGCGCACGAACGTTCCCGACATCGTCGATCCATGCCTCACGACCGTGCTCCTCGAAGAACGAGGTGAGTCGTTCCGCGCAGTCCGTCTCGTTTCCCGATACCGATGGCGTTTCGACCAGTTCGACCAGCAGGTCGTGCGCACTGGCCACCGTGATTTCCGTGGTTGTCATGGCTTTCGTCAGGGTCATTCGTTTCCTCCCAACACGTCGGATAGCGCCTCGACCACCGTGTCGAGCTGTTCCGTCTCCACAGTTAGGGGTGGAAGTAAACGGAGAACGCTCCGTCCCGCCGGGAGTGCGAGTATCCCATGGGATAGTGCGAGTTCCTTTACGACGCGATTCGCCCCGCGCTTCACTTCGATTCCGACCATCAATCCGTGGCCGCGGATGTCGCGTACCGGCAGGTTCGCGGCGTCGAGTTCGGATCGAAAGTATTCGCCCATTTCCGCCGCGTGTGCCGGAAGATCTTCGTTTACGAGCACCGAGAGGGTCGCTTCCGCGGCAGCACTGACGACCGGACTCCCGCTAAAAGTCGAACCGTGTGGCCCGGCGTCCTCGGCTATCCAATCGGCGCAAAGTGTTGCACCGATGGGAAGGCCGCTCGCCAGTCCCTTCGCGGTCGTCACGATGTCGGGCGTCACTCCGGCATGTTCGCACGCCCAGAGGGCGCCCGTCCGTCCGAGCCCAGTTTGAATCTCGTCGAACAGCAATGCGGTTCCCGAGTCGGCGGTCAGCTCGCGGGCAGCCTGAAGATAGTCCTTCGTCGCGGGGTTGACGCCGCCTTCCCCTTGTACAGGTTCGAGAATGACGGCGGCCGTTTCGTCGTCTACTGCGTCTGCGAGTTCCTCCTCGTCGCCATAGGTGACGAACACCACGTCATCGACGAGCGGTTCGAACGGGGCGCGGTATTTCGGCTTCCACGTTACCGACAGCGACCCCATGGTGCGCCCGTGAAAGCCGCGCTTGGCTGCGACGATTTTCGAGTTTCCGGTCGCGCTCCGGGCGAACTTCAACGCTGCCTCGTTCGCCTCGGTGCCGGAGTTACAGAGCCAGACGTTTTCGAGACCGGACGGTGCGACGGTCGCCAACGTTTCGTACAGTGAATCGCGGGATTCGGTCGGGTACGAGGCGTGGACGAACAGCAGTTCCGCGGCCTGTTTCTGCACCGCCGAAACGACTTCGGGGTGGCAGTGACCGACCGGCGAAACCGCATAACTTGCGCCGAAATCGAGATATTCGGTCCCGTCCTCGGCGTAGAGGTACACTCCTTCACCGCTTTCGATCGGGATGGGCTTTTGGGAGTAGACGAATTCGCTCATTGGGAACCCCCTACTGCTCCGGGCGTGAATTTCGTCCCGTGACCCTTCTGTGCCGCTGTAATCGGGTCGCGGTTGTTTGCGTCCGCGATGACGACCGATTTTGCACCCCCGTCGAGGGCTTCCGTGGCCGCCATGACCTTCTTGGTCATGAACCCTTCCGCTGCTCCTTTCGCGGTCGCCATCTCCGCAGGGGTGGCGACCTGCTCGATGAGCGTCGTCTCGTCCTCGGGATTCTCGAGGAGACCCGGTACGTCCGTCAGGACGACGAGGTCGCCGCCGAGTGCGGCGGCGATTGCCGCTGCCGCGCGGTCCGCATCGGCGTTGACCGGCGTTCCATCGTCGGCCAGCATCGGAACTGTCACGACAGGCGTGTAGCTTTCCGCGAGTAGTGTCTCGAGGAGTGAGGCGTTCACATCCTCGATTTTACCGGAGTGGTCGCCGCGACGAATCTTCTTCTTGCCGTCCTCGACGACCCTGACGGCGGACTTTCTCGTCCCGGTCAACAGCGCGCCATCGACGCCGGATAGTCCGACTGCGCGGACGCCTTCGGCCTGCAAATCAGCGGTCAAGTCCGTATTGAGTTTACCGGGCATCACCATTTCGAACACTCCCATCGCGCGCTCGTCGGTGAAACGTCCGACGACGCCGTTCGGCGATTCGACGTATTCGGGTTCCTCGCCCAGTTCTTCCAGCGTGTCGTCCACGGCGGTCGAACCGCCGTGGACGACCACTACGTCCTCGCCGTTGGCGGTCAGGTGAGCGATATCGTCGAGTGCGCCCGCTGGATTCACTGCGCGGGCACCCCCGATTTTCACGACGATGGGCGTGTTCTCGTCTTCGATTATGCCACCATCGGCGCGGAGGCCGTCGTTTGGAACGTTGTCATTATCGATGAGTTGGTCGTGTGCATCGAGCAGTTCGTCGTGTGTGTACTCGGTACGTGTCATGGTGACCCCACGGGATGCAGTCCCTGAAACGCCAGTCCGGCGGTTTCCTCGAACCCCAGTGCGACGTTCGCGGCGTGGACCGCCTGCCCCGCCGACCCCTTCATTAGGTTGTCGATGGCGCTGAAGACGACCACGCGCTTGTTTCCGGGGTCGAGTTCGAATCCGACTTCGGCGTTGTTCGTTCCGGCGACTGCCTTGGGCTCGGGATAGCGATAGACGCCGCTCCCGCCCGCGACGAGGTGGACGAAGGGTTCGTCCTCGTAGCAGTTCCGGTACGCCGTCCAGAGGTCGCCCTTCGAAACCGGCGAATCAGGAAAGACGTGGCTCGTTGCGGACGCTCCGCGAACCATATCCACGGCGTGGGCGGTGAACGAGACGCTGGTATCCAGAATGGCCTCGATTTCTGCCTCGTGGCGGTGGCCCGTCGGTGCGTAGGGACGAACGATTCCAGAGCGTTCGACGTGGCTCGATGCCTTGCTGGGTGTCGCGCCGCCTTCCGACGACCCGACTTTCACGTCCACGACGACTTGCTCACTTCCGGACAGAATGCCGGCGTCGAACAGGGGGTACAGACCGAGAATCGTCGCGGTAGCGTTACAGCCACCCGCTGCGATGAGATCTGCACCGATGAGTTCCTCGCGGAACAGTTCCGGGAGAGCGTACACCGCCTCGTCCAGATACTCCGGATAGGTGTGGCCGTCGTACCACTCATCGTACTCCGACTCGGTTTCGAGTCGGAAATCGGCGCTCAAATCGACCACGGTGTCGGCGGCGTCGCGGAACTCGTCGATGTGCTCCATCGAGACACCGTGGGGCGTTCCGGCGAACAGGACGTCTACGGATTCTAAGTCGTCGGGTTCCGAAAAGCGTAGCTCGGACCCACGAAGGTTGGGATGCACCGACCCGACCGTCTTGTTCGCGTATTCCCTGCTCGTCGCTTGGGAAACGTCGAAGTTCGGATGCCCCGAGAGCAGGCGAAGCAGTTCGCCGCCGGTGTATCCACTGGCTCCGATAACGGTTGCGGAGAGCGTTTCGGCGTTCGTTTTCGCCGTCTCGTCGGTCGCGGCGGCCATCAGGCCATCACCTCCATTCCGACCGTGGATTCCAACCAATCGACGACGCTGGCGGGCACGTCCAGGTCCACCGCTTCGTTCAACGCCTTGAACTCGACCGTGTGGTTCACTTCGTGGACCGTGTAACCCGAGTCGGTTTCCATCAGATCGACGCCGAGCAGCCCGCCGCCGACCGCATCGCTGGCCTGTTCGACCAACGACTCGGCTTCCGAATCCAGTTCGAACGTCGTGGTTTCGGCACCTTTCGCGGCGTTCGTCAGCCAGTGGTCGTCGTGACGGGCCATCGCCGCGACCGGTTCGCCATCCAGCGCGAGCACGCGGATATCCCTCCCGGGTTTGTCCACGAACTCCTGCACGTAGAACACTTTGTGCTCGTAGTGACCGAGCGTGGCTTTGTGTTCCAAGATGGCTTCTGCCGCGCTTTTCGAGTCGATTTTCGCCATAAGGCGACCCCACGACCCGACGACTGGCTTGAGCACGCAGGGGTAGCCAAAGGACTCGATGGCTTCCATCGCGCTCTTGGTCGTAAATGCGACTTTCGTCGCAGGCGTGGGAATACCGGCGCCAGCGAGCGTGAGGCTGGTTTTCACCTTGTCGGCGCAGATGTCGGCCGTCTCGTGGCTGTTGACGACCGGTATGCCGTACGCCTCGCAAAACTGCGTGGCGTACAGGCTCCGACTCGTCGCCAGACAGCGGTCCACGACGAGGTCGAGGTTTTCGAAGGTGGCCGGCGCGTCCGTCAGGTCGAACGTTTCCTTGCGCACGTCGATTTTCGTCACCTCGTGCCCGCGGTCACGGAGTTCGGCGAGTAGGAGCTTTTCGTCCTTGCGGATACGGGAGTAGAGCAGTCCAATCTTCACGCGAACCACTCCTGCTGGTTTGCGTGAGCCGACTGAATTGAAGATTCAGTGACGTGCAATTTACTCCCCCCAGTCCTCTTCGAGCTCGGGTGCCCGGTCGAGGACTGGCGGGTTCACGTCGATCACTTCCAGTTCGACACCGCAGGTCGCACAGTCGATGATTTCGCCCGATTCCAGATCGTTGTGCAGGGGTACGTCCGCCCCACACTCAACGCATTCTGCCATTGTACTCTCCCATATCGCACTATCGGACTTAAATCCATCGCTATTAATTATGGATAAAAAGGGTATACTACCGTCTCACGGCGTGAAAAGGCGGATTTCGCGGTTCGGATTTGTGATCAAGTAAGTTGCCCCCGGAGGGGTCGCGGTAGTTCAGACATAGTCGTTCACCTCTGTCTGGAGCAGTTCGTTCGCCGCATCGAGCGAGTCAACCAGTTCGACGACCGTCTCTTCGTGGACGACGAGCGTCGCCTCTGCATCACTCAATCCTTCTACCATCGCATCGGCAGCAGGGCCGCCGTGTGAATCACGCATCCCGACGCTCGTTTCGGGGTCGAGTGCAGCCTCGACCTCCTCACGGGGAACGTATTCGGCGAGCGGCGCACCGAGTACGTCCTTCGCGGCGGAATCGAGCGCGTCGTAGTTCGCCTCTCCTGCCGTCGCAACCAGTTCGTGTGCCGTGCGGAACGGGACGCCGCACATGGCAAGCAAGTCGGCGATTCCGGTCGCTGTCGAAAAGCCATCGGCCGACGCCTCGGCAAGTACGTCCTCGTTCCACGTTGCAGTCGCCACCGCACCCGCCGTCACCTCAACCGCGTCAGTTACGGCGTCGATGGCGTCCCACGCGTGGGGCGTCGCGCGCTGGAGGTCGCGGTTGTACGCGCGTGGAAGTCCCTTGAGCGTCGAAAGCAAGCCAGACAATCCAGCATGGGTATCACCTGCCACCGCGCGAACCAGTTCGAGCGTGTCGGGATTCTTCTTCTGGGGCATGATGGACGACGTGGACGAATAATCGTCCGACAGTTCCACGAACCCGCGATTCGAGTAGATGACGAGGTCCTCCGCGATTCCGGAGAGGGTCGTGGCGAGAGTGGCCAGCGCGGACACCGTCTCGACGAGGAAATCTCGGGTGGACGCCGCGTCCATGGAGTTCCCCAGAACCGAATCGAACCCGAGCAGCTTCGCCACGCGCTCGCGATTTACATCGAACGGCGTTCCCGCGAACGCCGCAGATCCGAGGGGACACTGGTTCACCCTCCCGTACGCATCGAGCAGGCGGGCCGTGTCGCGCGTGATCGCCTGCTCGTAGGACGCGAGGAAGTGACCGACTGTGGTCGGTTGGGCGGGTTGGAGATGTGTGTACCCCGGCATCACCGTGTCCGAGTGCGATTCGGCGACTTCGAGCAGTGCTTCGCGGACCGCGATGGTCGCATCCAGAACGTCCAGGACATCCTCGCGAAGACGATAGCGGATGCAGGTCGCAACCTCGTCGTTCCTGCTTCTGGCGGTGTGCATCTTGCCGCCGTCGGCACCGACCTTCTGGACCACCGATGTCTCGATGGCGGCGTGAACGTCTTCGCCGTCGGGAAGCGACCCGTGGCCATCGACTTCGACCACGTTCAGCGCGGTGAGAATCTCGCCCGCCGTTTCGTCCTCGATGATGCCCTGTTCCGCGAGCATCACGACGTGGGCGCGGTCCACCGCGAGGTCCGCTGCGAAGATGCGCTCGTCGGCGGATAGCGACGAGAGAAATCCGCGGGCGGGACCGCCGCTGAAGCGGTCGCCGCGGACGACATCGCCATCGCCGTTTTTGCCGCCGCCGATTCCACTCCCTTTCTCACTCATTATTCGCGAGGCGTGCCTGATAGCCGTGGTATTTCGCGACGCCCGTCGCGTCAGCCTGCTCGATCTTGCCGACGGTTTCCGTGTTGAACGAGGCGGCGTCCTCGGAGTACACCGCGTACTCGCTCTCGCGGGCGACCGGGCGGGCCTGTCCGCCTTCGAATTTGACCGTCACCGTGCCGGTGACTTTCTCCTGTGTCGTGTTGATGAAGCCGTCGAGGGCGTCCACGACTGGGGCGGAAAGCAGTCCCTCGTAAGCCTTTTCGGACCACTGTTGGTCGATTCCGGTTTTGGACGAGCGCTCCTCTTTCGTCAGCACCAACCCTTCGAGGGCCTGGTGCGCGTTGAGAAGGGTCGTCGCCGCTGGGTGCTCGTAGTTCTCGCGCACCTTCAGGCCGAGCATGCGGTCTTCCATAAGGTCGGTGCGACCGACGCCGTGTTTGCCCGCGAGTTCGTTCAGATACTCGATGAGTTCGACTGCGTCGTAGGTCTCGCCGTCGATTGCGACCGGTTTCCCGTTCTCGAACTCGATCTCGATGAGTTCCGTTTCCGCACCCGGTTTCGTCGTCCACTCGTAGATGTCCTCCGGCGGAACGTAGCCGGGGTCCTCCAGATTGCCGCCCTCGACGGAGCGACTCCAGAGGTTCGTGTCGATGCTCCAGACGCCCTCGTTGCCACCTTCGACGGGGAGTTCGTGTTCGTCGGCGTATTCCATCTCCCACTTGCGGGTCAGGCCGAGTTCACGCACGGGCGCGATGACTTCCAAATCGGAGGCACGCCAGACCGCCTCGAAACGTAACTGATCGTTTCCTTTTCCAGTACAACCGTGCGCGACGGCGTCACAGCCGTTCTCTTTCGCAACGTCCAAAATCGCCTCCGCGATTACCGGGCGTGCGAGTGCCGTTCCAAGTGGATAGCCCTGATACGTCGCGTTGGCCTTCACCGCGTCGAGACACTGTTCCGCGAATGCGTCTTTCGCGTCCACGACGTAGTGTTCCAGGTTGAGTGCCTCCGCGGTTTCCTCCGCTTCCGCGAACTCCGCTTCGGGTTGTCCCACGTCTACAGTGACGCCGATTACCTCATCGTAGCCGTACTCCTCTTCGAGGAGGGGGACGCATACTGTGGTGTCGAGTCCGCCCGAGAAGGCGAGTGCAACGGATTTCATTGTGAACGTTGCCAGGGACTCCACCCACTTAAATTCTTCTCAGAAATATTAGAAATAAAGTTGCAAAATGGACTATGGACAAATTAATCACGTGTGAATTCGCGTTGAACGAACGTCGGGTCGGGGTGGAATAGGTATTAGTGGGACTAGAAAAGCCCCGGCCGCCGTCGCACGCAGAAGGAGTTGGAGTCGGACTCGTCACTCACGACAGGGGCGACCCCGGTGGCGCGAGTCCACGACATTACGAGACTGTTCTGGCGTGATTCGTATAAAACCTTTCGGCGCGGCAATGGTTGCCAACACTCCTCTTTGCCAGCTAGAATTTATTATCTGTCACCAGAAACGATGGAGAATGCGACGATTCCCCGCCCTCCTGCTCGTCCTCCTCGTCATCACGTCCGGGTGTGCCGACTACATCCCGTGGTTGGAGCGGTCGCCGAAACCGAAGGCGGACTCGCAAGCCAATCTGAACCCACCACCCGGCGCGAATACCGAGTGGATATTCGATTCGGAGCGACTGCTTTCCGCCCACGAGTCCGCTTTGGCTGGAATGAATTATCGAAAGGAGGTTCGGATTCGCCCGAATCACAGCACTGGACCGACGGAGTGGTCGAACTCGACTCTCGACGCACACGTTGGAGATGGGCGAACTCGCCTGCACGAACGAGGCGATATACGTGCCCTCGTCGGCATCAGCGAACCCTATCACGGTTATTCGGCAAATGGCACTGCGATATGGCGTGTACCACAAAACGGTGACTACAACTATCACTACGTCTCCGCTCCGGCGAACCCGATTTGGGAGAACGTCGAGAACGACACTCGAATGAGCCAGATTCTTATGAACTCGGATTTCGTTTGGAATGGGACAACGGTCCGGAATGGGACGACCCTGTACCGATACAGAGCGGCAAGTCACACTGAACTTTCGACTGCGAAATCCCTCTGGGCAACCGTATTCGTGGATGAACGCGGGTTCGTCTACGAACTCTCTGGGACTCTCCAAACAACTGGAAGACCGACCACGGTCAATTTTTCTTATCGGTTTTCGGAAACGAACTCCACACCGACGAAACCGAACTGGGCGAGCCGAGTCACTCGATTGACGGCGGTTCACGATTCCGGTGCTCTTGCCATCGAAAACACAGGTAAAACGGTTATCCCTGCGGGTAGTAGTGGCGTGGCGGTAATTACTAATGGTTCTATAAGTGTCGGTGAAAGGCTCGAATTCACGAAACCTTTCAGACCAGATGAGGTCGCATATGTTATTCTTACTGATGTTGGAAACAAAACTACAAACGGCATAACTGACGGCAAAATTCAAGTTAGAAAGCATGCGCCGTCACCGACTGAAGCAGTTCGGTCACAGTTCGAGTGGCGATGGATTCGTTTCGGAGATCCTAACGGTAACTGGTCAGTGAAAATCCAACGACGGTCTCGAAACGACTAATCACGAACGCCACCCTCATATTCTTCCCCTCTCTCGAGACGAACAGTGTACAGCCTCAACGTTCCCGTTCCCGGCGAGGTCGCCCGACTCGCGGAGGAACTGCGGCCGTCGCTCTACCAGTTCGATACCGTGCGCGACCAACATACCCTCGTCGTCAAGCGATTCGGCGACCACAAAAATTACGATCGACTCGAAATGCAGGTTCGAACCGCACTCGTCGGGTCGCCAGCCTTCGAAGCCAAAATCGCTGAAATCGACATCTTCGAGGATCCGGCACGCGGTGATGGCCCAGTCGTCTACCTCGCCGTCGAAAGTCCCGGACTGCGTGACCTTCACAGCGAACTGGTTTCCGAGTTCGACTGTATCGAGGGCATCGAGGGCGACGACTATGTTCCCCACGTGACGCTCGCCCGCGGCGGAAATCTCGACGTCGCTCGGCAACTTACGGAACGAGACACCGATCCGATTACGTGGACTGTTACGCGACTCCAACTTTGGGATGCGACCTACGAGGAACCGGCCGCGACGATTTCGCTTCCCGCGTGAGTTCCCCCGACCAACCACGATTCACTGCGGTTTCGGCGGGTTGCCGTCCCATGCGTCCCTGTCAGTGAAGAAGTTCAGCATGGCGAACTTGAGCTTTTCCGGGGCGATATCCAGCATCTCGTCGCGCTCTTCCGGTGGAAACGTCTCCCGAACGCTGTATTTCCCCATCTCTCGAACGCTTTTTTCGGTGTAGCGTTTGTCCAACAGCACCCTGATGCCGAAATCCCCCGGCGAGCGAATCACGCGGCCGAGCGCCTGCCGCGTCTTTCGGATCGTCGGTATCTCGATGGCGTACTCCCAGCCCGAATTTCGTCCGGAGCGGTCGGCGAACACCCTGTCGTAGGCGTCCTGCACGGCGTCCATTCTGTCGTCAAGGTGTGGGTACGGAACGCCGACCACGACGACGGTTCGGGCGTCGTCGCCGTCGAAACTGACGCCCTCCGCGAGCGTCCCCCAGAGCGAGGTGAAAAGGACGCCGTTCGAATCATTCGTGAACTGTTGGCGGAGTTCCTCGACGGGCGTCCCCGCCTCGTCGAAGTAAAGCCTCCCGTCGATTCGGTTTCGCACGAGGTCACGGTAGCGTTCAGCCTCGCTGTAACTCGGGAAGAAGACGAGCGTGTTTCCGGCGGTGAATTTCACCGTCTCGGTCAGCACGTCCGCGATGGTCTCTTGTGTCTCCCGTTCGCTTCGCTCGCTGGCGAACAGGGCGGGCGATTCGACCGCAAACGTCCGGCGATTTTCGTCGGGGAACTGGAGACCGTAGGCCAGCGTCACCGGTTCCGTCAACCCGAGCACGTCCGACAGCACGTCGAAGGGCCGAAGGGTCGCGCTCATGAGCACCGTCGCGTACACCTCGTCGAAGAGGTCCTTCGTCACTTCGCGCGGGATGCAGGTGTACAGCTCCGCTCTCCCGTACACTTCGTCGGTGCCTTCGTCCCGCCGAACCCCGACAACGGGATACTGGCCGAGTTCGGCCCCCTCGTCCATGTACGACTTGACGAAACTGGCGGCTTGGAGCGTCTGGCATTCCTGACGGGTCTTCGCATCGCCCTCCTTGTACGCCTCCTCGTACTGCTGGTCGAGTTCCTTGGCGAGTCCCAACGCGTCGTCCAGTTCGTCGTCGATTCCCTTTCCCGTATACTCTTGAAGGAAATGCAGGGTGAGTTCGTCACGTTTGTTCTCGTTCGCGATCGCGACGTCCTGCCAGTTCTCGCCGACTGTTTCGCGCTCTCCGAACCCGAACGAGTCCTCGTACGTACTCGTGAGCGCACGCTGGAACGCGGCAAGGACGTTGAACCCGGTTTCGCTCCGGAAGTCATCGCTCTCCTGCAACTCGTCCAGCGCGCTGTCGAGGGTGTTCTCGGTCAGCGTCCGCGAAGCGTGGTCCCGGGCGGTTCCTTCGATATTGTGGGCTTCGTCGAAGATGGTGATGACGTCCTCCGGGTCGCGGCCCAACCATCGGAAGAATTGCTCGCGTATCATCGGGTCGAGGAGGTGGTGGTAGTTGCAGACGACCAAATCGACGCCTTCCATCCCGTCTTTCAGCAGTTCGTAGCCGCACATCCCCTGTTCTTCGGCGAACTCGTAGATGTCGTCGGGCGTCCGAACGTCGTCATAGAGCCACTGGTAGAACTCCCCGGTGTCCTCGGTGAGGTTGTTGTAGTAGTAGTCACAGACGTTCGCTTCGCGCAGGTTCTCGACTTCGTCCTGTATCTGGTCGAGTTCGTCCATCACCGCGCTACGGGCTTCCGCGGCAGTTTTGTCGCCGTCCTGCATCACTTTGAGCAGTTCGCGCTGACGCTGCTCGAGTTCCTCCTTGTCACGTTCCTTATCGACGACTTCGTAGGTGTTGTCCCGAAGTACCTGACACTCCTGATAATCCACGTCGATGTGGCACATCGACCCTTTGCCGCGAAAGACGACGGCGCGCAGGGATTCGTTCCGGTTTATCTCGCGCGCTTCGGTGACGAACTGACGCATCTGCTGATGGACGTTCGTCGTGATGACTACCGTTTTGTCCTCCTCGCGGGCGTACTCAAGTGCGGGTACGAGCGATGAGAGTGTCTTTCCTGTCCCGCACGCGCCCTCGAAGACCACGTCCTGTCCGCGCGCCAGCCCGTTGTAGATGCGGTCCATCGCCTCCTGCTGATTGTCGTAGGGCGACTCGTATGGGAAGAACCGCATGTACTCGTTCGTCGTCGACACGATACGGGATATTTGCGGCTTGGTTCAAAAAGTCTTGCCTACGCGAGATTGTCGTGATTTGATGGACTGGGGTGGTTTCCTCGAAAACGTCGTTTCCGTGAGCTTCTATCACTTATCGAACTACTCGTCCACGCCGTCAAAATCGGTCCCGAATCGCGGAAACAGTCTTTTCCCCGACACCGGTGATTTCACGCAGTTCGTCGTCCGAGGCGCTTCGAATCCCGTCCAAACTCCCGAAACGGCGGAACAGCTTTCGGCGCGTTTCCGGTCCGACACCGCGAACGCCGTCCAACTCCGTCGAGACATCATCCCGAAGCGTCTGATGGTATTGAACGGCGAATCGATGGGCTTCGTCGCGTACTCGCTGGAGGACGTGCAGTTGCGGGGCGTCGCTCGGCCAGTCGAAGGTTCGGTTGGGCGTGATGACGATTTCCTCGGCTTTGGCCAGACCGACGGCGGGTACGTCCCATCCGATTTCGTCCAGCGCCTCCCGTGCGGCGTCGAGTTGTCCCTTCCCGCCGTCGATAAGCAGTAAATCGGGGTCCGGTCGCTCGTCGTGTCCTCCGATTGCCCGATTCGCGCGCCATCGAATCAGGGCGCGCATGTTGTCGTAGTCGTCGTTTTTTTCAGTCAGTTTCTTCCGTCGATAGTCGGACTTCTCGGGAGATCCACCGACAAACACGACGTTGCTGCCGACGACGGACGATCCCTGTGCGTGACTCACGTCGAATCCCTCGATTCGGTCGATCGCGGACATCGAGAGTCCGTCCGCTAACGCCCGGAGTTCGTCGGGAGCGTTGGCACCCCGCCGGGCGTTCTTCAACGCCAAATCGACGAGCGTTGCTTCCCTTCCCGCACCCGGCACACGTACCGCGACGCCTTCGGACTCCAACCAGTCGAGTACGTCCGTATCGTCGGGGCGCTCGGAGAGCAGGAGGGCGTCAGGTAGGTCGCGCTCGGCGTAAAATTGGGGAATGAAACCGCCGAGCACCGCGGCCACGTCGTCGCCGTCCGGAACCGAAAGCGTGTGCCGGTCGCGGTCGACCAGTTGACCGCGCTCGCTATGGAGTCGCGCGACCGTGGCATGTTCGCCTTCGACCGAGGCACCGAGCACGTCCACAGTTCGTTCGTCGGTCCGCGACGAAATCGCATCGGCGTCGCCGCCGTGGAACGATTCGACCGCTTCGAGTCGGTCCCGAAGGTTGGCCGCGCGCTCGAACTCGCGGTTCTGGGCGGCCGATTCCATCTCCCGGCGGAGGGGGGTCACCAGCACGTCCGTCTCGCCACCCAGGAACCGCTCGACGCTTTTCACGTCGCCGAGGTACGCCTCGCGTCCGATTTCGTTCGTACAGGGTGCGGTGCAGAGTCCGATGTCGTAATCGAGGCAGGGTCGGTCGCGGTTGGCGAACTTATAGTCCGAACAGCCCCGAATTCCGTAGGTTTCCCGAAGGGCCTTGACCACGGTTTCGACGTGGGATTTGTTGGTGAACGGCCCGAAAACGGTCGCGCCCTCACGATTCGGGTCGCGAGTAATCTCGATTTGCGGAAATTCGTGACCCGTTACCTGGACGAGCGGATACGATTTGTCGTCCTTTAGGCGGACGTTGTACCGCGGCTGATAGCGTTTGATGAGGTTCGCTTCCAGCAAGAGCGCCTGTGTCTCCGTGTCGGTCACCGCGAAATCGAGCGCGTCGGCGCGCTCGACCATCCGACCGATGCGGTTGCTTCGTGGGTCTGCGTACGACCGAACCCGTGCTCGAAGGTCAACCGCTTTGCCGACGTACCGGACGGTATCGCCCTCTAAAAACTGATACACACCGGGTTCACGGGGGAGTTCCTTCGCACGCTCTCTGACCGTCGCGGCGTCCATTGCGTTTGGCTAGCCAGCCTGGAAGTTTGAACTTGTCCCTACCGGAGGAGTCCACGCCATCCGGTATGGTAGCACGATACTCGACGCTCCTCGAAACGATCCGGTATCCGTCGCTTCCAACCAATCGATTTTATTCGGTGGCGTCACATTGGTGCGGGTAGACACATGGCTAATCGACAGAACGAGATGGTATCGACCGTGAACCGACCTGGATGGACCGGGGTTCACCGATAACCGATTCTAATGAATTCAAACTCGAAACGCCGCCTTCGAGCACTGTTCGCCGCCCTCCTCACCCTCTCGGTTTTGACGGTAGGCTACGGTGTTGCGACCTCGTGGACGGAAACGACGTTCGAATCCCATATCGACGGAAACGATGTCAACCGAGACGTACAAGTCGCCCCGAAAACGGACGGTATCACGGTAATCGCGACGGACTCCAACTCGTGGCGAGGAGAGGCCAGCGAAGGTCCGCGGGCGAGAGCCGAACTCGTCGCGCTTAATCCGAACGGAACGGTTCGATATTACAACGACACTCACACCCGCTACTGGGACGTTGACCCCGTTCAGGGGACGACGGCGACGGTGGAGTACTCCTACGCGGACCACCTTAGCGGGGACGAATGTCCGGGCGCCGACGAGTGGAACGCCAGCGAGTACGGCGTCAGCCAGGAGACGTGGGACACCTACTACGATACCCACGGCGACGTGAACGCCTGTACGTTCAATGGTGTCGAGCGCGTCAACCTCACGACCGGTGAGGTTCGGCAGGTGTGGGGCCACCCCACGCCCGGAAAGGAAGCGACGCGGTACCACGACGTGGACCGCATCAACGAGACGCACCTCGTCGTCGCCGACATCTACCTCGATGGGGTGTTCGTCGTCAACACCGAGACCGACGACATCGTATGGCGTTGGAATGCCTCCGACGATTTCGACCCGGAGAGCACCGGTGGCCCGTTCCCGAAGGACTGGTCGCACATCAACGACGTCGAAATCCTGGAAGACGGCCGAATCACGGTAAGCATTCGGAACTTGGACCGTGTCGTGTTCCTCTCCCCGGACAATCACACTGCTATCAAGTCACAGACTCTCGGCGAGGAGGACAACTACGACATCCTCTACGAGCAGCACAATCCCGACTACATCAACGAATCCAACGGCGGTCCCGCGGATATCGTCGCCGACAGCGAGAACAATCGCGTCATCGAATATCAGCGAACCGACGACGGAAAGTGGAAGCAGACGTGGATTTGGCGGGATGGACGAATGCAGTGGCCACGGGACGCCGACCGACTTCCGAACGGACACACGCTGATCGGTGACTCGAACGGCAACCGCGTCCTCGAGGTCGATGAAAACGGCAAGGTCGTCTGGCAACTCAACATCGCATTCCCCTACGAAGTAGAACGACTCGGAACTGGCGACGAGTCCACGAACGGACCGAGTGCCCAGTCCGCGGAAATCACCCCCCGTTCCGGAAACATCGGTGACCAGTTCTGGATCGCCGTGAAGGGTCTCATCCCCGGAAAATATCTAAACGGCTTGATGTATATCACGCCGGTTTGGATGGGCGTTCCCGAAGTGTTCGCCATCGTGTTCGGATTTGTGACCGTCCTCGTTTGGGGAGGCATCGAAGCGAGTTGGTACGTGAGCAGTCGCCGAAAAACGTCTGGCGACCGGTCCGACGAACAGTCCATGGACTGATCTCCATCTCACTCCGATAATCGCGACAAACCGAACCTATTTCTGAACGTCTTCCTTTCCGAGCGCGGACCGAATTCGACGGGCCGCATCTTCTGCTTCTTTCCCATCGACGGGGACGTAAATCGGGTCGCGGCCCGCACGCTCGATAACCAGTTCTTCCGACCGAGTGACGAAATACAGTCCGCCAAACACTATGGCGGCGAACAGGAGTACTCCGCCGATGAGCAGTAACGCGTCCGTAAGTACCCCAAACATGATCGCCATCGAAGCGATCATCCCCTCGATTCCACCGACGATATGGCTATCTGGTCCCTTCGTGTTGCCGAGCTGTGTGAGGACGCCACTACTATTCAGTAGGTAGCCACCGCCGAGCAGAACCATTCCGTAGACGATGCTTCGGACGGTCCATGAAAGATAGCCATCCTGACCGGTCGGTTGGACGCTTGCATCGAGGACGTTGGGCCGGTCCGCGTGGTCGAATCGTCTCCCTCCGCCCTCGGGCATGAATGCGAGAACGCGATGACTCGTCACCGCGATTCGCGCCCCTTCGAGTTCGATTTCCTCCTCGATATCTTCGCCCGCGAACAACATATCCAGCAGGCGATCATCGGACGCCTGGGAGAGCGGGGACTGTCGCATCGTTTATCGGGACTATCACTGTGTTAAATAAGGTTGCGGCTAAGTCATCCCTCGCCAGATACAAATCGAAGACGGGTGAATGTTCGATCATGACCGACGTACGCGCGTGGCTCGTGGAGCGAACGTATAGCGATCGCGACCTGTTGACACTGGTGTACGCGACATCCGACGGTGAGCGATACCTCCAGAAAGAACTGGCAGGACGACTCGGCGGTGAGACGACCGCCGCAATCGATGTCGAAGAAGGGCGCCTCGCGCAGGTGGACGATGACGCCGTCAAGGAGCGATATGCGGCGGAAGTCGAGCGAATGACGGCACAGCACGAGCCGGATGATATGGTGTGACATAGAACAGTAACGTTTTATGTCCGTTGCCGTAACCCGGAACCATGGCCGCCATTCGACTCGACGGCGTGACGAAGCGATACGGCGCCGTCACCGCCGTCAACGACCTCTCGCTCGACGTAAAAGAGGGGGAGGTGTTCGGTTTTCTCGGACCGAACGGTGCGGGAAAATCGACGACGATCAATCTCATTCTCGATTTCATTCGGCCGACTGCGGGTAGCGTCGAAGTTCTCGGGATGGATGCACAGGAAGAAAGCGTCGCCGTCCGCCGGCAAACCGGCGTTCTTCCGGAAGGATTCTCGGTATACGATCGCCTGACGGGCCTCCAGCACGTCGAATTCGCTATCGAATCGAAGGAGGCAGACGACGACCCGGAGGAACTTCTCGACCGAGTCGGCCTCCTCGACGACGCCGACCGAAAGGCGGGCGGGTATTCGAAAGGGATGGCCCAACGACTCGCCTTCGCGATGGCACTCGTCGGCGACCCCGACTTGCTCATTCTGGACGAACCATCGACCGGTCTCGACCCGAACGGTGCGCGTGAGATGCGCGAAATCATCAGGAATGAAAAAGCGCGCGGCGCGACCATCTTCTTTTCCAGCCACATCCTCGGGCAGGTCGAAGCCGTCTGCGACCGCGTCGGCATTCTCCACGACGGCGAACTCGTCGCGGAGGATTCCATCGAAGGGCTTCGCCGGAATGCCGGTGGCGACACCACGCTCACCGTCGAGACGAGTTCGCTACCGCCGAACGCAGTCGAAGACGTTCGTGATGTCGACGGTGTGACGGGAGTCACCCGCGACGGCGACATCCTGATCGTGACCTGTGAGGCGAGCGTCAAAACAACCGTCATCGCGACGCTCGAAAACGCGGGTGTGGACATCGAGGACTTCGAGACGGAGGAGGCCTCGCTGGAAGACCTCTTCGTAACTTACACGGAAACGGAGGTGACGGCATGACGTGGCAGGCGGTCGCCAGAAAGGACTTCCGCGACTCGCTTCGGTCACGGTGGTTCTGGGTCGTCTCGGCGATTTTCGTCGGCCTGTTCAACGGTAGCGCGTACTTCGTCGGGAAGGGTCTCGGCAACACGAATCAAAACGCCAGCACTGACGCCTTTATTGCCTTGTTGGGTGGAAAAGTCGTCGCGCTCCTCGTCCCACTCATCGCGCTCGTCGTCGCCTACAGCGCCATCATCGGCGAACGAGAGACTGGCACGATAAAACTCATGCTGTCGCTTCCCCATTCCCGGCAGGACATCGTCGTGGGAAAGCTACTCGGACGGAGCGGCGTCATCGCCGTGCCGATTTTCCTCGGTCTGATAGCCGCCGCAGTCGTGCTCGTGATCTTCGGCATCTCGCTCAAAATCGTGAGCTACCTGCTGTTCACCGTTCTCACAGTCGCGCTCGGCGTGACGTTCGTCAGCCTCGCCATCGGGATTTCGGCCGCCGCGTCGACGAACCGCCGTGCGATGGTCGGGTCGGTCGCACTGTACGTCCTGTTCACGCAGCTGTGGAAGCACGTCCGTCGGTCGTTGTTGGTCCTCGACGACAAACTCTCGCTCGGATTGGAGACGGCACAGTTCGCGAAATACGGACTGTTCGTCAAATATTTCAACCCCGTTCGAGCCTACGAAACCCTCGTCGCCAGCCTCTATATGGGAGGGACGCTAGACGCGCGGTTATATCAGCTGAGCGGGATTCAACTCCAACTCTACAAACAGGCTATCGGCGAGATGCCGTTCTATCTCTCGAACGCCGTCGTGCTAGCGCAGTTCCTACTCTGGTTGCTCATCCCCATCGCAGTCGGGTATCTGATCTTCGACCGAGCGGACCTCTAGCGTTCGTCCAATTCCGCTCGCTCGACGCCGTTTTCGTCCAACACGTCCCAGAACTCGTCCTCTTCTACAACCGGCACGCCTCGCTCTTCGGCGTCCTCACGCTTCGTCTGCCCCGGACTCTCGCCGACGACGAGGTAGTCCGTGTTGCCGGAAACGCTTCCCGTCGCGTTCGCGCCGTGCGCTTCGACGAAATCGGAGATATCGGAGCGCGAGCGGGAGAGTGACCCGGTGAACACGAACGTCAGACCGGCGAGTTCGTCGCCGCCGTCGGTTTCCTCCGCTTCCGGTTCGACGTGGGTCAGCAGTTCCTCGATGACCTCGCGGTTGCGCTCGGAGTCGAAAAACTCCCGAACCTGGTTCGCCACGATCGGTCCGATGTCCGGCACGGATTCGAGTTCGTCGCGCGAGCCAGTCATCAGGACCTCCATCGACCCGAATTCGCGAGCCAACGCGCGGGCCGTCTCGGTTCCGACACGGGGAATCCCGATGGCTGAGACGAAGTTCGCGAGCTGTGGCCGTCTGGATTCCTCGATCTCCGCGAGCAGGTTCTCCGCGCTCTTCGCGCCCCAGCCGTCGAGTTCGAGCAGGTCGTCGGCGTCCAGTTCGTAGAGGTCTGGAAGCGATTCGATGAGGCCGCCGTCGATGAGCTGTTCGACACGCTCCTCGCCCAATCCTTCGATGTCGAGTCCATCGTCGCTCGCGTAGTAGGCGACTGCGCGCCGGAGTTGGGCATCGCAGGCGAGTCCGCCCGTACAGAACGCGATCGGTCCATCGCGCTCGATGGGACTGTCACAGACCGGACAGTGGTCGGGGAACTCGTAGTGCCCCTCGTTCCGTTTCTCCATCACTTCGGAGACGTATGGAATCACGTCACCTGCCCGCTGGACTCGCACCTCGTCGCCGACGTTGACGTTTTTCTCTGCGATTTCCTCAGGGTTGTGAAGGCTGGCCCGCGAGACGGTGACGCCACCCACGTCCACCGGTTCGAGCAAGGCAACGGGGGTCAATCGTCCCGTCCTCCCGACTTGGAGTATCACGTCGGTAATCTCGGTCACTTCCGCACGTGCCGGGAATTTGTAGGCGTACGACCAGCGATAGGAGCGCGCGGTCGTTCCGAGTGCAGCGCAGGCGGAGCGGTCGTTCACTTTGATGACGACGCCGTCGATTTCGTAGTTCAGTTCCTCGCGTTCCGCCATCAAGTCGTCCCGGTAAATGATGGCGTCCTCGATGTCCTCGACCAGTTCCGTCCTGTTTACCACCTTCAGGCCGTACGTTGGCAGGGTCTCGTACTCCGACCAGTGCGTCGGGAATTCCTCGCTCGCGTCCAGCACGTCGTAAAAGAAACAGTCCAGTGGGCGGCTCGCGGTGACGGACGAATCGAGCTGTCGAAGCGATCCGGCGGCGGCGTTTCGCGGATTGGCGAAGGGGTCCTCTCCTCTTTCGACTCGCTCGCGGTTGAACTCCTGAAAGGCGTCCCGAGGCATGTACACCTCGCCGCGAACAGCGAGGAAATCCGGATAGTCACCGCGGAGATGATGTGGAATACTCGAAATGGTTCGGACGTTTTCGGTCACGTCGTCGCCTTCTCGGCCATCGCCACGGGTTGCGGCGCGAACGTACTCGCCGTCCTCGTAAACGACTTCGAGCGAAAGCCCGTCGAACTTCGGGTCACAGACGTACTCGACGTCGTCGCCGACTTCCCGTCGTATCCGGTCGTCGAAATCACGTACGTCGTCGGATTCGCCACTGGAGTCGATGGAGAGCATCGGTGTGACGTGCTCGACGGTTTGGAGTTCGTCCACCGGTTCGCCGCCGACTCGACGCGTCGGACTGTCGTCCGTCTGAATGCCGAAGGTGTCCTCGAGTTCCCGCAAGCGCGTGAAGAGCGTGTCGTAGGTTCGGTCGGCGATGATCGGATCGTTCTCGACGTAGTACCGATAATCGTGGTGTCGAATCGCCTCCCGAAGGAGTTCGGCCTGCTCGCGCGCGTTGTCTGTACTCAGTGCTTCGACCGACTCGAAATCGGTTCGTGGATCCTCGACGTAGGGGTTTTCATCCGCGCTCACCTCTGCCATCGTTCGGGGATTGTTCGCCTTCGGGTAAAATAGTTCAGCAACCATCGGCGGGGGATGCCTGCAATAGCAGCCTCAAAACTCTCTATGATCGCGGTCATCACGACCTTCTATGACGAACTATAGCGTTCACGAACCGGAGTACGACGACACGACCGACGAGGAGTGGAGTGCCCCTCAGGAACACGACTTCGACACCGATGACCTCTCGGACATCGCCAGCCACTTCGTCCTCTCCTCGTCCGGATTCGACAGTCCGGACACGTACGACGACCTGCAACTGCCCGTCGTCGGTCCCGATGGAAAGTTGAACGAGAACGCACTGCAGACCGCTTACAGCGGCGGACACAGCGTCGAAGCGGTAGAGGATATCGACGAGGATACGAAGGGAGACGCGAGGGACGTTCTCGAATCCTTGGCCGACGAGTTCGAGGACCTCGATTTGAGCGATTGAAGTTCATTGCTCGCCACAGTCGTTGATTCGGGGTCGCGGAGTCCTGAGACGTGAGCGGAAACTGGGGATAACGTCACAATACGCTGCCTGCCGGAACGAAAACGACTTTCAACGAGTGGTTACTCGTCCGGCGTATGAACGAGGATGTTCCGGAAGCGCGCTTTTCGACCGCGACGGTGGATTGGGCACGCGAGGAACACGACATGCTCGGCAGGCATCGACGAATCGATACCGAGCGACTCCGTGCTCGATTGGTATCACGGACGCTGTCGCTGTCAGTGGCGCGAATGCTCGCTTACTTCCGATAACGACTTACAGCAGTTCGGCGACGTTTTCGATCGCGTTCCGGCAGAACGGACAGCGGTAGTTGGTAGAGAAGCCGCTCGATTGAGCAACGGTCTTTGTTTCCAGTTCGTGGAATGCGATGTTCCGACGACAGTCTGGACAAGGTACTTTTGACACGATTGTTGCTATACTACCGAAGGTACTTAAATCGAAGGTGCCGAAACAGTTATATGATATGACGGTCTCACGCGTTTTCTAAACCCTCCCCCGCATCATCGTGCGCTCGAAATGTACGCTCACGAGGTGAAATGATCCGATGTGACGAATGAGCGCTTCCTGGCGCTATTCTTCGAATCGGAACGTGCCGTCCTGCTGGACGACCTCTCCATCGACCTCGATTCGCGAGTCTTCGCTCATATCCACGATCATATCGACGTGTACCGCGCTGTCGTTTTGCTCCTCCGTTTCGGGAACACAGATGTCGTACGCCATGCCGACTGCGAGGTGTACGGTGTCGCCCATCTTTTCGTCGAACAGCATGTTGTAGGAGAACTGGTCGATGTCGCGGTTCATTCCGATACCGAGTTCGCCGAGTCGTCGCGCTCCCTCGTCGGTATCGAGGACGCCCGCGAGCACATCCTCGTTCTTGTCGGCGCTGAAATCGACGATTTCGCCCCCTTCAAACTTCAACCACACGTTTTCCACGATGTGGCCCTGGTGGACGAGCGGTTTGTCGAACAACACCTCGCCTTCGACGGAATCGGGAACCGGCGCCGTGAATACCTCGCCACCTGGCAGATTGTTTTCCCCGTGGTCGCTGATGGTTTTCATGTTCGTCACGGACATGGTGAGGTCGGTGGTGTCGCCCGAGACGATGCGCACTTCGTCCGCGCCGTCGAGGATTTCGACCATCTGCTGTTGGAACTCGCGCTGTTCGTCCCAATCCTTGTTCATCGCGCCGTAGACGAACTCCTCGTACGTGTCGGTGCTCATCTCGGCCAACTGCGCGCTTCCCGGCGAGGGGTGTTGTGTGAGACACCACCGCATCGAGAGGATTTCTTCCTGTATCGGTTGGTACGCCTGATTGTATGCCGCGTGCGTCTCCGCATCCACGTCGCTCATATCGGAGGCGTTCTCGTCCGCCCTGACATGAACGACGGCGTCCGCGGCCTCGAACAACGCTTGTTCGTGTTCCGGGGTGTTGAGGTGAGCCGAGTCAACCGATTTGAGAAACGCGGCCCGCTTTCGGTCCCGTCGTCCGTTCATCACGAGGGGGAACGCCCCGCGTTCGCCGAGTCGTCTGGACAGTGCAATCGCGAGTTCGTCAGCGACGGACGGAACGCGAAGCACGACGTTGTCGCCCGCTTCGATATCGAGCGAATGGTCTACGATGATTTCGGCGTGTTTCCGAATCCGTGAATCCATAGTGTTGGATTTCATGGATACCGGAAACCGCTTTCGGTACGTCACCCGGAAAACCGTGCGTTCACCCTCGCTTATTTGTTCACTGCCGCGGAAAGGGCGGACATGATCGACCTACGGAGTGACACGGTAACCAAGCCGAGCGACGAGATGCGCGAATCCGCCCACGATGCCGATGTCGGCGACGACGTGTACGGAGAAGATCCGACGGTAAACGAGCTCGAAACCCGGGCCGCCGAGCTGATGGGAATGGAAGCGGCCCTCTACGTCCCGACGGGGACGATGGGTAATCAAATCGCAGCGCGGGTGCACACCGACCGCGGACAGGAAATCCTCGTGGAACGCGAGAGCCACATCTACAAGTGGGAACTCGGCGGATTGGCTCAGCACGCAGGCCTACAGGTCCGAACGCTCGACGGCGGTGAGCGAGGGATTCCGACGCCCGAACAGGTAAAATCCGGCTACGTCGAGGAGGACGCACATCGACCAGGAACTGGCTTGTTGAGCCTCGAAAACACGCACAATAGCAAGGGTGGTGTCGCTATCGCACCCGAGGAAATCGACGCGGCGGCGGATGCGGCTCACGAACTCGGTGTTCCGGTTCATCTGGACGGAGCACGAGTCTGTAACGCTGCCGTCGCCCACGATGTTCCGCCCGCCCGATTCACCGAGGAAATCGATTCCGTAATGTTTTGTCTCTCGAAGGGTCTCGGCGCACCGGTCGGATCGATGCTCGCCGGAAGTGAAGACTTCATCGCACGCGCTCGACGAACGCGAAAGTTGTTCGGCGGCGGAATGCGTCAGGTTGGCGTACTGGCTGGTCCAGGACTGCTGGCGCTCGACAACGTCTCCCGACTCGTGGACGACCATGAAAATGCCCGCGTTCTCGGCGAAAAATTAGCTGATATCGACGGTCTCGCAGTCCAACCGCCGGAGACGAATATCGTCCTCGTGAACACGGAAAACGCTGGACTGACCGCGGATGAGTTCCTCACCGCCTGTGAGGAGATGGGCGTTCTCGGGACACAGTTCGACACGCACGTCGTCCGGTTCTGTACGCACTGGGACGTGAATCGAGGGAATGTCGAAACCGCGGCAGAAGCGGTTCGAGACGCAGTCTGAGGCAGATCTGTCGGAGACAGTACGGTCTGAAACTATCCGGAAAACATTTGATTTGTCACTCGGTTCGGACGGTATGCAAACGACGAACGCCCTCTTGCTCGGAATTTTATTGACCCAGTTCGGCGGAGTTGCGGTTCTCGGTAATGTACTCCTTCCGTTCGAATTGGCAACCGGAACGCTGTGGCTTGGACTCCTCGTCGGTGTCGGCGGCGTCGTGAAGAATCAGTTCACGCCGAGCGAATCGTAGTTGGATTATCGCTGGCCTTTTTGCACGCCTTCTTGAAACCCGGTCAGCGTGCGACGGATGAACAGGTAGATGAAGAAGACGAAAGCGAGTATCGCGACGAGGAGACCGACGAACACGGGGTCGCTGAGGAGATCCCCGATGATTCCAACTGGTTGCATACCCGTGCCTATCAGTTCACGAACCAAATTCGTTTCGCCGTGCTAGTGACAAAGTTGATTGACGAGTAGATTCATACGCATAAATATGGCTGACCTCTTGCCCTCCAGCACGGACGTGGACCCCCCCACGGGTGGTAACCCGCGTGTACTCGGCGTCGATAGCGACGATGCCGACGACCTACTCGGGGCACTTTCGTCGGGAACGGCCAGAGACCTTCTCTCCGCGCTCCACGAGGAACCCGCAACCGCGTCCGAACTGAGCGACAGAGCGGATACCTCGCTCCAGAACGCCCAATACCACCTCCAGAAATTGGAGGACGCCGAGCTCATTTCACCGGTCGATACGATCTACTCGGAAAAAGGCAGGGAGATGAAAGTGTATGCACCGACGGACGGGCCGCTCATCCTCTTTGCGGGGCGGGAAGACCAGACTACCGGCCTCAAAGATGCGCTTTCGCGTGTTCTCGGCGTCGCCGTTCTGCTCGGTGCGGTCAGCGCCGCGATTCAGTATGCTGCCACGGAAGGGATACTAGGAATCGGTGGGCAGGCCGCAGAGAACGGGTCGCCCTCGGGTGGTGGTGGCGTGTCCATCGCATCGAACGAAGGTGCACGTGCGGCACAGGACGCGACGAGTACTGTCGCAACGACGATTCCGCCGGGAGTGCTGTTCTTCGCGGGCGGTGCCCTCGTCATTGCACTCGGTGCTGTCTGGTGGTATTTCGTCCGCGACTGAGACCGATTCGTGTGAAAAAACGATAACTAAAACGCCTTTTTTAGCTTACCAAGAATACATTATGTCGTCGTGCATACTACGAAATGGAACCGCCCTGCTTCGGCCCTCCGCCAACGCCATCAGCTTTCCACCAGCCCTCCAACGGTAAACTCCTGAACGAGTTTCCCGTTCCGCCTGAAAACTCCACCACCGAAGCCCTCCTCCTGCGGTTCCAACTCGATATGTGTCGGCAGTCCCCCCCGTGGACGAGCGTGACTGCCGGGGTTCAACAACAATACTTCACCAACGTTCGCCACCAGATGTCGGTGTGAGTGACCGAACACGACGACGTCCGCGTCACGCTCTCGTCCGAGTAGCTCCAGTCCCGTGTTCCCACCCCGCTGTCGATGGGTGAGCACGAACCGAACGCCGTTTGTTTCAAAGGTTCGAACCTTTGGAAGCCGGTCGAGCACGCCCGGCGTCGCGTTGTTGCCGTGAACTGCGGCCAATCGGTTGCTCTCGGCTTCGAACGCGTCGAGTGCGGCCTCGGTCGTAAAGTCTCCCGCGTGAACGACGAGGTCGGCCTCGCGGACTGCCTCTCCGGTTCGCCCCGAGAGTTCGTGACCCGTCTCGCTGTGGGTGTCGGAAACGATGGTTATCATACGCCGGCGTTGGTATCGGATGGACTTGCGTGTTCCGTCGTAAGGACTTTGACACCTCCGTGATGCTATTCGGGTAATGGCGAGTAGCAAGTCCGTCGTAATTGCCGCCCTTCTCGCGAACGGGGCGATTGCCGTGTTGAAATTCATCGGGTATCTCCTCACCCTGAGTCCGGCGATGCTCTCGGAGACGTACCACTCCATCTCGGACACCGGAAATCAGGTGTTCCTCCTCATCGGTATTCGGTACAGCGGACGTGAGGCAACCCGTGGACACCCCTTCGGCTACGGCAAGGCACAGTTCTTCTACAGTTTTCTCGTGAGCGTCTTGCTCTTTGGTATCGCCGGATGGGAGAGCGCGAAACACGGCTACAACGCACTGATGCATCCCCACGCCGAACACATCGAACCGGTGCACCTCCTCGGGCAAACGTTCGACCCGATATACGTCAACTACGCCGTCCTCATCGGTGCCATCCTCTTCGAAAGTTATGCGTTCATCAAGGCCTACAAGGCGATGAAAATCGAAATCAACCGTCGCGACTGGAGCGGCTTCCGGGAGGCCTTCCGCAAGACCAGCGACGTGACGACCCTGACGGCGCTAACGGAGGACACGATCGCGCTCTGCGGCGCGGGAATCGCGTTGTTCGGTGTCTACCTCTCCCGAGTTACCGGAAATCCGATGTACGACGCGGCGTCCGCCCTGCTCATCGGCCTCATGCTGATGGGATTCGCCGTCGCGCTCGCGTGGGAGAACAAACGACTCCTCCTCGGCGAGAGTCTTCCCGAAGAGGAAGAAGACGAACTCCGTATCATGCTAGACGAATCGGACGGCGTGACGGAGATCATCGACTTCCGAACCGTCTATTTCGGTCCCGGGAAGGTCATCATCGCCGCCGACGTGGCGTTCGACCCGGAACTCGACACGGGCGAGATGGACGACCGAATCACGCACATCGAGAACGAGATGTTCGCGGCGAACGACCACGTGAAGAAGGTGTACATCGAACCCGAAGTGCAGGAAGGGGACAGGCGAGAGACGGTGGCGAAGTAGACTTCCTGGAGGGTGGACATTTCGACGGGTTCCGGTCGGGGAACACCGTGTTGGGTGACTCGGTAGCAAAACAAGAAACGGACTCGGCATTCGGTAGCACGTAACTGTTAAGCGATTGGTGGCTTAAGACACACGTATGAACCACCCCCTCTACACTCTCGGCAAGACGACCGCGAGAGTGAGCGCAGGGTCCGTCCTCCTCGCCATCGCCTTCGTGGCGTTCTTCATTCTCGCCCTGCCGTTTCTCGACGCGATGGCGATTGCGGGGATTCTCCTCCTCGGTCTCGCCGCGATAACGGTCAACAGCGCCGTGGAAATCGTCGGGCCCTACGAAAAGCGAGCACTGACCGTCTTCGGCGAGTATCGGAAGCTCCTCGACCCCGGCATCCACTTCATCCCTCCGTTCGTCAGCGCGACACACCGATTCGACATGCGGACACGGGTGTTCGACGTGCCGAAGCAGGAGGCCATTACGGAGGACAACTCGCCCGTCATCGCCGATGCCGTGCTCTACGTTCGGGTGATGGACCCGAAACGAGCGTTCCTCGGCGTCGATGATTACGAAAGGGCGGTCGCCAACCTCGGACAGACGACCCTCCGAGCAGTGCTCGGGGATATGAAACTGGACGAAACGCTCAGTCGCCGGGACGTTATCAACACCCGAATCCGCGAGGAAATCGACCCGCCGACGGACGAGTGGGGCATCCGTGTCGAGAGCGTCGAAGTTCGTGAGGTTATGCCGAGTCGCTCAGTCGTCGGCGCGATGGAACAACAGACGAGCGCCGAACGCCGCCGCCGAGCGATGATCCTCGAAGCGCAGGGTGAACGCCGAAGCGCCATCGAGATGGCAGAGGGAGAAAAAGCGTCGAACATCATCCGAGCACAGGGAGAAAAACAGAGCCAAATCCTCGAAGCACAGGGTGATGCGGTTTCCATCGTTCTTCGTGCGAAATCCGCCGAATCGATGGGTGAACGGGCGATCATTGACCGGGGAATGGATTCGCTCAAGCGTATCGGCGAGAGCAAATCGGCCACGTTCGTCCTGCCACAGGAACTCTCCTCGTTGGTCGGTCGGTACGGCAAACTCCTCTCCGGTAGCGATGTGCAGGGCAACGGCGCAATGCTGGAGAGCAACGAGTTCGATCCTGAAACGGAGAAACTGCTCGGGTTAGACGATATCGAGGAGATGCTAACCGAACTCGATATCGAGGTCGATGAGGCGACGGAAATCGGTCGGGAAACGGAACCTAAGGCGAACTGACCCGTCGGAAGCGAAACGCTCGATGGGGTTCACCCGAGGACGATGACGCGGAACAGGGTGAGTACACCGACGAGGGAGTATACAACCATCATCGTCTGAACCGTCCGTTTTTCCGGAACTCGACTGTTGAGCAACGCACCCATCTGGCCGCCGACGATGCAAGTCAGTCCGGCCACGAGACCGAATCCGAACGGAACGGTGAAATGATGCCCGCTGAGTGCTGCCGGTGCGTAGCGCAGGAGTACGAGATTTGCAGCGAGTGCCGAAACGATGGTTCCATGGAGAACGAGCGCGCTCGTTCCGGTCGAGTGACGAATCGGGATTTTCTTGCGAACCGTCAACAGCGTTTGTGCGAGTTCACCGATAGCGATACCGACGAGTCCCGCCATCGAACCACCGACGCCAGCGATGGCTTGGTCGAATCCGTCGAATTGGGTGACCGGTGTCCCACCGTCCGTCCGTACCGCATCCCTACTGGAGAGGAAGCTTTCGAGTCGAGTGCCGGAAACCCAGTCGGAGAGCGATTTCCCGTCACGGTGTGCGTCGTAGAGGATACCCGAAAGCACGAGCAACATCCCGCCGAACAGCATTTTCAGTGCCGAGGACGGAACGAAGTACGACACTGCGCGGGCGACGATGGCGACTGGGATGCTCACGACGAGGATGGATTTGGCGATGCCCCAGTTCACCTGTCCGCGGAGCCAGAACGCCGTGACGCTACTGGTGTAGCCGAACAGTTCGACGAACAACGCTAGCCCGATCGCACCCTGCAGTGCGAGGTCGGGAAACGCCGGAACGAGTTTCGGATAGACGAAGAGGAAGGCGGGTGTGAACAGCACTGCGGCCTCCATGGCGAAGGTGTTGACGGTCGTGCAGATGGCGAACGTCAGCAGGACGAACGCGACCAGACCGACCGGCGAGAACCCCAGCGGGAGCGACATTTTCAGCTGACCCCCTCATCCGGTAGCGTCGGGTGCCGTGATCGGGTCGTTCGATTCAGCGCGTCCGCTCGGAGTGCACGTATCATTGTGGCTGCTATACGACCGTTCATACTGAAAAAAGTTGATATCGAACGGGATTCCCGAGAACGATGATGCGGATTAGAACTCGTCCAACCCCGGTTCGACGCCGCCTTCGGGTTCGATTCCCATGTCGACTTCGAACTCCGCACGAACGTCTTGAATCCGGTCACGGATGTCGGCAGCGAGCTCGAATTCGAGGTTGCTTGCGGCCTCTTGCATGCGCGTTTCGAGCTCTTCGATGTACTGGGCCGCCTCCTCGTCCGTCTCGGGCGCGCTTCCGGTAACGGTGCTCGTATCGGTCTTGCTTCCCGGCAGGTTCGCCTCGGAAACCGCTTTGTCGATGGTTTGTGGTTCGAACCCGTGTTCTTCGTTGAACTCCCGTTGGATCTCCCTTCTGCGTCGGGTTTCATCCATCGCGGCTTCCATCGCGTCGGTTACCTCGTCCGCGTACAGCACGACTTCGCCGTTGACGTTGCGGGCCGCACGACCCATCGTCTGCACGAGCGAGGTTTCGGAACGCAGGAATCCTTGTTGGTCGGCGTCGAGGATCGCGACCATCGACACTTCGGGGATGTCCAACCCTTCTCGGAGCAGGTTGATGCCGACCAGCACGTCGAACTCGCCCAACCGAAGCCCACGAACCAGTTCGTGCCGCTCGAGGGTGTCCGTCTCGTCGTGCATATATTCGACGGCGACGCCCGCCTCCTCGAGGTATTCGGTGAGGTCTTCGGCCATCCGCTTCGTCAGCGTCGTGACGAGGACGCGCTCGTCCGCTTCGACTCGCGCGTCGATACGGTTCATCAAATCGTCGATCTGCCCCGATGCGTCGCTGACTTCGACCATGGGGTCGACGAGGTGCGTCGGCCGAACGATCTGTTCGACGACCTGCTCGCTCTCCTCCTGTTCGTAATCGGCGGGTGTCGCGGAGATGTACAACGTCTTCGCGCTCTTTTCTTCGAACTCCTCGAACGTGAGCGGGCGGTTGTCGTAGGCCGTGGGAAGTCTGAACCCGTTCTCGACCAACGAATCCTTCCGGGACTTGTCGCCTGCGAACTGGCCCTTGATTTGCGGAACCGTCTGGTGCGATTCGTCGATGACACAGAGAAAATCGTCGGGGAAGTAATCGAGAAGGGTATACGGTGCCTCGCCAACGTCGCGATCGGAGAGATACACGGAGTAGTTCTCGATACCCGAACAGTAGCCCGCTTCCTTCATCATCTCCAAATCGAACGTCGTCCGCTCCTCGATTCGCTGGGCGGCCACGAGATCGCCGTTTCGCTCGAAATACCGAATCCGGTTTTCCAAATCCGTCTCGATCTCCGCGATCGCATCGCTCATCGTCTGTTCCGGAATTGAGTAGTGCTCCGCCGGGTGGACGAGGACGGCGGGTTCCTGTGATTTTACTTCACCTTCGAGCGGATCGATCTTCACCATTCGGTCGATTTCGTCGCCCCAGAGTTCGACGCGAACCGCGTACCGCCCGTACATCGGGAATATTTCGACGGTGTCACCGCGGACGCGGAACGTCCCCTGCGTGAAATCCATATCGTTGCGCTCGTAGTTCAAATCCACGAGGCGAGCGAGCAGTTCGTCGCGCCCGATTTCCTGGCTGACTTCGAGGCGCAGGCTCATCTCCTCGTAGTTTCGCGGGTCACCCAGTCCGTAAATCGCGGACACCGATGCAACGACGATCACGTCATCCCGAGTCAAAAGGGAACGCGTCGCGGAGTGGCGGAGGCGGTCGATCTCCTCGTTGATGGAAGCGTCCTTGTCGATGTAGGTGTCGGTCTGCTCGACGTAGGCCTCGGGTTGGTAATAGTCGTAATAGGAGACGAAATACTCCACCGCGTTGTCCGGGAAGAGGTTCCGGAACTCCTCGTACAACTGCGCCGCCAGCGTCTTGTTGTGGGCGATGACCAGCGTCGGTTTCTGTATCTCTTCGACGACCCACGAGACGGTGTTCGTCTTCCCCGACCCCGTGACGCCCAGCAGGGTCTGTTTTTCCATTCCCTCGTCGTATCCCGCTGCCAACTGCTCGATGGCTTCGGGTTGGTCACCGGCCGGGTCGAACGGGGCGTCCACCCGGAACTCGGTTTCGGCGTCCGGGTTGTCGGGCCTGAGCGGCCCGGACTGGGTGTCACTCATGGTATTTCCCGTAGGGATTCGAGGTACTTGAGCGGGTCGTTTGCATAAGCCAGTACGTTTCTATCGGGCAACGCCGTACCTCACGCATGCCACGCACTGCCATCGTTGCCGGGGTCGGTCCGGGCCTCGGCGCGTCACTAGCCCGTAAGTTCGCCGATGAGGGCTGTTCCCTCGGTCTGTTCGCCCGTTCGGGAGAATACGTCGAATCGCTCGCGGCGGACCTGCCGATGCCCGTCATGGGCGTCGAAGTGGACGTAACCGATCCTGACGCGGTTACGAGAGGCTTCGAGCGTGTCCGCGACGAACTCGGCCCTATCGAAATACTGGTCAACCACGCGAGTGGTGCGACGTGGAAGGGGCTTCAGGACTGCTCGTCGGATGAGTTCGAACACGCGTGGCGGGTCGCGGCCTACGGCGGCTTCCTCTGCTCGAAAGAAGCCCTCTCAGACATGCTCGATAACGGCGGAACGATACTGTTCACCGGCGCAACTTCGTCGGTTCGTGGGCGAGGCGGTGCGGTCGGATTCAGCAGTGCGAAGTTCGCCGTGCGAGGGTTGGCGGAGTCGATGGCCCGCGAACTCGGCCCCAAGGGGATTCACGTCGCACACGTCGTCATCGACGGTGGGATTCTCCCGTCCGAGACGGATGTCGATTCGACCGAGGACTACCTCGACCCCGACGCCATCGCCGAGTCGTATTGGCATCTCGTGGAGCAGGACAAGAGTGCATGGACGCTCGAACTGGACGTTCGTCCGCACGCCGAGGGGTTTTGAGTCGGAAAATCACGACCTCGCTGCGGAAAACGGTCCTCTCGAAGCGTATCGCAGTGGTCTACCGCAGCACTCAGTCGCGTTTTACCATGGCACAGCATAACCTATACCGCAAAACCCGTAACGCTATACGCTCTGTTATCAGACGCCATTAGCTGATTTTCATTACTTCGCTGGTCGTCTATTGATGATGGGTTTCCGGTGCGACATCGACTCCGGTCGGTGGAGGTTATACGCACATTGGCGAAACCCAATGGGGGGAATCATGGTATCGACCGAAATACGGAACGAAATCGAAGAGGACTGTGGACTCGTTCCAAGCTGGATCACGAACCTTTCGGAACCGGCCAGCGATCACAGTTGGAAACTCGTCCGAGACCTCGAATTCGGGGAGACGGAACTGTCCGCACGGGAGAAAGCGCTCATTGGCGTCGGCGTGGCGGCGGCCATCAACTGCCCGTACTGTACCCACTTCCACAAGGAGGATGCACGAATGGAGGACGTCACGGAGGTGGAACTCGAAGAGGCCATCAATCTCGCCAGTACGACCCAGTACTTCTCGACGGTGCTCCACGGAAACGAGGTGGACTTGGACGAGTTCGTCGATGAGACGACCGAAATCGTCGAGTACATTCAACGGCAACAGGCAGCAGCAGGGGCTGACTGACCGCAAACGTTTTTCTTAAACGATGGGATCGAATCTATCGTCCGAACGTTGTACCGACACGCCGTACAACAAATAAGGGATATCGACTCAATCGTCCAATCTCGCCAACACCGCATCCGGGTCGTATCGCAGCGACAGCGACCGCGACCGACCGCGGCCTTCGACGTTTGTGTAGGTCGCGTCGATGATGCCGAGTTGGTCGAGTTTGTTGATGATCTCCGAGTAGCGCGTGTAGCCCAAGTCGGTTTCGTCGTGGAACGCCTCGTATACGTCGCCAGCCTGCTTACCGTCGTGTTCGGCGATGACCCGGACGAGGGAAACCTCGTTTTCACTCAGCGCGTGCAGGCTATGCGAGAGGTGGACGAACTTCGATTTCTCGTAGGCGTCTTCCACGTCCTGTAGGCTGACGGTTCGACTGGCGCGCATCTCGGCGTTCAGTCCGGCCCGGCGGAGCAGGTCGATACCGACCCGGAGGTCGCCGCTCTCGGCCGTGAGTTCGGCCACGCGTTCCAGTACCTCCGGTCCGATGACACCCTCGTGGAACCCGCGTTTGACGCGTTCGCCGAGGATGCCGATGATCTCTTCACGGTCGTAGACCGGGAAATACACGTCCTCGGGCCGGAAGACGCTTTGTACCCGCGTATCGAGTTCCTCGATAACGTCCAAATTGAGGTCGGAGGAGACCACGATGACCCCGATTTTCGCGCCGCTGTGGGCCTCGTGGGCGCGCAGGAGCGAGTAAAGCGTATCGGAGGCTTCCCCTTCGTAGAACAGATAGTTCACGTCGTCCAGCGCGACGACGAGCACTTCGTCGTCCTCGACCAGTTTGTCCGTTATCTGGCGGAACAGTTTCTTGAACGAGATGCCGCTTGACGGCGGTTCGTACTCGAAAATTCCCTCGAAGATTCGGGAGAAAATCGCGTATCGCGTCGAATCCACTTGACAGTTGACGCGGACGGTTCGGACGTCGGTCTGGGCCGACAGCTCATCGAACAGTTTCTGCACCGCGGTCGTCTTGCCAGTCCCGGGCGGTCCGCGTGCCATGACGTTGAGGGGGCGCGACCCACGCACTGCTGGCCTGAGCGCGTACTGCAAGCTCTGCATCTGGGATGCGCGGTGTTCGAACGTCTCCGGCACGTAGTCGATTTCGAAGACGTGTTCCTCGCGGAACACCGACTCGTCCCACGACAACATCCCCTCGTCGGGGTCGTCTGCCATCACTTTCACCACGCTTCCGGAGGTACTTAATCCTTCGCCAGAGACAAAAAGTTAGCAAACAGGGTGTCTCGACCCTAGCTCTGTTGAATTGCGCTTTGTATGTCGTTTCTGTCCATCGACATACCGTGTCTGTTCTGGGCGTGTTCTTGGACCATCTCGACGACTTCATTCTCGTCGTTCGCTCGCACCATGAAGTCACAATCCTGTTGCGTACATTCGAACTGTTGTGCCATTGTTGAATCTCTCCGTTTCGTGCTGTTTCCCCCGCTGGGGTGGAAACGGTGACGGTGGGGAGGTAAGTAATATTTCTGGCTGTGAGACGCGGATGGTCGTTTTCGACACGCCCCATTCGTTCCGTTATCGCTCGTTTCCCGTGAGATGATTACGGTTGCCGACTGCAAATCGCATCACTGTACCGCCAGTCCCGCAGCGGTTTCGGTGTCGATTCCGTTCCAATCAGTTCTCCAAGGAAACAACACCGGGGATGTCTACCTGAACTTTTCGAGTAAACGATCGTAAAATCCACTCTCGCCGCCGTCAGCCAACTTCTCGACGATCAACTCGGGCGTAGACCTCGCGAGATGGTTCTTCACCGGCGAGCGTTCGACGACTAACTCGCCATCGACCAATCCCTTCGCCTCGATGCCGTCCACTGCAACCGCCTCGTCTGCTACGTCTCGGATCTCATCCGCAAGGTGGGAGACGAACACGCCGGTCACGTCGCGCTCGCCGAGTTCCTCCAGAATTCCGGCGATGATTTTCGCGCTCGCACCGGGTTCAGTGATGCTTTCGAGTTCGTCTACCAATACGAGTCGGCCCGCCTCCCCGTCCGCGAGGGATGCGAACTCCCGAAGCGTGCTCTCGAACGCCCCGGCGTCGAGGGTACCCTGTGTCTTACCGTGGTAGTGTAACTCCTCGAACCGTGCTACTCGAACCGAATCGGCGGGGACCGGAAGTCCCATCTGCGCGAGAATGACGATGAGTGCCACCAAATCGAGTGTCGAGGTTTTCCCCCCACTGTTCACTCCCGAGAGGAGTGCGACACCTGTGACACCGTAGTCGACCGGTTCGACCTCGGCGAAATCAACGTCGAGCATGGGCGACCGACCACCGACAATGTCGAACCCTCGTCCGCCGAACTCCGGCAGTACACACTCGAAATCACGAGCGAACCGGGAGATGGCGAGTTCTACGTCCAGCTCGAGCGCGGCGTGGACGAGTTTCTCGGCGGATTCGCGTTCGTCCGCGAGTGTTCGTGCGAGGTCGCGTTTGTGGCGCTCCGCCCGTCTCGATTTCTCGGCTTCCAGCTCCTCTCTGAGGCGTGTTATCACACTTTCGTCGTGTTCGACCGGAAACGAGGGTTCGTCGGGAAACGCCTGTCGAGCGATTTCGGTCTCACCGGCGTCCAACGAAAGCGTCTCGATGAGGTGGTCACGGGCGGCCTCGATGGCGGCATCGTACTCGTCCGCCAGTTCGCGCGAGAGCAGGGAGTCTACGCCAGCACCCCGCTCGACCAACGAGAGTAAATCGGACCCTTCGATGGTCACGTCTCGCTCCCGAATCGCGTCCCTGAGTCGGTCGTTCGCAACGTTTTCTGCCATCGAGACGGCGGCATCCAAATCGGCGATTGCGTCGGTCAGGCGGGAGAGTTCGTCGTCGCCCGTCACGCCGCCCTCTCTGGTAACTCGTGACAGTGCGGATTCGAGTGACGCGATATCGAGGGGTGCATCCAACCCGGCGACGCGGTGGACTTTCGCCGCCGCGAGAAGCGTCTCACGATTTTCGGCGAAAAAGGCGAGCGGTCGTTCGGGGACGAGTTCGGCGGGTGTTTCGAGCGCCGCGGGGTCGACCCGAACATCTCCCTCGACAGTGACACCCGTGAACGACTCGTCCAGCGCGACGACGGTCGAGTACCCGCGAGCCAGTTCGGCTAATTCGCGGGCGTCTTCGACTACCTCGACGGGGAGTTCCGGAATTTGCTTGCGTGCATTCGCGTACCGTTCGGCGTCCGTCGTCGCCAGACACCGGTCACGGACCGTCACGTCGCGTGGTTTTGCGAGTGGCTCGACGCCGGTCAGCGCATCCCGCACGTCGGCGCTCGGGGTTCGCTCCATCGCTCGCGCGGTGAGTTCGTGCACCTCCTCGATGCGGGATGCAGTCGCGCTCGGATACAGCGTTTCGAGACGCTTTTCGGCATAGGTCGTGACGGCTCGCGCTTGCAGAAGGGAAAGAACCTCCCGATACAGTTCCCGTGCCCTGTCGGTCGCGAGAAAGTCGCCCGGGTCGTCGTGTCGAATCCTGATTGCGGCGCGCGCGATGGTGGCGGCGCGCCCTTCCGTGATGCCGGGGGCACGTGCGAGGGTCGCCACATCGCCGGTTTTTAGCGCATATTCGGAGTCCTCCAGTTCCGCGAGCGCGTCGGCTGTCTTCGTACCGACACCGGGTATCGCCTCGAAATCCATTCGCTCCGAGCTATTTCGTCATACATCAAAAACGTTCCCGACGCGCGGCGGCGAGAAACGGGCACCAGTGAGGACCGTCGGTACGTCACTGCCGTCATTCGTGGTCGCGTAGAACCGGCCTTCCAGAGATTTGGCGGTTTCTGCGTGCGCTGAATTCGCTCCTCTCAGCGGGAGCGATCCGTCGTCGGGACGACCCCGTGGCACGGTCTGATATCCGAGTCACATTTTCATGACCGAACAGACCGACGCACATCACGAGGGGCTTTTGCGTGCGCAGACGAGAAGGAATGATATGCCGACCGTCGAGGAGAAACTGGCCGCTGTCAAAGGGGACCTCGCCGACCGCGAGGGCGTGCTCATCGCGTTCAGTGGTGGCGTCGATTCGAGCGTCGTCGCCGCCGTTGCGCACGACGCGTTGGGTGACGATGCCGTCGCGTGTACCGCAAAGAGCGAGACGCTTCCGGATGCCGAGCTCGAAGATGCGACTCGCGTCGCCGAGGAGATCGGAATCAGGCACGAAATCGCCGAATTCAGCGAACTGGACGACCCCGCGTTCGTCGCCAACGACGACGACCGCTGTTATCACTGCCGGACGATGCGTCTCGGCACGATGTTCGAGAAAGCGAACGAACTCGGCATCGATATCGTCTGTGACGGGACGAACGCCGACGACGTCGATGCCGGTCACCGCCCCGGATTGCGGGCAGTGGAGGAACTCGACGCGTACTCGCCACTGCTTCAACACGATATCTCGAAGGCCGAAGTTCGTGACATCGCGGACAAGTATGGGCTCTCGGTCGCCGACAAACCGTCCATGGCATGTCTCTCCTCGCGCATCCCGACCGGCTTGGAAGTGACCGAAGAGCGACTTTCACGCATCGAGCGCGCGGAAGCACTGCTTCGCCAATGGGGATTTTCGCAGTTCCGAATCCGCGATCACGACGGTCTCGCGCGTATCGAAGTCGGCGAGGGAGAACTCGATCGTGCTTTGGACGAGGAGTTCGCCAGCGCCGCCCACGACCATCTCACGGAACTCGGCTTCGACCACGTCACGCTGGATTTAGGCGGCTACCGAACCGGTAGCGTGAGTCCAGAAGGTGCGTCGGAACGACAAGCCGAACCGGTGGTCGAAGACGTCTTTGCGGCTGACTATCCGACGAACGACTCGTAGAAATCGATTATGGGCGTTCGCACCCAAAGGGTGGCAGTTGGCTGGCACGCGAACTGCGGTCTGTAGCTGCTGGCACGCGAGCTAAGGGCAAGGCACGAACGCTACCAATAGGTAGGCAACGTATCCCCTTAGTTATAAACTGATTACGATGCTCGAAAGCTATCGTTGCGTGAGGGGACGAGTGTCACTGCTGAAACGAAACGATATGAAACGTTACCTGCCCGTCCACTTCAGGAGGAGCAGCGTCCCTTCGAACAGTCCGACCATCGTGAGTGCCACGAGGAAGGGCGCCATACCGGTCGGGTCTGGACTGAACAGGAACGAGAAGCCGAGGAACCCGCTCCAGAAGTAGAGGCGGCGGTCGGCCATCCACTGACGGGTCGTCAGCCCCATCATGATCGCGAGCATGATGAGCAGCGGAATCTGGAAGACGACCGCCAGCACACCCATCATCATCAGGATGAGGTCGAACGTCTTCGTCAGGCCGAACGCGACGGTGACGACCTCCGCATTTTGGGTGTACGAGAGGAAGTAAGTGAAGATGGCGGGGAGGATGAGGAAGTAGGCGAAGCTGACACCGACGAAGGCGAGGACGAGGCTGGTCGGGACGGCGGCGAGGTAGTATCGGCGTTCGTTCGGATACAGGCCAGGGCGCATGAACAGGTACGTTTGGTACACCATCACGGGGAGGGCGACGATAACCCCGGCGAGGCTGGCGACCTTGAGTTCCGTCATGACGAGCGCGAGCGGATGGTAGAGCCGAGGACGCGTCCCTTCGCTGATCGGAAGCACCGAGTACCAAAGGAAGTTGATGACCTTCTCGGCGAACGGGAGCGTGATGACGCTCACGACGCCCGCGACGATGAGAATGACCGCGAGCCGTTTTATCATCTCCTCTATGTGGTCCGCCAACGGCATCTCCTGGTCGTCGGTTGGCTGGCTCGGTCGCTCGACCGCCGGTTCCGGGTCTTCCGGCGCGTAGAGGTGGTCCTCTTCCTCCGGTGGCTCCCGAATATCCTCCGTGTTCGGGGACTTCGAGAGATTGCTTCCTGCTGTCGCCTCCGATTCTTCGCCCATTCACCCGGTGCTAGGTATCCGTGTTATTATAGGCTTTCTTCATCTTGCGAGACGAGAAGATTGATAACTGGGACGGGGTTACCATTCGCAAGGAATGTCTACCTCGGGGAACAGCGTTATCGGTGAAGATACCGCGAAAACTGTCGCTAGTGGCCGTGAAACGCTCGGAGCGATGCTTTCGACTGCGCAGACACATCTGCAGAAAGTCTTCATCGTGTTCGTTATCGGGTTCCTCGGGTCGTTCTACGCGATGTCGATGGTCATCTGGCCGTTTCTGGAGGACGTTACGACCTCCGGGATGCCGCAGCACGTCATGGACAACGTCAAAATCGTCGCGGTAACCCCGTTCGACGTTATCCTCCTCCAGGCGAAAATCGCGATGGTTGCGGGTGCGCTCATCGCACTCCCCGTTTTGCTCTATCTCGGACGCGATTCGCTTCGTCAACGCGAATGGTATCCCGACCTCTCCCTTTCCTACTGGAAGATCATCCCGATGGTCGTTCTCGCCATTCTCCTGTTCATCGGGGGCCTCTCGTACGGCTACTCGCTTTTCTTCCCACTGATGTTCAAGTTCCTCGCCGAGAACGCGGTCAACGCGGGGTTCAGTCCGAACTACGGAATCGTGGAGTGGACCGAGTTCGTTCTCGTCCTCACGCTCTCGTTCGGCCTCGCCGCCGAGATGCCGCTCATCATGAGCATCCTCGGCTACACGGGCATCGTACCGTATGAAACCTTCCGTGACAAATGGCGGTATGCGGTTATCGCCATCTTCACGTTCGGTGCAGTGTTCTCGCCCCCGGATCCCTTTACGCAGATCATGTGGGCCGCACCATTGCTCGTCCTCTACGGGTTCAGCCTCTACCTGACGAAAATCGTCGTCACCATCCGTCGCGGAAGCGAGGAGGTAAGCCTCCGGAAGACGGTGCGAAACAAGTGGAACCACATCGTCGGTATCACGCTCCTCGTGGCGGGCGGAACCTATCTATTCATTTCGCGAGGCGGCGGCGTCTACGTTCAGAACGAACTGCTGCCCAAACTCCCGGCGGAGTACCGCCCGATAAACGACGTTCCGACCGTCGAATCCATACTCGGCGTCCCGCGTGAATCGGCGATCATCGTCGTCGTGGCGGCCGTCGCGCTTCTCGCACTCGTTATCGCGGTACTGTATTTCCTGTTCGCGTCGCTCGAAGCGGGTTCGACCATGGAACGTTCCGGCGCACCGAGTGAGCTAGATATCGACGAACTCGACGCCGCGGGCGTGCGTGCAGCCCCACCCGAAGTGTTCGAGGAGATGAGCGAGAGCAAATCGCTCGACCACGCGCGTGCAGCGATGGACGACGACGACCCCGACAAGGCCCAACTCATCCTCGACCGGTGGGACGAAGTTCACGAGGAGGAAGCGGAGGAGTCGGACGAACCCAGAGTTCCTGAGGACGGTGAAGCACCGCTCGCCGAGGACGTCGCCAAACAACAGGACGCGAACGACGATGAAAACGTCCTCCAGAGCACTGCGGCGGGCATGGCGAACGCCTTCACGGAGGACGAAACGACCGAGGACGACATCGGCGGGTACTACTACGACATCGCGTTCATCTTCCAGAGTCTCACGTCGAAGATGTTCCGCATCGTCGGCGTGTTCATGCTCGTTCTCGCGGGCGTATTCGTCGGGCTGTACCGGGGCGGTATCGGCTACATCAACGACGACTTCACGCGACGTGTTCCGCAGGAAATCGTCCAGAAAGGCGACTTACTCAACATCGTCACGCTTCACCCCGTCGAGGCGCTCATTTTCGAGGTGAAAATCAGCACCCTTCTCGCAGCCGTCTCCGTCCTTCCGATGGTGATGTACTACGGTTGGCCCGCGATGAAGGAGCGACGCCTCGTTAGGGGTAACCGCAACGTGTTCTTTATCTGGGGCGCGACGCTCTTCGGCGGCCTCGTGGTCGGTAGCGCGATCGGATACGGCCTCGTCGCTCCGAGCATCATCTCGTGGCTCGTCACCGACGCTCACGCCGCGGACATGCTGATTTCCTACCGGGTGAAGAGCTTCTTCTGGCTCGTCTTCCTCACCACGGTCGGTATCGGCCTGCTTGCTGACATCCCGATCACGATGTTCCTGTTCCACGCGGGTGGTATCCTCAACTACAAATCGATGCGCGACCGCTGGCGAGTGTTCGTCGTCGGCACCTTCGCGGTTGCGGGACTGGTGACCCCGGACAGCCTCTACACGATGTTCCTCGTCGCCATCCCCGTCTCGTTCGCCTATGGATTGGGACTCGCCATCCTGTGGCTGTTCACGCTCGGCGGAAGGCGTGCCTGACGGTGTGCTTAAGTATGCTTCTGAGAATATCACGGTATGAGCAAGATAAGCGTCGAGGTCCCCGACGAACTGCTCGCCGATTTGGACGAGCACGTCGGTGAGGACGGCAAGTTCGTCAACCGGAGTGAGGCGATTCGTGCCTCCGTCAGGAAGATGCTGGACGTTTTGGACGAGATAGACAAGCGCCACGGGAGATTGCAAGATGACTAGCGGAAGACCACAGTCCGTGCTTGCAACCGGTCAACTCGCTATCGCCGCCGTGTTCGTCACCGCACTCGTGACGGCACAACTCACCGCCGCGAAGGTGTTGGCGTTCTCGCTTCCGTTCTCCCTTCCGATCGCTGGCGATTCGCTCGTCCTCCCCGGAGCGGCGCTGGCCTACGCGCTGACCTTTTTCGCGTCGGACTGCTACTCCGAACTGTACGGCCGGAAGGCGGCGACTCGACTGGTGAACGTCGCGTTCGCGATGAACTTCGTCATGCTGGTGCTCGTCTGGTCTACCATACAGGCCCCTGCCGCACAGTCCAGTGTCGATCCACAGAAGTTCCGAACCGTTCTCGGGGCGAGCACGCCCATCGTGGTCGGAAGCCTGCTGGCCTACGTCGTCAGCCAGAACTGGGACGTCGTCGTATTCCATAAAATCCGCGAACTCACCGGCAACGCGCATCTTTGGGCGCGCAACATCGGTTCGACGGCGAGCAGTCAGGCCATCGACACCGTCATTTTCGTCGGCGTGGCGTTCTTCATCTTCCCGCAGTACCTCGGAATCGGTGCGAAACTTCCCGGTGAAATCATTCTTGCGCTCATCGTCGGCCAGTACATCCTGAAGCTTCTCATCGCATTCCTCGACACGCCGCTCGTGTACGTCGTCGTCGGTTACTTGCGTTCGCAGGGCCACGCGCCGTCGTATTCAACCGCGGCGGACTAACGCTCAGTGGACTGAAAACGAACGTTGGCGAATCGAACCTCCAGTCGGCATATCGACCCTCGATTATTGACGACTGGCCTCGTCAGTCGATCCGTTGCGCGAACCCGAACCGCGGTTTCACTTCTTCGACGCGGATTTTGACCGTGTCGCCCGCTTCGGTGCTCGGCACGAACAAGGTGTAGCCGTCTACTTTTGCGATACCGTCGCCTTCGCTACCGACGCTTTCGATGGTCACTTCGAGGGTGTCGCCCGCTTCGACGGGTGATGTGAGGTAGCCACGGGCGACGAGATACACTTCGGAGGACTCATCGCGCGAGGCGTCGGGGCTCATCGTTCTGACGTACTCGAACTCGTCCTCGATGTCGGCGCGCAGGTCGTCCAAATCCGGACCCTGAAACACCTTTGCGACGAAGTCGCCGCCGCTGTCGAGCACTTCCAGCGCCGTCTCGAACGCCAGCCGAGCCAAGTAAACCGAGCGAGCGTGGTCGAGACTATACTCGCCGGTCATGTTCGGTGCCATGTCCGAGAGCACCACGTCAGCGGTGCCCACCGTCTCGCGGACTTTTTCGCGCGTTTTCTCCTCGGTCATGTCGCCACGAATCGTTTCGACGCCGTCCACCTCGTCGATTCGCTGGAGGTCCACACCGACGACTGTTCCGGCATCGCCGACTTTCTCCTTTGCGACCTGAAGCCAGCCGCCAGGGGCGGCACCGAGGTCGATAACAGTTTCTCCCGCGTCGATGAGATGTGCCTCTTCGTCCAACTGCTGTAGCTTGTAGGCAGACCGGGATCGATACCCTTCCTGCTTTGATTTGTTGTAATAGTGGTCTTTGCGAGCCATCTGTTGCTGTGTGTTATCGCTCCGAGGCGTAAACGCCCTTCGTTCGCTCCTCTCGTCGTCTTCCACTTCGCGGATCGCTCCTCGCCAAAATAGATAAAAACAGCTAGCGGTACTCACATTCGTCCTGATGTCGGACGAGATCCGATTTGTTCTTCCCGCCGACGAAGACCTTCTTCTTGCAGTAGTCGCAAATACCCCATCGTGGGTCGTCTTCGTCGAGCGTATATCCGTCTGGCCGCCACTCCTGCGACATATACGGGAAAAACACCTTCTACCGTAAAACGTTTATCAAAAATCTGTTTGGTATCGGGCGTAATAATCGGTGGGAAACGGTGAGTCGGGCAGAAACTGATAGTTTGTCATGCGCACACGTCGCGCGCGCGAACGGGTGACTTTTTATGCCGCCGTTTCGTAGCAATCGCCAACATGTTCAAGGCTATCGTGAGCGCGGATACGCTCCGGACGACGATCGATTCCGTGGGCGTTCTGGTGGATGAGTGTAAAATCCACCTCGAAGAGGATGGCCTCGCTATCAAGGCGGTTGACCCGGCGAACGTCGGGATGGTCGACCTCCAACTCTCAAACGAGGCATTCGAATCCTACGAGGCCGATGGTGGCGTCATCGGCGTCAATTTGGACCGGCTCGAAAGCATCGCAGGAATGGCCAGTTCCGACCAACTCATCGAAATGGAACTGGACGAGGAAACCCGAAAGCTTCACATAAAAATCGACGGGCTGGAGTACACTCTCGCGCTTATCGACCCGGACTCTATCCGACAAGAGCCGGATATCCCTGATCTCGATCTCCCCGCGACCATCGTCGTCGAAGGGTCGGATATCGACCGAGCGGTCAAGGCCGCCGACATGGTTTCCGACCACATCGCACTCGGTGTGGATGAAGGTGAGAACGTATTCTACGTCGAAGCGGAAGGCGACACCGACAACGTCGATCTGAGACTCGACACCGACGACCTCATCGACCTTACGGCAGGTCCTGCCCACTCACTTTTCAGTCTCGACTATCTGAAGGACATGAACAAGGCACTCCCGAAAAACGGCGAAGTGACCATCGACCTCGGCGAGGAGTTCCCGCTGAAGATGCACTTCGAAACCGCGGAGGGAATGGGCGAAGTTACGTATATGCTCGCCCCGCGTATCCAGAGCGACTGATCGTTCGATTTCTTCGATTTCACGCCTCCGACGCCGACGAAGCGACGGGCGTTGCCACCATCCACTGACCGATACGACACAAATCAGAGGTTCCGGTCGATAACCGCCTTCGTGGACTGCGCTTTCTCTTTCCACCCGTAACCTGCCTCGTAGACGTGTCGCTTGCTCTCGACCAACTCTTCGGGTGAGGATTCTTCGAAGCCACCGCGACTCCACGTCCCGCTCTTGTGGAGCCATTCGACGACGTTCTCGCGCGTTTCGGGCCACGATAGGCCGACCATCTCGTACCATGCGATCATGGCGAAGACGGCGTTGTCGTGGGTTCCCGGAACGCTTCCTTTCTCGTAAATCGTCTGCATCGGCTCGAAACTCGGTTCGGACACCGTCTCTCGGAACTCGTCGGCAGTGAGGAGTCGAAGCGCACCGTCGCTCTCGACTATGCGTTTTTCGTGTCGGAGGCGGTCAAGTGCGGCCGCATGGAGCGCATCCCAGCGCCCGTGAACCGCCTCTCGGAGTTCCGCCTCCGCGTGCGAGTCGGTCGTGAGCACCGCGATGATGTCCGTGTACGACTTTTCGATGTCCGCCCACGGCTCGCCATCGAACCGGCAGTCCGGGCCGTGAAGGTTCGTCGTGGTTCGGCAGTCGGGACACGGATACGCGAAACGTGGCACGGAACCCGCTTCTCACGCGTCGGTAATAGATGATTGGATTCCAGTGCGGTCGGGAAACGCCGGATTTCCGTCTCAGCGACCGCGGGTAATCGACCGTTACCGTGCGACCGTCGCGTTTATTCGTGACCGCACGAATTGGCGAGTATGAATTCGCTCCACGCCCGATACCCGTTTCTCACAGCTGCTCGTGAGGCGGTTCGGGATGCGAACGTCAACCTCGCCGAGATCATCGCCGGTGAGGGTGACCGCCATCCGGCGGTTGAGCGTGGTGTGGAGCGCGTACGCCGCGCACTGCTGGATGGAACGGTTCGTCCGGTAGCGGATGGACGGCGATGGGGAACGACTGCCGAGGTACTCTCGTATCCGATCGCGAGGATGCTGGTATCGCTCCTCGATGCTCCCGGCGCTGTCGAAAAGTACGCCAGTGCTGAGGCGGGAACAGCTTACGAGCAGTTCGTCGCTGACTTCGAGGCCCCGGACGACGGTTTGAAGAGTACACGGGGAGCCTCACTCACGCTCGATACGCTGGTGGCCGATTTCGACCTCTCCGAATCGGTCGTGGAGCGCGAGGACGATTTCGGCGTCGCAGTCGGGCCGTACCTTTCGCTCATCAGTGACTTTTCCGACGACGAGTGGCGACTTGCCTCGCGGCGACTATCGAACGGCTACGTCGGCGTCTCGCGGGCGGAACTCAACGAACTGCTTCGGGCGTCTACTGAGATGCGAATCGCCTCCGACCTCCCCCTTTCCGTCCCGGAGGAAATCGAGGATGCGCTGTCCGAGGAAGTGTCGGAACTCGAATCGTCGTTCACCGACGCCGACTTTTCTCACGACATCGATACGCTCGCACCGAGTCTATTCCCTCCCTGTATGAAGGCCCTGCTCGCGGACGTGCGGGACGGCGAACGCCTCGCCCCCGCTTCGGAATTTTCCCTCGTCTCGTTTCTCGCCAGCATCGGGCTCGACACGGACGAGATTCAGGCGCTCTGTGAAGTTCGTGGGTCGGCACGTGCGGACCGGCTACGTTATCGAATCGAACGAGTGCGGGACGAGCGTACCGCACAGTTCGCGCCACCGAGTTGTGCGACGCTCCAGGCATACGATGACTGTGTAAACAAGGACGACCGCTGTGAGACGATTACGCATCCGTTGGTCTACTACGAGGACGCGCTGGACGAGAACGGTACCGTGACCGATTGGCGCGATCGTTAGTGTTGGTTCGCCAGCCACAGACCGACTCCGGTCATCAGCAACACGAACCCGACCATGACGGCGACGACGGCGAGCGCTCCCTGTTCCGTGAGACCGCCGCTATCGAACTGGCTGCCGACAACGAGCATGACTGCGATAAATAGACCGACCGACACGACGGAGACGACGATGTCACGAAGCTTCTCGCCCTCGATATTCATGTCCGGCGTTTCCCGCGGTTCCGTCAAAAGTTCTCCGCTTCGAAGTCGGGAGCGGGAGTTTCGTTGAACTGAGCGTTTATCGTGATTGCTGGTTTCAATCCATGCGATAGAATATCGACTTTCGGTGTGATTGCAACTCGTGGATCGAAACCGCATGCGGGGCGTCGTGCCAACGGTCGGCGAAGGCACACGAACATTGGGGAGGATGCGGAGGGCGTGCGGCCCTCGGTTCGGGCCACATGCCCGATTGTGGTGGCGGTCGTTTTGGAGTCGGCACCTGCGGGCAATATCGAAGCGCCAGCTACAGACCCATGATTTCGGAAAATACGACGAAAAACACGAAGACGTCCACTTTCAACGGGCCATTACCCTCAACATAAATCGAAAAACGACCTGACACTTGCGAGAACAGGTGAAACCCTTACACCCTTCCAGCACGTACCTTTTACACGTAGAAACGACCGCCGAGACGCCGGAACGTGCTGATTTTCGCCGTATTCGTTTCGCGTAGGAGGAAGCAACACAATGAACACAGCCGCTTCCAGAAAAGTATCGTTGGCTCCGCTGGCCGACACTGGCGAGACTGATCCTCGCTCACAGCGTGCCAGAGCGGAGCGAATGGCCGTCACGCCGCTCGGTGGCGGTCTCTACGAAGTCGAAAGCCAGAGCGACCACACCTACTTCGCCGACTTGCTCGGCGGCCGCTGTACCTGTCCCGACCACATGATGCGCGGGGTTCAGTGCAAACACCTCCGTCGTGTGGCCATCGAAATCAACGAAGGACGGGTCCCACCCCCGGGCAAGGAGGCGGTCGAATGCGCCCGCTGTGAGGCGGTCGTTTTCGTGGACGAACAGCTAGCGGACGCCGTTCACTTCTGTGAACACTGCGAGCTTCAGTCCGGCGAACCCGTCATCGACCGGAACACCGGCGACTTGATGGTCGTCGTCCGAATGCCGGGGTTCCGCGCCGATACGGTCGAAGTACCCGGCAAGGATTGTACCGTGGCCGAGTATCCGGCGAACGAAGGATACCCACCGGACGACCCCGTGGTGGAAGTGCTCTACCCGATTCCGGCGGGATTGCGGCCCGAGCAGTTACGGCCATCACATCTGCGTCGCTACTCGTTCCCGCGCTCGCGGCTTCGACGCCCCGAACCGCCCGCAGACCAATCCGAACTAACCGATTTTCCGGACCCGGAGTCCGAGTAGCGACTCCGCCGGTGTTCTTTGCGAGTTTCGAGAGCGGTTACTCCAGCATCGCCTTTGCCTCGTCCACCGAGAGGATTCCCTCCGCGACAGCGTTGAGAACGTCTCCGATCCCGTGTTCGGGTGCTTCTTCGTCATCGTCGGTTTGAAGCGCCCCCATCGGTTCGCCCTCCTCCAATGCGGTTTCCTTTTTGACTCGATAGTTGCCCCCGTCGGTCTGATGGACGTCCGCCGGGTGGAAAAAGTACCAATCCTCCCGGTCGAAACGCACGCCGATTTTGGGTTTCGCGCCGAAATTCTGCGAAAAGTAAACCAACGCCTCGACTTCCTCCCCGGTGAGATAAATCGGATCTCCGGAACTGGATTTTGCCTCGATAGCGTAGAACACGTCGCCGTTTCCGGCCAGCACGTCCGGCAGTTCGCGCTGGGTGGCACCACCGCTCGCCGGGGCGCGCATGACCGCGAACCCTTCCTCGTCCAATCTGTTGACGAGTTCGCGCTCCCGTCTATCGCCTTTCGCGTTCGCCATTCGTGTCCATATCTCTCTTTGCTCGTGGTTTAATCCCGTCGCCTCGACGGTGTCGCGCTATCGACCGACAAAAACCAATTACCGTCGAACGCTTACGTTCCGTGCTGCCAGCTACCCATGTAGTCGGCTTGCTCGTCAGTGAGCGAGTCGAACTCCACGCCGTCCGCTTCGAGTTTGATCTCCGCGATCTCCTTGTCCAACTCGTCCGGCACCTCGTGGACGCCAGCGTCGTATTTCTCGCTATTTTCGACCATCTCGCGGACACAGGCGGCCTGTACGCCGAAGCTCTGGTCCATCACTTCGACGGGGTGACCCAACGCGAGCGGTGCGGCGAGATTGACGAGACGGCCCTCGGCAAGGACGTTGAGACGCCGTCCGTCTTCCATCTCGTATTCGTGGACACCATCGCGGGCATCCCGCTCGCTGACGGCGAGGTCGGAGAGCTGATTCAGGTCGATTTCGATGTCGAAGTGACCCGCGTTGGCGAGGAGGACGCCGTCCTTCATCAGGTCGAAATGGTCTTCCGTGATAACGTCGCGGTTGCCAGTCGTCGTTATGAACACGTCGCCCTCTTTCGCGGCCTCCGCCATCGGCTTGACATCGTAGCCTTCCATGTGGGCTTCGAGCGCGCGCCGCGGTTCGACTTCCGTGACGACCACGTTCGCGTTCTGGCCTGCCGCCTTCTTCGCGACGCCTTTGCCACAGTAGCCGTAGCCAGCGACGACGACGGTCTTTCCGGCCCACGAGAGGTTCGTCGTCATGGCGATGGTGGCGAGCGAAGATTCGCCCGTGCCGTGAACGTTGTCGAACAGGCGTTTCATCGGCGTGTCGTTGACGGCGAAGACGGGGTAGTCGAGTGCGCCGTCTTCGTCCATCGCGCGGAGTCGGTGGACGCCGGTCGTCGTCTCCTCACAGCCGCCGACGACGGAGTCGATAAGCTCGGGGTGGTCCTCGTGGATTGCGGCGACCATGTCCATCCCGTCGTCCACCGTGACGGTCGGTTCGATGTCGATGACTGCCTCGATTGCTTCGTAATACTCCTCGTCGCCCACGCCGCGTTTGGCGTAGCTCGTGATGTTCGGATGTTCGTCCAGCGCGGCGCTCACGTCGTCGTGGGTCGAGAGCGGGTTGCACCCCGTGACGGCGACTTCCGCGCCACCTTCTGCGAGGGTCTCGACCAGCACGGCGGTTTTCGCTTCGACGTGCATTGCCATCCCGATTCGCTGGCCGTCGAGGGGTTTCTCCGATTCGAACTCCTCCCTGACGGTGGTCATGATCGGCATGTGCTGTCGCGCCCAGTCCATCTTCCGATGCCCTTCGACGCGAGCGGACTCGACGTCGTCGAGTTGCTCGCTGATCGATGGATACTCTGCCATGCTGTAGAAAAGAACGAGCGCACCCAAAATGCTACCGAAGGCGGTCGGCCGAAAACGTATCGTGTGAGATCCAGTGCAAACGCGTTTCGCCGAAATCAGTCGGATGCACGTCGGATGGCGTCCGTTGCTCGTTTTTCAGCCTCTTTTCGAACCGACGTTTCGTCCATCACGAGCACCTCTTTGTCCGCCATGAGCACCCTCCCGTCACAAACCGTATGCTTCACATCGCTGCCGCGAGCGGCGTAGGCGAGGTGACTGACGAGGTCGTGACGTGGCGTGAGATGACTCACCGACAGGTCGAGAACTGCGAGGTCGGCGTTCGCACCCTCTTCGATTCGACCGCTGTCGAAACCGAGGACGGTCGCGCTTCCCTCGGTCGCCATTCGGACGACCGTTTCCGCGTCGACCGCACTCGCGTCGTTGGCCGAGAGTTTCCCAAGCATGGCCGCGTCGCGCATCTCGCCGAACATATCGAGGTCATTGTTCGATGCCGCGCCGTCCGTCCCCAGTCCGACCGTGACGCCCGCGTCCAACATTGCCTGGACGGGTGCCATCCCGCTGGCGAGTTTCATGTTCGAGGCCGGGCAGTGGACGACGCCGGTTCCCGTCTCCGCGAGCAGGTCGATTTCGGTTTCGTTGACGTGAACCCCGTGAGCGACGAAATCGGTCGCGCCTGTCATATCCATCTCGCGGGCATATTCGAGCGGTCGCACACCCCGTTTTTCAACGATCGGTGCAACCTCGTCTTTCGTCTCGTTTGCGTGATAGTGGAGTGGGACGCCGAGTTCGCGGGCGTTTGGGATGTATTCCGCTAAGTACTCCTCACCGACCGTCGTCAGGCTGTGTGGCATCACTGCCGTGGAGATGCGCCCGTCGGCGGCACCGTAGAACTCCGCCGCGATTTCGAGGCTGGTTTCGAAATCCTCGCGGGCGGCCGTTTCGTCCCGGCCAATCGTCACGACGCCGTGACCGAGCCGGGCACGAACTCCCGCGTTTTCGACCGCTTCGGCTACTTCATCGACGTGGTAGTACATGTCCGCGAAGCCAGTCGTTCCGGACTGAATCATCTCCAGCAAGCCGAGTTCGGTTCCGGCGTGGATGTCCTCCGATGTCAGCTCCGCCTCAACGGGCCAGATATCCTCCCTGAGCCACGATTCGAGGGGTTTGTCGTCGGCATAGCCACGGAGAAGCGTCATCGCGGCGTGACAGTGCGCGTTGACGAGACCGGGAATCACGAGGCCGTCGTTCGCATCCAACGTTTCGTCAGCATCCGAAATCTCGTTCGGTGGATCGACTGCGAGGATTTCTCCCTCGTCCTGGTCCACCAGCACGTCGGCGCGTTCCACGGTCATGTCCGGTCGCAGTACCTGCCCGTCCGCGATTCGGAGGGTCGTCATGCGTACTGCTTGTCCATCCTCTTGCATGACTTTGATGGATTGCGGTCCGCGCCGGGAAAGCAAGAGTAATCCGTCTGGCGGACAGATGCGGAGATAATGCGAATCGCCGTCCCCAACAAGGGCAGGTTGCACGACCCGTCGATGGAACTGCTTGAACACGCGGGACTGCATGTCGTGGACGGAGCAGACCGAAAGCTGTACGCGAACACGGTTGATCCGGACGTGACGTTGCTCTTCGCCCGCGCGGCAGACATCCCGGAGTACGTGAGCGATGGTGCGGCAGATATTGGAATCACCGGCCTCGACCAGATGCGAGAAGCGAACCCCGGAAACGTGGTCGACTTGCTCGATTTGGGCTACGGCCAGTGCCGTCTGGTTCTCGCCGCACCCGAGGACGGCGATATCGACGATGTCGCCGACCTCGCAGGGAGAACGGTCGCGACCGAGTTTCCGAACATCGCAAAGCAGTATTTCGCCGAAACATCCGTCGATCCCGAAATCGTGGAGGTCAGTGGCGCGACCGAACTCACTCCGCACGTCGATATGGCCGACGCCATCATCGACATCACGAGCACAGGTACGACCTTGAAGGTCAACCGTCTCGGCATCATCGATGAGGTGCTATCGAGTTCGGTTCGTCTGTTCGCCCGCGACGATATGGCCGATGACGGAAAGGTCGAACAGGTCATGATGGCGCTCCAGTCCGTCATCTCCGCCGAGGGCAAACGCTACCTGATGATGAACGCGCCCGAGGACAAACTGGATGAAATTCGGGACGTGATTCCCGGCCTCGGCGGCCCCACCGTGATGGACATCGCCGGCAACGGAAAGGTCGCGGTGCACACCGTCGTCGACGAGCGCGAAGTGTTCGAGACCATCAACGAGGTTAAGCAACTCGGTGCCAGCGGTATTCTCGTCACCGAAATCGAACGACTCGTTGATTGAGGACACGACGCCAGCCCATCCCGTCTCCTCTACCGCACGATAGTCACCGTCATCGGCGAGCGGTGTGCCACTTTTTCGGCGACGGAGCCGAGGAGGATGGTCGAGATGTCCTCCTTTCCGTGGGTTCCGATCACGATGTGGTCCACGTCGTGGGATTTGGCGTATTTGAGTATCTGTTTCGACGGCTGTCCCATCTTGATGGTGCCCTCGAACGGCACGTCACCCGCCGTTTCCCGCAGCTCCTCGTGAAGCTCCTTCGCGTTATCCCACTCCTTTTGGTACCACTCCTGTGAGTAGGCTGGCATTCCTGCCTTTCCGAGTGGTGACTGATACCCCGGCGACAGCGGGTCGATGTCGAACGGATTGACGACCGTGAGAACCGTGATTTCCACGTCGGGTATCGTCAGCGCGTAGTCGAGCGCCGCCTCCGATGCTGGCGACCCATCTATCGGAACGAGAACGTGTTCCCCCATATGAGCGGTCACGACCGCAATCGAGTAAAACGATTTTCTCTGATTATGCCACGACCCGCGGTGGACGAGGGTTCGTCTACCGGTCCATTCGTTTGTCAGTTCACTCGTCCGTCGGTTCACCCCGTTCCGAGGATAAACTCGAAGAGGACGTACGATCCGACCGCAGAAACGGTCGGGGAGAGGACCCACAGTACGACGATTCGGCTCGTCGCGGCCGGGTCGAAGAGCGTTTCCGCGGCCAGTTCCTCGATATCCTCCTCGCCGATCGGCGGAACGTCTGCCGTCTCACCACCGTCTCGTGATGCCCGTGGGGTCGGCATCTCGCCCTCCGCGACCTCGCCAATGGTCGGGCCGGGCGGAACCTCCGTCTCGCTGGTCTCGGCGATGAGTGCCCCAGTCGAAAGGTCCACGTCGGGCGTCGGTTCCGGTTGCATCGCGGATTCCGCTGCGTCCGCGAGCGACACCGCACGACTGGCCCGCCCCCATCCGAGTCCGATGATACACGAGGTGGTGCTGACCGCGAGACTCGCCGGAATTCCGAGTCGGGAGAGGATGGTGATGATCGTCGCACCAATTATCGAGACGATGAGCGCCGCCAGTATCGGCAAATCGGTGATGCCGTCGCCGATCGTATCGAGCGTCCGGCGGGCGATGGTGAATCCGCCGAGACCAACTGCGCCGATTGCGAGCAGAATCCCCTGTTCGATGGTGATGGCTCCGTTGCCGACGAGCGGGGCAACCGCGTTCGCCGCGTTCGATGCCCCTGCGCTGAAGCCCATGTAGCAGGCGATAACCAGCACCGAAATCGCACCGACGAGGTCGCGTTTCCCTACACCATCGTTGAGTTTCGGAAGGGGAACCATTCCGGAGCGGTCCAGTCGAAAGAGTCCTCCCTCGATTCGGGAAAACGAGAAGCGAGCGTCGAGATGCGGGTAGATGTAGCGGCCAACGACCATTCCGATCCAGAACGCGGCGAGCGGTGCGATGATCCACGCGGAGACGATGGTGAACATTATCGACTCGTTCAACGTGTTGGTGGCGAGACCGAGTCCGACGATCGCCCCGACCGCTGTCATCGAGGTGGACGCTGGCACGCCGAACAAGTTCGAAATGAGGAGTGCAAACCCCGCAAAAAAGAGCACGATGATGCTTGTTTCGAGCGTGAACTGACTCGCCGGAACGATGCCGTCGCTCATCGTTTCGATGACGTTCCTTCCGACGGTCCAGCCTCCCCAGAGCGCGAACGCAGTGAAGAGGCCTGCCGCCCCGACTTTTCCGATGATTCGACTCCCCACGGCCGGACCGAACGCGACGCCAGTCGATGACCCCCCGATGTTGTAGCCGACGAAAACGGCGACGAACAGTCCGATTATCAGTAACCCTGTGACCACATTGGTTCCCCCGAATCATATGACGGCGTGGAGCTATTTCGTTCTTTCTCGTCCGACTCAAGCGCGAAACGTCGCCCACCGGAGCATATCATCGAACTTCACGACCGATTCGTAGCGGTCGTTCGGGTCGTCTGCCATCGCTTTCGAAAGCACCGCATCCACCTCACGGGAGACCGACGAGTCGAAATCAGCGGACGGAACCTCCTCGGCACTGACATGGGGCGTGTTGCCAGTCACGAGGAACCGTGCAATCGCACCGAGGCGATACACGTCTGTCCGTTCGTCCACTGTGCTCCCCGCAACCTGTTCCGGTGCGTCGTACGCCGAGGTATCGCGATACTCCGCGAGAGCGATGGCAAGTTCCCAGTCGCTCACGTCGGTCTTTCCGTCCCCGTCGAAGAGAACCGACTCGGGCGTGAGGCCGCCGTGAACCATCCCGTCTAGATGTGCTCGGTGAACCGTCGCGTTTGCGGCGGAGAGATCCTCTATTTGTTCTTCGAGGGGTCGCTCGCAGTCCGCGAGCGACCCGCCACCGTAGTGGGGTAGTTCGACCCAACCGTCGTCGAAGTCGAGAATCGGGACGACTCCCCGCCGGTCGCTCAGGTCGGCCCAGCGTTCGACTGCTGCGCTGAACTCCTCGGTGCGATTCGGGTCGGTTAGATACCGTCTGGTGACGACGTGTGGACCGTCCTCACCGCGCTTTCTGACACGATACGTCTCGGTGAACTCGTCGCTCCCGAGGCGTTCGAGGTGGCCGTATTCTAGCTCGGGTTCCGTCCCTGATTCCACCTCGGTGGATTCCGTTTCCGCGTTCATTCGACGGTACGCTGCGAAGACACCGGTCCCGAGGAGAACACCCGAGAGGGCGAACCCTGCGCTGCTTGTGAGAAAATCCGTCGTCTCGTCCACGAGCATCGCTGGAAACGGTCGCTGGCGGATAAACCCATACACGGATCCTCTGGTTCCGAGGATTACGTGTTCTTCCGAGACGGAGAGCATCGTTGGCTCCTCGTCCACCTCGAACGACCATTTGACGGTTCCATCCTCGGTTGTGAAAGCGTACAGTCGGTAGTAATGTATCGTATAAAGGACTCCCTCCACGATGTCTCCCCAGTAAAAGTGTAAATTATCCGTGGCTGGAAGCTCGTACGTCCATCGTTCGGAACCGTCGGTATTCACCGCGATGATCCGTTTTCCGGTGTTCAAAAACACCGCCCCGTCGGCCACGATCGGTCGTTGACCGTGTCTAACTGTACTCTCGTACTCCCAGCGTACGTTTCCGTCGGCTACGTCGAGCGCGACCAGGTTCTCGTTCCAGAGATACAACGTACCGTCGTGTACCTCCGGCGCCGAATAGCCCCCATCGTCCAACGATTTCGTCCAGTGTGTCGAACCGTCGGGATTCAGCGAGACTATCGTTCCACGGATTTGGCAGATAATCGCCTTCTCGGTTACCGAATGTAACCTGAGTGTGGCGTCTCCTTCCTGGGAGGACTCCGTGATCTCTGCCCCACTTCGCTTCCATCGTTCCCTTCCCGAACCGGCCGAGAACGCATACACGCCGTTCTCCGTACCAACGTATACGGAGTCGTCACGATGGTCGAGCGAGTAACCCCGTTCGCTTTCGATATCGTTCTTCCAGCGAACCGTTCCGGAGTCGATGTCGTATGCGACGACGTTGAATCGCTCGGTGGCGTAGACCGTTTCGCTGTCGAACGCCAGTCGGCTCATATACCTTTCAATGGGTCGTCGCCATCGCTCGGCACCGTCTTTGGGGCTGAGCGCGATGAGCGCTCGGTCTTCCCTCGTTTCGCTGCTGCTGGGTGCACCGACCACGAAAACCGTGCCGGCTTCGGCGACCAGATTTTGAAGCGACAGAAACGTCTTCTTCCACAACTCGTTTCCGGTCGCTTCCTCGATTGCGAGGACGCTGGTGGTACGCGGGTCGCCGCCGTTCGACTTGGAGGAACCGATGACGTACACCACTCCGTCCGCCGCCGTCACCGGATAGTACGCTTCGACGCCCGACCGCGAAATCGTCCAATTCGGCTCGGGCGCATTACCTGCCGTTCCGGTTGTCGTAGTCGTCTGTGCACTTCCGACTGCACCGGCTATTCCGGCCGTTCCGGAAGCGGTCAGGAATCCGCGTCTGGAAAGCGAGGAGGGCGAAGAGTTCATACTCCCATCTATCGAGTCGAATTATTTATAGATGAATATCGAAACGGAACGGTCGGCCGAAGGTGGGAACGAACGCCGTCCGTATCCCGACGCGGATTCGCTCATCAGTTGTGGGACGTTTCGTCCGAGGTCACCGGTTCCACATAGCGGTGAAATCGGAGAAAACACAAAGCCGTTTGTACGCCGAGTCGCTATCGACTGGTATGGAACAGGGACCAGGTACGATGGAACGAACTGCCTCGGTCGTCGTGGTCGATTACGGACTCGGCAACCTTCGAAGCGCCGTCAGCGGTCTCGAGCGCGCCGGGGCTGCTGTCGAAATCTCCGACGACCCCGCCACGTTCGAAACCGCGGACGGAATCGTTCTTCCGGGGGTCGGGGCGTTCCGTGAAGGAGTCGAAAACGCCGGGCCGTATCGCGAAGCGCTCGTCGAAGCCGCGGAAAGCGGGACGCCGGTGTTCGGCATCTGTCTCGGAATGCAGATGCTGTTGACGACGAGCGAGGAAGCGGAACGTGCCGGGGAAGGGGAAGTAACCGGACTCGACTGCATTCCGGGGACGAACGTTCGATTCGGCGACGGGCAGAAGGTCCCACACATGGGGTGGAACGAACTATCCGTCGAACGCGACCACCCGCTCGTGGACGGTGTCAATGGGGAGTACGCCTACTTCGTCCACTCCTACTATGCCGTGCCGGAAAACGACGACGCGATAGTTGCTACGACGGACTACGAAACTCGGTTCCCAAGCATCTTGGCCAACGAGTCTGGAACCGTGTTCGGGACGCAGTTCCACCCCGAAAAGAGCGGCGAGACGGGGCTTCGAATCCTGCAGAATTTCGTCGAAATCTGTGCGGACGGCTGAGGGGGGGATCCGCTTCGGTCCGACTCTTCAAAGGAACTCGCGAACGTCCGAATACCACATGTCGTGGTGGTCCATGGCATCGATTCGTCGTGCGATTTCCACGGCGAGGGCGTGCCAACACAGCTCCGTCGGGTCCTCGGGGTCGAGATTGTACTCGCTGTCCCGGCAGGTGCATCCTCCCTCGACGATATACTCGTCCTCGAATCCAACAACGACCACAAAATCCTGATACTGCTTGACTCGTTGTTCGGACACCGCCTCGATTGCCTGCATCCCCCGGTCGTCGTGAACGGTGAGGATTCGGTCGACGACGTCCGGCGTCAACGATTCCACGTCGTCGAGGTCTGCTTGCCACTGCTCGACGGGATTCACGGATTTCCCTCCGTGGGCGGGTGTTGACGACGGGATGGATACACCGGACGCACGGATGGGCGATTCGGACGGCCGAAATAAACCCATTCCGATAGCGTATAGGAATACGGTTCGGTAAGGTTGTGGTGTTCGTGGGTGCTACGCGCCAGACGAAGCGTTACTGAAGAGGTTGACGTAACGATACCTTTAGTCGCTGAACCCGACACGACGCTACCAAAACCCGGGGCAAAGTCTCTATCCACTCGATAAAAACGGATACGCCAGAGACACATCCTCCTCGCAGTCGAACTCGCTGGGCTTTTCGCCCCGGAACGCGGAATCGGAACCATGAACGTCCGCGAAGGAGGAGTCGAGGTGGTCGTCCCCGAACAGGACGGCGACAGCATCACCGACGACGTGTTCTTCAATCCGGTACAGGAGTTGAATCGCGACCTCACGGTCGCCGTCTTGCGAACGTATCGCGACCGAGAACCACGAGCAGAGAGCTATCTCGACGCGATGGCTGCCTCGGGAATTCGTGGCATTCGCGCCGCGCAAAACGGCTGGGACGTCACCTGTGCGGACATCGACCCCGATGCGATCGACCTCTGTCGGGAGAACTTCGAGCGCAACGACTTGCCGGGCGAAGTCGTTCATCGGAACGCCAACGCGCTCATGCACGAGTCCGTCTTCGACATCGTGGACATCGACCCCTTCGGAACGCCGATACCGTTCGCCGACGCCGCCTTCGCCAACACCCGTGACCTCGTCTGTGTCACCGCAACCGACACCGCTCCGCTCTGTGGCGCACACTTCCACAGCGGGGTCAGAAAGTACAGCGCCATTCCGCGGAACACCGACTACCACGCCGAAGTCGGCGTTCGAATCCTCCTCTCCGCGCTCGCCCGAACTGCCGCCCGATACGACACGGGTATCACGCCGATTCTGACCCATGCGACGAACCACTACGTCCGGACCTACCTCGAACTCGACCACAGCGCGACCGACGCGAACGCCGCGATGGACGAACTCGGCCACGTCTACCACTGCGAGGACTGTCTCCACCGCGACTACGAATACGGCCTCATCGCCAACCCGCCCGAAACCTGCCCTGCCTGCGATAGCAACCGTGTTCTCACCGCTGGTCCGGTCTGGCTCGGGGCGACTCACGACGCGGAATTCGTCGCCGAAGTGCGCGAGAACGTCACCGATGATATGGGAAGCGTAAAACGCGCGAACAAACTCCTGGACGCACTCGAAGGCGAACTCCACGAACCTACCCACTACGATCAACACAGGCTCTGTAAGGAGTGGACGCGGTCGGCCTCCGGAATGGACGACTTTTTGGACTGGCTCCGGGATGCTGGCTACGAAGCTTCGCGTGCCCACTACGGCGGAACGACGTTCAAGACGCCGGCGAGCGTCGAAGAAATCCGGATCGCAACCCAGTAGCGAAATTATTAGTGCGTTTTCGCCTAATTAGTAGGTGTGAATTTTCGAGCGACTATCGGCGAAATCACGGACGAGGTACGCGAACAGGAAATCACGTTCCTCGCCGCCGGAATCGCGTTCTACGCATTCGTCTCGATACTCCCTGCACTCCTACTGGGATTGGCACTCGTCTCCATTGTCGGCGGTGAAGGCATCGCCACCGAAATCGTCGAAACCGCTCAACGATTCCTCTCACCCGCCGCGGAGGCGGTTATCTATGAGGCGTTTACCAACCGGTCGGGCCGTGGGGGTGCAACTATCGTTGGTGTGCTCGTTCTGATATGGAGTACGCTCAGGGTGTTTCGCGGTCTGGACAAGGCGTTTTCGCGAGTGTACGATTCGAACGGGGTGGAATCGTTTTTCGAAACGCTGGTCGATGCGCTCATCGTCGTCGTCGTCGTCGGATTGGCACTCGTCGGACTCGCGGTCGGCAACATCGTGTTTTCCGCGTTCGGATGGGTTCCATTCGCAAAGGCCCTCTCCGCGGTGGTCATCCTTTTTGCGCTCGTGCCAGTGTTCCTTCCGCTCTACTACTTCTTTCCGGATGCGGACGTGACTGTTCTGGAGGCACTTCCGGGAACGGTGCTCGCAACCGTGAGTTGGGTCGGTTTGCAGGTGGTGTTCCAGACGTACGTCGAATCGGCGGCACAGTTCACCGCGTACGGCGTCCTCGGAGGTGCGCTCTTGCTGGTTTCGTGGCTCTATCTGGGTGCCATCGTGCTCCTTCTCGGTGCGGTGGTGAACGCCGTCCTCGCTGGAGGGCCTTTCAGGAAAACTAAAGACGCGGGGGAAACCAACAGCAAACAGCAGGTAGATTCAGGAGAGTATATGACCGACGATACAGAGCAGTCTGCCCCGGATATCCTCGAACTGCACGGCGACGTCGAGCGCCTCCAATCGGAGTTCGAGGAGTTCGAGCACGATGTTAGCGAGCGCACGGTTCAGAAACCCGAACTGGAGTCGGAGCTAAAGCGATACGTTCGCAGACGGATGCGCCGCGGACACGCCCGCGGGTGGGGTCCGTATCTCGTTCTTCTGTACGGGACAGCCATGACTCTCGGAGCGTTCCGATGGCTCGAAAGCGGATGGGCGATCGCCGCCATGCTCGTCATCTGGCTCTCGACGCTCGGATTGTACACACTGATGGTGCTCATCGGATTCGGCGTCAGTGCGGTCGGTGTTCCGGGTCGTGTCAGTGGCCGAATCAGAAACTGGCGCTCCTGATTATGTCTCGGGGATGGGGTGTCGTCGAACTGCTTCGGGAGACGTTGCCGGGGTGGGTACCGGAGATATTCGTTTACGTTACGCAACTGGGTGATGCATGGTTTCTCCTTCTCGTCGGGACGCTCTGCTATTGGCTCGGTGACGACCGGGAGCGGTTTGCCTTCGTTCTCGCTGGCACGCTGGGTGCACTCTCGTTGACGCTCGCCTTGAAGGAGTTCTTCGCACTTCCCCGACCGAACGCAGCGCTCCAGTTCACCGAGGCGACTGGCTACGGTTTCCCGAGCGGCCATGCCCTCGGTTCGACCGTATTTTGGGGCCTACTCGCCTTGGCTGTAGACCGATGGAGTCGCAACGTTCGTATCGTCGGCGCGGTGGTCATCGTTACGCTGGTTGTCCTCTCACGACTCATCCTCGGCGTCCACTTCGCGGTCGACGTCGTGGCCGGTGTCGCTATTGGACTCGCGTATCTGGCGTTCATCATCAAGGGACTCCGGTGGAAACCGACTCCGACGTTCGGACTCGCGGTCGTTTTCGCGCTGGCCGCTGTACTCCTGACAGTGCGTACGTCGCCGGCCCAAAATGGTCTCCTCGACCCAACCGCCGCGGTCGGGGGTGCGGTAGGTGCCTTGCTGCTGTGGTTGGTGCTCGGCAGATCCGACGAATCAGTGAGCTACGCTGCATGTGTCGTCGGAATAGCGCTATTTGGCGCACTCTCTTACGTCGGTCTCAAATTTTCACTTCCACTCGCTGCCGTGTTCGTGATCAACGCTGTCGTTCAGGGCGGCGTAATCGCGTATCCGCGAATCGCCGGCCAGTAGCCGAAGCGAAGGAATATCGTCACCGTTCTTACTGTCGCAGAATCGATAAGAGAACCGTTGCCGCGCCGCCGAAGTTTAGAACTTCTCCAAGTAGCGGTCCTTCTCCCAGCCACTGACGTAGGTTTTGTAATCGTCGTACTCGGCGGTTTTGACCGTGACGAACTTTTCAACGACGTGGTCGCCGAGCGCCTCCGTGACGACTTCGTCCGTTTGGAGCGCATCGACGGCTTCCATGAGGGTTCCGGGAAGCATGGTGATTCCGTGCTCTTCGCGCTTTTCGTCGTCGAACTCGTAGATGTCTTCACGCACGGGTTCGCCGGGGTCGGCCCCGTTTTCGATGCCGTCCAGTCCCGCGCTGATGACAGCGGCGAGCGCGAGGTAGGGGTTGCACGACGGGTCTGGACTGCGGATTTCGAAGCGCGAGCTCGCGCCTGCTGCGTCGGGTACACGGATGAGTGCCGAGCGGTTTACACCACTCCACGCGACGTAGACGGGTGCCTCGTAACCCGGCACGAGACGCTTGTAGGAGTTGATCGTCGGGTTAGTGATTGCCGTGAACGCCTCGGCGTGGTCGAGGATGCCGCCCATGAAGTTGTATGCCGTCTCGGAGAGGTTGAACTCATCGTCCTCGTCGGCGAACGCGTTGCCATCCTCGTCGAAGAGGCTCATGTGACAGTGCATGCCCGAGCCGTTGATTGCCGAGATCGGCTTGGGCATGAAGGTGGCGTGGATGTCGTTCTGTTCCGCGACCGCACGGACGACTGCGCGGAAGGTTGCGATGTTGTCGGCCGCCGAAAGCGCATCGTCGTATTTGAAGTTGATCTCGTGCTGGCCGTCCGCGACTTCGTGATGGCTGGCTTCGATTTCGAAGCCCATCTGCTCTAGTGTAAAGATGACTTCCCGGCGCACGTCGCTGGCCATGTCTTTCGGTGCGAGGTCGAAATAGCCGCCAGAGTCGTGCGGAATGGTGGTTGCCTTGCCCTCGTCGTCCTTTTCGAACAGGAAGAATTCGGGTTCCGGACCGATACTGACGGAGTAGCCCATCTGATCGGCTTTATCGAGAACGCGTTTGAGGACTTGTCGTGGTCCTCCTGAGAACGGCGTTCCGTCCGTGTTCACCACGTCACAGATGAGACGGGCACTCGCGGTTTCACCGTTCGAGCGCCATGGGAGGACGGCGAACGTAGATGGGTCGGGTTCGAGGCGCATGTCGCTTTCCTGAATTCGCGCGAAGCCTTCGATGGAAGAGCCGTCGAACCAAATCCCCTCTTCGAACGCTTTTTCGACTTGATGAGCCGGGATGCTGACGTTTTTCACGGTTCCCGTGATATCGGTAAACTGGAGACGGACGAAGTCGACGTTTTCGCGCTCGATCGCTTCCAGAACGTCCTGCTCCTCTTTGTTCAACCCTTCCTCTTCTGTCGCGGCAATATTTCCGTCTGTCATCTTTATCGACAGTCTACGCAAATACATCCACCATTAAAACTGTAACGGTTGGTCAATTGTGCAATTTTTGCCCAGAATTGGATATTCGTTAAATTCTAATGCATGGAGTGGGATGGTTGGTGTAATGACGTACGAAAATCTTGATGCGAAGCTAGTAAACGAACTACTTGGTGACGGTCGGGCAAGTCTTCGAAGCCTCGCTGAAAAACTGGACGTGTCGGTGACGACGATCTCGAACCACCTTGCAGACTTGGAGGAACGGGGGGTTATTCAGGGGTACACTCCCCGAGTCGATTACGACGCGCTCGGCTACGACGTGACGGCTATCGTTCAGCTAAAAGTCGAGGGGAATGCCTTGCCCGAGGTAACCGAACGACTGCAGGACCACGACCAAATGATCAGCGTCTACGAAGTCACGGGTGACTACGACATCATCGCTATCGGAAAGTTCACCGATACGGATGGAATGAACGAGCAAATCAAGAAACTACTCATCGACCCGGATATCAAAGAGAGCAACACGAGTGTCGTGTTGAACGCCGCGAGCGAACACGAACAGTTCACGCTCGACGTCGGCAATTAGTCGGGTATCAGTAACTCTTAGACCCCGGAGCGAGTCGTTACGGTCATGAGCGTTATCGCGGAGTTCACTATTCATGCTCCGACCCTCGTGTTGACACCGACGCTCGAAGCCGCTCCGGGGATGACCGTCGAACTCGACCAACAGATCGTTGCGGCAGGCTACACGCCACTGCTCATCGTCTGGGTGAGTGGCGACGATTTTACGTCGTTCGATACCGCCATCGAACGGGACGAAACGATCGCGTCACATGCGATCATCGAAGACCTCGACAGTCGAAAACTGTACCGACTAGAAATAGCCTACGACGACATTCTTCCCGTGTATCCCGCATATCGGAAACTGGGTGCGATTCCGATGGCTGGGCAGGGCAGAGCGGGCGATTGGCGACGACGGATTCGATTTCCCGACCGTGATGCGCTCGCCGAGTTTCAACAGTTCTGTGCCAACGAGGGAATCGATTTCTCACTGCGACGACTGTACACGCCAGGCGACGAACAAATGGCATTTCAACTGACTGAGCCACAACTCGAAGCGCTCGTCGCCGCGTACGAAGTCGGGTATTTCAACGTACCGCGCGACGCGACGCTCGAAGATCTGAGCTCGCAGCTCGATATTAGTAAACAATCAGTTTCAGAACGTCTTCGACGTGCGCAATCGCATCTCGTCTCGAACGCTATCCTGGGTGAGTGAAATATATTGCCTGATTTGTAAGGCCAACGTTGAGAGTGTTCGACGTACATGAACGAAGTAGAACGTCTCGATCGGAGAAACGAGTACAAATTTCAGTTCCAGTCCGACCCTCTCAACCAACGATGCCCACTCAAGACGAAATCAATACGCCAGCGCCGTCAGTCGTTTATTCCACGCTTGCGAGTGCCCGCCGTCGACTCGTGCTTACCGAACTCCTCGGTCAGAATCAGTCGATATCCGTCTCCGATCTCGCAGAGACCATTGCTTCCGAGGAATCCGACAGCGACCCACGACGTATTCACGCTCAATTACATCACAGTCATCTTCCGAAACTCGAAGACGCTGGGTTCGCCGTCGTGAAAGATGGACACGTAACGCTGGCCAGCCATAGAGACACTATCGAACCCTATCTGGTTCTTGCGGAACGATTCGACTCGCTACGAGACTGATCTTCAAAAAAGCGTTCGAACGGTCGATAGCGATGCAGTTGTGGAAGCGGATACGGGGTCGGCCGTGTGATGAAGTTCCTGTCGGAAGTTACATCGCACCGCCCATGCCACCCATACCGCCCATGCCGCCCATGCCGCCCATGCCGCCTGCCGGTGGGCCGCCTGCGTCCTCGTCATCGTCGCCAACCTGACCGCCCTTCAGTTCGCCTGCGGCGATAACGTCGTCGATGCGTAGGAGCATGACAGCGGCTTCTGTCGCGCTCTCTACTGCCTGCGTTTTGACTCGGAGCGGTTCGACAACGCCGTCTTCTTCCATGTCGACGATATCGCCGGTGTAGGCGTCAAGGCCCGAACTGGCGTTGCCAGCGTCGTGTTTGCTACGAAGGTCAACGAGCGAGTCGATGGGATCGAGTCCGGCGTTCTCGGCAAGCGTGCGTGGGATGACTTCGAGCGTGTCGGCGAACGCTTCGACAGCCAACTGTTCGCGGCCACCGACACTGTCGGCGTAGTCGCGCAGTGCGAGGGCGAGTTCCGTTTCCGGAGCGCCACCGCCGGGGAGGACTTTGCCGTCCTCGAGTGTGACGCGGACGACACCGAGACTGTCGTCGATTGCGCGCTCGACTTCGTCTACGACGTGTTCCGTGCCACCGCGGAGGATGAGGCTGACGGATTTTGCCTCTTCGACGTCCTCGACGAAGATGCGCTGGTCGCCGCCGACGTCCTTCTGTGCGACGCTACCGGCGAAGCCGAGGTCGTCTTCGGTGATGTCGTCAACGCTATTCACGAGGGTTGCGCCCGTCGCGCGAGCCAGTTTTTCCATGTCGCTGGATTTTGCGCGTCGGACGGCGAGGATACCTTCCTGGGCGAGGAAGTGCTGTGCCATGTCGTCGATACCGCCGTCCACGAAGACGACGTCAGCGCCGACATCGACTAGCGAGTCAACCATTTCACGGAGCTGTTTTTCCTCTTGGTCGAGGAACTGCTGGAGTTGGTCGGGGTCGGTGACGTTGACCTCGGCGTCGATTTCCGTCTCCTTGATTTCGAGTGCACCGTCGACGAGGGCGACGTCGGCGTCCTCGGCGAAGTACGGCATGTTGTCGTGGACGCGCTCCTTGTCGATGATGACGCCCTCGACGAGTTCGGAGTTGTCGATGGTCCCGCCGACGACCTTCTCGACTTTGATGTTGTCCGTGTCGATCTCGTCGTCGTCGGCGACGCTCTGGACGGCGTTGACGACGAGTTCCGCGAGGTGTTCCTTGGCGTTCTCCGCACCTTTGCCGGTCATCGCCGTGGCGGCGATCTTCTCGAGGTATTCGGTGTCGTCCGCGTCGACTTCGATCGCGGCGTCTTCGAGGACTTCCTTGGCCTTCTCGGCGGCCTGTCGGTATCCCTGCGCGAGCGTGGTCGCGTGGATGTCCTGTTCGAGGAGGTCCTCCGCCTTCTGGAGGAGTTCACCGGCGACGACGACCGCGCTGGTCGTCCCGTCGCCGACTTCGTCTTCCTGTGTTTCCGCCACTTCGACGACCATGTTGGCCGCCGGGTGCTCGATTTCCATCTCTTTCAGGATGGTGACACCGTCGTTCGTGACGACGACGTCGCCCATCGAATCCACGAGCATTTTGTCCATCCCTTTCGGGCCGAGTGTGGTACGTACGGCCTCTGCGACCGCCTTACCGGCGGTGATGTTCATGGACTGCGCGTCGCGCCCGGAGGTTCGCTGGCTGTCCTCTGAAAGAACGATAAGTGGCTGATTGCCCATTGGCTGTGACATAGTCATCACATGGGTTGATTGCGATTCTATATAAATCTTTTCTTGGACACGTGCGAACGTGCCACAAAGGACTCGCGAAGTGGAATGCTATGCAATAACAGGGTAGCGTTTATATAGGAAAATGGAGCTAACCGCTGAACTGGTGATACTCCATTCCTTGTTGTTTCATCTCGTTGCGTTTGCGTTCGAGGAACGAGTACACCGCACCGTGCGGTGCGCCATCCAGAATCATCTCGGCGGCACTCCGAACTGTCTCTACCTGCTGTGGTTGCCCGATGATCCCGAGCGTCGTGCCGTAAATAACGACGTTTGCACCCGTCAGCTCCTCCATCAACTGGCGAGTTCGACCGTTCTCACCGATGAGTCGGCCTTTTTGCCGCTGAAGGTCGTTCTTGTTGCGGGCGGCGGCATCGATATCCACGAGGTCGAACAGCATCAGGTCGTCTTCGAGCAGTGTGAGCGCCTCGTCCGGGGCAAATCCGCGCCCGATCGCTCTGACGATTTCCGGCGCTTTCAGTCCGCGGACGGGGTCACCAGTCTTCTCGACTCGTACCGAACCGTCGTCGGAATCGATATCGAGGCGCACGTCGGCACGACTTTCAATCTCTCGCATCGTCTCACCGCCTTCGCCGATGAGAACGCCGATTCGGTCCTGCGGTATCGTCACGTGCTTCATGAACGCTCTTACCACCTGACGCGGTTTAAGCCCTTCCCTACCCACCTTTTGCAGCGTTCGCGTGACTCCGTCGCGCTCTCTGGCAAAATCTGGATCAAAAGCATTCTTCCTTCACTTCGCTCCGCTCCGTTCAGTCGTCGGCCCGCTCGCTCGTCGTTATCGCTCCTCACTCGCGGAGAGCATGCTGGCAACTTCCCGGTCGTGCCGTCTGCTGATTTCCGGCAGTTGTGTCGTCTTCTGAAAACGTCCCGTGGAAAATGTCGATAGGTGATTGAAAATAACATCCCCTTATGGAATCGAAAAACGGCGGTTCGTGGTCGAAATATGACAAATTTGTGGGGATGTTGGCGGTCGGTCTGTTTGCAGGCTACTTCGTTCGGCCGACAGAGGCGGCTATCGTCGCAGTCGTTCCGCCGCTTCTCTCGCCGCTCGCGGTGTGGCTTCCGTGTTCGCTGTTCATCTTTGCCCTCGCAGGGACGACGGGACTGTACACTGCAATCTTGCAGACGAAACTCCGCGATTCGGAGCAAATGGGGCGGCTTGTCGTCCAGCGAGTTTCGTAAACGCGGTCGTTTTATTTTTCTGGGTCTGCGTTCTCCCGAACCCACGCTTCCAGTTCGTCGCCGTGAACGTCCAACCCCTCCCGTTGGAAGAACGACGCGACGTTCGCACAGTCCCGGGTGAGAAACTCCCCGCTGTTAGGATGGTGGATGGTTACTGCCTGTCCGACGTCGATGATGCAGAGTTCGCCGTTGCTGACGAGGATATTGTATTCGGAGAGATCGCCGTGGACAAGTCCCGAATCGTATAGACGACGCATATACTCCTTGACGACTTCGTAGGCAGTTTCGGGATTCTCGAGTTTCGCATCCGCGAGGGTTGGTGCCCGCCTACCGTCGTTGCCCATGAACTCCATCACCAGGACGTTTCGCTGGACCGCAAAGGGTTCAGGCACTCGTACACCTGCCTTCCGGGCGCGCTTGAGATTGGCAAACTCCTTGCGAACCCACGCGAGGACGACCCGCTTTTTATCTCCACCGAGTTCCTCGAACCGCGGGTCTCCGACGAGATACTCCCGCATGTCCCGGAAGTCGCTCGCGTTGATTCGGTAGATTTTGACCGCCACCTCTTCGTGTTCTTCGTCACCTAGCGCGCTGTAGACGGTCGCTTCCTTCCCCGAAGAGATCGGTCCGCCGAATGCGCGGACGTAGCCATCCTGTACGAGTTTGTACAGTGCGGCGAGCGTAGCGTCGTCGAAGACGGACTGCTCGACCTTGAACTGGTCGGCGTCCTTGACCCGTTCCCGAAATTGACTGAACTCTCGATCACGCTTGCGCGCGATGCGGTCGGCTTCGGTGTCGGAAACGTCGATTTCCTCCCACTCGTCGCCGGGGGCCTCGGTGTTTTCCGGATCAAGCAGTCCGTACTCCTTGTTCATCTGTCTCCGTCTAAGTGGAGGAGCGGTAAAAGGGTGGCCCGTTCCTGTTAGTACGATTCCTTGTGGAGAATTTCCTCGACGCTTCGCCGCGGGAGACGCTCGGGTTCTTCCCCGCCGCTCGGTCCGACCGCGAGAAGCATCACCGGAATCTCGTCGTCCGGCAGGTCGAGGAACTCGGCGATTCGCTCCTGGTCGAAACCGATCATCGGGGTCGCCGTCAGCCCGCGCGCGTGCGCGGAAAGCATGAGATTTTCGGCGGCAAGGCTCGCGTTTCGAATCGCGTAGTCGCGACCCAGTTGGTCGTCATCGTACATTCCAACGGTCTGGGCCTTCGTCTCCGCGGCCGTTTCCTCGTCCATTCGACCCGCTTCGACCCACTCGTCGAAGACGCTGTCCGCCGTCTTCGCGTCGGTATGACCGACGACGAGAATCGCGGTTCCGGCATCGCGGATATGCTCTTGGCCATACGCGATGTCGACGATTTCGTCCAGTCGCTCCTCGTCCTGCACGGCGACGAACTCCCACGGTTGGAGGTTGTAGGACGACGGGGCGATGGCTGCATCCCGAATCAGTTCTTCCAACGTTTCTTCGTCGATGTCCATGTCGGGGTCGTAATTGTGCCCTGACCGGCGTGTGTGAAGTGCCTCGATAACGGCCGGGAACTCTGCGTCGTGGTCAACGTCGAACTCTTCGGTGGACAGGTTTTGCGACATCGTGCTGCGAATTACGAACTCGGGATTTAATCCCGATATGGAAACGGCCGAGATTTCCGATTGCGGTGTGCTATCGCGGCAATGAGAATAACGAACAGGGGAACGAGCGAAGCGAGTCCTCCCAGTGGGTGGTCAGCAGGGGGATAACTGCTGAGAATTAGGCAATTTGCACACCCACAAATAACCAGCACTCTATACGACCACAAGCGGCCAGCACACTCTCCGCGAGCGAGGAATGAAATGACGAGTGAGCGGGCCAAGCGACGGCCGAAGGGAGGAGCGCGGGCTTTTGGTGCAGGTTTTTCCAGTGAGCGCGGCAAGCCGCGCGAACGCAGAAAAAGGTGCTATTGGATATGCCCTTCTTGACGCAATTGGTCGGCCTGCTGTTTGTCGTAGCGCCATTTGATGTCAGCCTTTTCGTCCTGCCAGTCCCATGGCTCTACGAGCACGATATCGTCCTCTCGAATCCAGACGCGCTTTTGCATCTTTCCGGGGATTCGGGCCGTTCGTTCCTTGCCGTCTGCACACCGAACTTTGACGCGATTCGCACCGAGCATGTTGGTGACGGTAGCGAATACCTCATCGTCGTCTGGCATGCGGAGGTTTTTGCGTCCGCTGTTGTCACTCATATCCCACAGTTGGTGGTCATTGCCTTTAAATCCGCCGTCCTGCACGCAGATACTCCCCTGCGCAATCGGAGAGGAACCCATTCACATGTCTCTCAGCGCCGATCGCGGAAACCGGAGGCTACATCGCGCCGAAGATCGAGGATAGTCGCTGTTCCGACACCGACGAAACCGAAGTCACGAGGACGCAAATCGCCGAACGGTGGCGAGCAACTGCCACTTTTAAGACACTCCCGTACACATTCCGGGCTATGCTCGGAAAACTCGGTGCGAAGGGTATCGTCGGTCTGCTCGTACTCGTCGCTGGAATCGGTGTCATCGCCCTCAAAAGTCTCATCATCGCGGCAGGGATGGGTCTAGTCGTCGTCGGCTTCGTCCTTACTGCATGGGGTCTCGTTTCGGGCGTGCTGGAGAGCTTCGGAATGGGTGCGATGATGGGCGGTGGCAATTTCGAATAGTCGATAGGCTTTTCCTGATCCTTTGTGAATTTTCAGAACCCTGTGTGTAATTCCTTCGACATATAATTATTATTCTAATACGAGTAATATTAATTACTACTCAAATTATATCTAGATGAAACGATGGAAGAAAACGACACACAGAGCGGCGAAGGTCACTCTCGACGGACGTTCATGAAAGCGACCGGAGCCGCAACTGCTGCGACGACGGTCGGTCTGAGCGCACGGGAAGTAGAAGCAGAGGAACACTCGATGAACGCGTTGCTGAAAGATATGTCCATCGAGGAGAAAGCGGGACAAATGATCCAGCCCGTGGTCAACAGTCTCGACCCCGAGGCGGATTCGACCTTCGACGACGTTTCCCTGATCGGTGATCTCATCACCGACGTGGCTGCCGGGTCGTTGCTCTCCGGCGGGTCGCTCCCTCCGACGACGGACCCACAGGAGTTAGTCCAGAAGGTCAATGCCCTTCAGGAGTATACGATCGACAACTCCCCGCACGGGATTCCGTTCTTCTACGGTGTCGATGCCGTGCACGGAGCTTGCTATCTCGACGGAGCAACCGTGTTTCCACATCGGCTCAACATGGGGGCGACACGCGACCCCGACACCATCGAACGTGCCGAGCAACACACTGCCGCGGTACTCGAAGCGACCAGTTGTCACGAAACGTTCGCTCCGACCCTCGAACTCCAACGCGACCCACGCTGGGGACGATTTTTCGAGGGAATCAGTGAAGACCCGAAGGTGCTTTCCGACATCTCGGCCGCCCGAATCCGGGCGCTCGAAAGCAACGACCGCGTCACGTCCACGGTCAAACACTTCGCTGGATATGAAGTCCCCGAAAATGGCAACGACCGTGCGGCCGCAAACGTCTCGATGCGCGACCTGCGGGAGACGCTACTTCCGCCGTTCGAGGTTGCCATCGAGGAAGGGCCCGGCATGATTATGGTTAACAGCGGCTCAGTCAACGGTGTTCCGGCGCACGCTTCACGGTGGCTGTTGACCGATGTTCTGCGGGATGAATACGGCTTCGAGGGTGTGGTAATCTCCGACTGGAACGACCTCTTCCGCATGATAGACCGTCACCAGTACTTGCCGAACACCGAGGAGGGCCGACGAAGCGCGGTAAAGGTAGCTATCGAAGCGGGATTGGATATGGTAATGCTCGGTGGCGGCGGTCTCACCCCTCCGGAGTTCGTCTCCCACGTTCGAACCCTCGTCTCTACCGGCGAACTCTCGGAGAAGCGCATCGACCGATCCGTCGGGCGTATCCTCGAACTAAAACGGGACCTCGGGCTGTTCGAGAACCCCTACGCCGATTCGTCCGATCTTACCTCCCTCGTCGGCAACGACGAGTCAATGGAGGTGGCGACCGACCTCGCCCGCGAGTCGATGGTCTTGCTGAAAAACGACCCAGTGACGGAGGGAGACGATTCGGCGCTACCGCTTTCGGGCAACGAAAACGTGCTGGTAACTGGGCCGGGAATCGACCCCGAAACCGGTATCGAGAACCGAATTCTGATGCAGTACGGCGGTTGGACGCTCGGTTGGCAGGGCATCGAGGGTGGGTCGCTCACGGAAGGTGGCCCCCGGCCAGCCGGGACGACGATGGTAGCGGAACTCGAAGCCGCGCTCGGAAAGGGACAACTCACGCACGTCCCGACGGACTTCGACCGCTCGAAGTGGTGGTCGATTCCCGAGGATACGACCCACGAGAACGGGAAGTACGGGTTCACGGACCGGCAGCGCAGCGCCGTCGAGAGTTCGGCTCCCGACGCGGACGTCGTCGTGGTCGTCCTCGGTGAAGGACCACACAATGAAGGGTTCGGTGACCGAGACACCCTTCAACTTCCAGCGACTCAGCGGGAGATTCTCCAGACCGTCGTCAAGAACACGAGCGATGACACGACTATCATCGGCGTGGAGTACGCGGGCAGTCCGCGGGGCAACGACGAAACTTTCCGCCATCTCGATGCACTGTTGTTCGCCGGTGAACCCGGCAGCGGTGGCGGCAAGGCCATCGTCGAGACGCTTTTCGGCGAGAACAACCCTTCCGGAAAGCTCGGCTTCACCTGGCCCCGAAAGGCCGGTCACGTACCGAACTACCACAATGCGTGGCCGTCGAGCCGACACGAACCGCTGTACCCTTACGGGTACGGGCTGAGCTATACCAGCTTCGAGTACTCCAATCTCACAGTCACACCGTCGAACGTCGGCAAACCGGACGGCTGCCGGACGATAACCGTCCACGTCGACGTCGAAAACACGGGTGACGTAGCGGGCGACCACATCGTGGAGGTGTTCAACACCGAGTTCTACGGTTCGGTCATCGCCCGTGATAACCGGGTGGTCGGTTACGAACGCGTCCGCTTAGATTCCGGCGAGAAAAAGACCGTTTCGGTCGACATCGATCTGAAAGTCCTGGAAGTCGTCCCGGGTGACGTCCCGGCACTGGCTCCGAAAGTAGTCGAGGAGGGCGAGTACAAGCTAGCCGTCGATCCGGATAGCGACGGGTCGGTCACGCTCACCGTTCGGAAGACCGGAAGCGTGGGAAGTGCGCGTCATGTTCCCGGCCGGTTCGACATGAACGGCGACGGTGACGTCACCGTCGCCGACGTCGTGGAGATATATCGGTTGTCGAAGGACGAGTAACGCTACCCGCTCGTCATGGGTACCGTATTTGGAGTTCATGATGGCGCCCGGGACCGGTATGGGACACCATTTCGACACGGCTCGGGTGTCTCGACTGCCGTTACGACAACCACGGAAAACAGGGACGAGGACCCTCGACGATCCGCCTATTCGGCCTGCCGGATCTTTTCCCGCCCGGGCGCGATGAGGTCGTCCAAGTAGCTCGCGAGCGCGCTTTTCGCGTCGGCCGGATGCAGTTCGCCGCTTTCCAAGTCATCTTCGAGCGACTGGTAGTCGTCGTATTCGAGGTTGCCACCGTACTTGTCGGGGCGTTCGACCACGACCTCCTGGAAGCGCGGGAAGACGTGGTATTCGAAGATCTGGAGGACGGGATTTTCGAGGTCACCCTCTGGGTCGCGCGTCGGCGGACAGAACGCCGAGTTGACCTTTTCCTCGATGTCCTCGGTCGAATCCTCCATCGAGATAGTGACGCCTTTGCTGGAGGACATCTTGCCCTCGCCGGAGCCGAGATCGGCGATGAGCGGCGTATGGATACAGGTCGGGGAATCGTAGCCGATGCTCGGGAGCGTGTCGCGGGCGAGCATGTGGACTTTCCGCTGTTCCATGCCGCCGATTGCGAGGTCCAAATCGAGATATTCGATGTCGAGCGCCTGCATCAGGGGGTACACCGCCTGTGAGACTTTCGTGGATTCGCCGCTCTGAATCTCGGCCATCGCTCGGCTTGCCCGGTTGAGCGTCGTCTCCAGTTCGAGGCTGTGCAAGTCGAGGACGTAGTCGTCGTCCATCTGGAACTCGGATCCGAACCGGAACTCGGTGTTCTCCTCGTCCAGCCCGTAGGCGATGAACTGTTCTTTCATACGCGCTGCCGTCTCCTGAATTTCCTCGAACGTCCCCTTATCGTTCAGGTAGGCGTGAACGTCGGCGAGGAGGATGACGACTTCGAAGCCGGCCTCCTGTAAGTCGATGAGTTTGTTCGCGGTAAGCATGTGCCCGATGTGGAGCACGCCGGAGGGCTCGTAGCCGACGTAGGCGCGCTTTCCTTCGGGGTCGTTCGCGAGTTCGCGCACCTCCTCCTCGGTCACCAATTCGTCGGCGTTCCGGGAGATTAACTCGTAAGTGTCCATGCACGGAAAAAGATGGCTCACTGGCTTTAGGGTTACGTCATTGGATAAGGAACAAGTCAGATGAGACGAAACGGAGGGTATGAACGGAACGCGAATCGGACTCTGGTTGGTCGTCGTCGGCACGCTCGCACTGTATCCGGCGATTCAGTTCGGACGGGAACTCGGCGCGACGAACGAAATCATCCTGTTGTACGGGGCGGTGCTGGCCGTCGGCTTCGGTATCGCACTCTGGGGTCTGAGCGTCGTTCGAACGCTTTCAACGGAGTGGATGACGTAAACGTGGAACCCGATTAGTTACCGAACGAGGACGAAGATGATGACGAGGACGACCGTCGTTCGTCGGCCCGGCGCTCGGCGCGGTGTTCGCTGATGAGTTGATCGAGTTGGTCCGTCTTTTCCTCTTTGCGGCGATCTTCCGCCTGGTTGCGCCAGTCGTCAATGACGGTTTCGACTTCGGATTCACGCGCGACGGCGAGTTCGTCGATTTCCTGAATCGTCACGTCGCTCGCCGGACCGACCGGAATCTCGTGGTCGAACAGCACCTCGTCCGCCACGTCCGAGATACCCCCTGCTTTGAGCACGACTCGCGGACCGATGTCCGCGAGTCGCTGGGCGGTCGAACGTCCCGCTCCGCTCGCGTCGCGGAGATAAATCACGTCATCTTCGGCGAGTCCGTAACTTTCGTGTGCGGAATCGATGGCGTCGTTGGTGAACTTGTCGATGGGTTTGACGGCGACCAGTCCGGCTTTTCGTTCCGCCACGTCGCTGAAGTTCGAGTGGTCGAGCTTCCACAGTTCCTTGAGGCGGGCGAGTTTACCCTCCAGCTCCTTGATCGTCTCGTCGCGCTCGTCCAGTTCGTCGTCGAGTCGGTTGTTCTCGCGCTGGAGTCGTGATATTTCGCGTCTGGCGCGGACGTTCTCTCGTTCCTCCCGTTTCGCGTCCGAGAGTTCGCGTTCGAGTTCTTCGATTCGGTCGTCTTTCTCCTCGACCGTTTCCCGAAGGTCGTCCGTATGCGATTGCAGTCGCTCGACCTGCGATTCGAGCTGCTTGATGCGTTTTTCCTCGGCGGAGAGTTCCCGAACCGTGTGTTCCGACTGCTCTTCCTCCGGCTCCGGGTCGTCGGAGAGGTCTTTGACGACGCTTTCGACGCTCTCCTCGCCTGCAACCACACGGGCGGTCACCTCGCTCGGACTCATCCCTGCCGGGACTTTCCGCGCGATACGTTCGAACTGGTCCTCGTGGCCGTCGAACGCGAAGAATGCCGCGGCCATCGCGTCACGCTGGTGGTCGTTGTCGTAGTTTTCCTCACGGGTCCGGTGTTGTTTTTCGTCTATCGGAAGGTCACGTTGCGGTGTCCACGGTGCCGCGTCGAAGCTTCGTCGAATCTTCTCGACGGTTTCCGGCATCGGGGTCACGTCCGCCGCGACGATAATCGGTCGTCCACGCTCGATTATCCACTCGATAACGTCGGCGGTGTCGGCGGTTCGAGTGCTCCATACGTCGAGGAGCGAGCCGTCCAAACCGGTCAGTGCCACTGCTGTCGTCGTTCCGGGGTCGATGCCGACGATGACGTGATCCCTGCGTTTGACGAGGGGTTCGAACTCGATTCCATCCCGCCTCAGTCGGTCTATTTCGACACGTACGTCGCCGGACCGTCTAGACGAAACGGGGATGTCGCCCGGTCGAGCAGTCACTTCGAAGATCGCGTTGGAGTAGCCGCCGTACTTCTCCGTGACCTCACGTTCGTACTCCAGTCCGGCACTCCGGATTTCGGATTCGACTTTTCGAGACGTTTCCTTGACGGAGCCGTGAATTCGACGGGTGAAGCGGTCTTCGCTCCACCCACCTTTTCCAGTCGAACGCCCGCGGGAGACTTTGACTCGGGTGGTGTCGGTGAAGGCGGTCACCTCGTAACCGATATTCATCGCGGCGAGACGGGCCGCCGCTTCCGCCTCGCGCATCGGCTTCTTTCCGTAGGGTACCCCGTGCCTGGATGCGACCCGGGAGAGCGGTTCCGGCCGTTCCGCACCAGTCACTTGGACGAGTCGCGTCCCGTCCGGAAGTCCACGGAGAAAATGGACGAGCGCGTCCTTGTTCTTGGCGAGTTCGTACATGTTGTCCGTCGCCACGAGCGCGGGTTCGTCGCGCTCGATGAGTCGCCGAAGTTTGCGGTAAGAAACGACGTCACGGTCTACCTGCTCGCCATCGTAGACGACGAGCGCGTAAGAGGGAGAATCACCTCGGACGTCCCCGCTTTGGATGTCAACCCCGAAGACGAGAACGTCGAGAGCACTCGTTCGCTCGCTCACGGTTCGTGATAAGCACCGTCGAAATATAAATCCGGCGCGGAAAACACCCGATACGAGGGCCGGGAAGTGACCGAGGCTGACGAGTAGACGGTTCTCAAAAATGGACGCTGTCGTCGGGTCTATGCGTCGGTGAGGTAGCGCTCGACGGACCAACCCCACACGTTCCGGTCGAGCCAGTGGACGCCCCACCAGCGATAGCCGTCTTTATCGATCGGGCCGTTCATGATTTCGCCGACTTCACCGGGCGAAATCGTGGCAACGATCGGCTGGTCGGTTCCCGGCTGTTCGCGCGTGTTTAGGTTGGTCGTCGGCGTGACTCGGTCGCCGTCGACGAACCGGTTTCCACCGCCGCTACTGCCGTTGACGAGGCTCATGAAGTAGTTCCAGTCCCACGTCGAACCGGGGTCGGTGTGGTCGTTGTAGCCGCAGTCGGACTCGGGTACCTGGTGGTGGCCGATGATACCGCTTCCGTCCCGGGCGTCACACGGCGCGACGCCGGTCGGGTGAACTTTCGAGATACCGTAGGTGTCACAGAGCCAGCTGACGATGTTGGCGGATTTCTGGTACAGCGCGTCGGTGAAGTTCGTCTCGCCGACCCAGCCCTCGTGTTCGATGCCGATGGAATGGAAGCTGTAGTTTTGCCCCCCGCCGTGCCAGGCGCTATCCTCATTGTGAACCATCTGGGTCGCGTGGCCGTCGGAGTTGCGAATCACGTATTGGGTGCTCACATCTGAGTCGGGGTTTTGGAACCAGCTGACGGTTCCACCGTAGCTTCCCTGGGTGACGTGGATGATAACCCAGTTGATTTCGCTCGCGCTCTTGTTGTCGTTGGTGTAGTTGCTGGAGTCGGCCGCAACCCATCTGTCAGCGTATGGGTCTTGCACGTGCGCGCTCACCGTTCCGGATAAGCCGACACTACCGAGTCCGACCGTACCGACCGCTCCGAGTTGCTTCAGTACCGTTCTTCTTTTCTGCTCCATCAAGACTAATTAATAATCTAAAACTATATAATATTTTCGTCAAAATAATATTCTACTGACATAGTTCTGTAAAGGAAGGAACTCACGAGGTCGCTCGATAAATCGACTCGCCCGGACCCGGCGATTCACGTTAGCGGTGGCTGTTCCGATCGTTCGCGCTACTCGTCCGGATACGGTACTTCGACGATATCGCCGTCGTCGGGGGCGAACACCTCGCCGTCGAACTCCTCGCGGGCTTCCCGGAGGTGGGCCGAAACGTCGCCCGCGTAGCGTGAGGAAACGTGCATGAGTGCGAGTCGAACCGTCCCTGCTCGTTGAGCGATGTTTCCGGCCTGTGCCGCGGTCGAGTGGGCCGTTTTCCTCGCACGATCCGCTCGGTCATCGGCGAAGGTCGCATCGTGGACGAGCAGGTCCGCATCTTCGGCTATGGAAACGACTTGCTCCGACGGGCGCGTGTCCGCGGTGTAGACGAATTTGCGCCCGGGACGTGGGTCGCCGACGACTTGTTCGGGATTGACGACGGTTCCGTCGTCGAGTTCGACCGGATTTCCGGCGTGGAGTTGCTGGAACTTCGGGCCGACGGGGACGCCGAGTTCTTCGGCGTGTTCGCGGTCGAAGCGACCCTTTCGGTCGTCTTCGACCAGCGCGTAGCCGAGGGAGTTCGTTTCGTGATCGGTGCGAAACGCGCGAACTTCGTATTCGTCGCGGCGGACTGCTACTTCGCCCGGCGCGACTTCCGTGATGTGAATCGGGAACGACGGCTGACTGCCCACCGCATGAACGAGCGTGTCGATATCGTCGCCGGTTCCACGCGGCGTGTAAATCATCAGCGGGTCGTCTCGGTCGTTGAAATTCCACGTCTGGACGAGACCCGGAATCCCGAGGACGTGGTCGCCATGAAGGTGCGAGATGAACAGGTCAGAGATGGTAAAGCCCGTCCCGAAGCGCATCATCTGACGTTGGGTGCCCTCGGCGGCGTCGAACAGCAGACGGTCGCCTTCCCGGTTGACGAGGATGGCACTCGGGTTACGCTCCGTCGTCGGCACTGCCCCACTGGTTCCGAGGAAGGTGACTCGCATCGACATCTACTGGCAATTCGTGGATGGATAACTAAACCGCCTTCGAAAGCGTCGTTCGACTCGAGAGGAAATACCGGCCTAGCCCATCCGCTGTACGAAGGGGGAATGAAAGCAGGAGCGACCTAACTCCCCGAATTGGCATCTTATCCCGTGAACGGTGGAAGCTGTTTATCCGGCGTCTCGTCGTCACCTCGTTCGCGGATGAGGAGGGAGATATGACACGAATCCCGAGAACTGTTAGTGCCACATTCGTGGCTGTTCTCGTGGTACTTGCCGGCGGTGTAGCGATATCGCTGGGAGCCACAGGACAGGCGGATACAGCATCAGAAATGCGGGTTACAGACCTGCAGGGGGAATCACAATCGAACGTAACTATCAACGAACAACAGAGCGACGGCGAAACCATCGTCATCGAATCGGTTACCGTTCCGGAGGGCGGCTTCGTCGCGATTCACGACGAAACGCTCCTCGAAGGGAACGTCGTGGGCAGCGTGCTCGGTAACTCGGTGTATCTCGAACCCGGGACGCACGAAAACGTCACCGTGACGCTTGCGCGCCCGATTACCGAGAGCCAGACGCTCATCGCCATGCCGCACCAGGACACCAACGCGAACGAGGTGTACGGTTTCGTCATCAGTAACGGAACCGTCGATGGGCCATACACGGCAAACGGTGAGGTCATCACCGACGACGCGGAAATCACCGTCGGTGAAGCCGAAGAACCACCAGCCGACAACGAGACGAATCAGACGAACGAACTCGTCTTCCAAGTCGATTCGCTGAACATCGACGAGTGGTCGTTCGTGGTCGGCGACAGCACCGAACCGGACCGCACCGAGACGATCAGCGGCGTTGACTTGCAGGACGAGACGGTTCGCGTCAACGTGACTGCCCTGCTCGAAAACGAATCGACGCAGGACGTCATCGAACGTGGCCAGAACGTCTCGCAAGAGGACGTCCAGACAGCCGTGGAAGAGTCCGACGTGACGGTTCCGAGCGACCTCGAAACCGTCCGGGTCGAACTCCGCGACATCTCCATCGAGAACTCGACCATCGTCGTTGAGCTTCCATCGAATCTGAGCGTTCCGGCGATACCGGGACAACCCGGTGTCCCCGAACAACCGCAGGAGCTCGATGCGAACGTGACCTTCGAAGACCAAACTACGAGCGGAGAGACCGTCACCATCGACTCGGTTACCATGTCTGAGGGTGGCTTCGTCGCGATTCACGACGAGACTCTGCTCGATGGAAACGTCATCGGAAGCGTCGTCGGTTCGTCGGAGTATCTCGAACCCGGGACGCACGAAAACGTCACCGTGACCCTCGACGAACCGCTGAACGAAAGTCAGCCGCTCATCGCCATGCCGCACCTCGACACCAACGATAACGAGGTCTACGACTTCGTCACGTCCGAGGGAGCCGAAGACCTCCCGTACGTCGTGGACGGCGAAATCGTGGTTGACCAGGCGAACGTGACCGTCGAAGGTGGTGCGGAAACGACGACGGTCGCGGAGACGACGACGGCCGAACAACCTCCGGCAGCGGAAACGACCACTGCTGAGGAGACGACCACTGCCGCGAACGAGACGACGGCCACCGAGGAGACGACGACTGCGGAAGCGACCACCACTGCCGAAGCGGATGGTCAGGTCAGCAATGTCTCCAACCTCGGACCGTCGCTCGACGTGGAGAACCTCGAAGCGCCGCTCAACGCGACTGTTGGCGAAACTATCAAGGTAAGCGCGACGATCACCAACCCTACCGATCAGGAACTCACGCAAAACGTTGATTTCCGGTTGGAGGGCACCGTGGTCGAGCGCAAAGAAGTATCGCTCGGACCCGGTGAAAGCGTGGACGTGACGTACTGTATCGACACCAGCGACGTCGAACCCGGTACGTACACCCACGGCGTCTACACCGAAAACTTCGGCGAACTCGCCTCGATCACGATCGAGGCCGCCGAGGGAACCACGACGGCCGCGAACGAGACGACGACTGTCGCAGAGACGACCACCGTTGCTGAAGAGAAGACGACCGCTGTTGAAGAGGCGACGACTGCTGCTGCTGAAGAGACGACCACTGTTGCGAACGAAACCACTGTTGCCGAAGAGACGACCGTTGCCGAAGAGACGACCGTTGCCGAAGAGACGACCACTGTTGCGAACGAAACCACTGCTGTCGGAGGGACGACAGTGGTTTCGAACAGGACGACTGAAGCTGGCACTGCGACGACCGCTGCGAACGAGACGAGCGCATAAGCGAGTCTCGTGGTTTCGACTCACTCGACAAGTCGTATTTTTCATAGACCTCCATTTCATACGACCAAGTTCGGACAGCACAACCGACCGATTCTTGTCCGGCGACCTGCTATGACATCTCGATGGAGTCGCCGCTGTGGACCGAAACGTACGCCCCCAACCTGTCCGACCTGCCACAACCAGCAGTGCGTGACTATCTGGAGCGGGCGGTGAACGAGCCGATCAACATCGTTCTCTACGGACCGGAAGGGTGCGGGAAAACTGCCGCTGTACGAGCACTGGCGCGCGAGGCACACGATGACCCGGACAACGACCTCGTGGAAATCAACGTCGCGGACTTCTTCGACCGTACGAAAAAAGAGATCCGGAACGACCCGCGATTTTCGAACTTTCTGCAGGGTGAAACCGAATTTTCGAAACAGTATCGTCACGGGTCGAGCAAACGCAAAAAGTACAAACGCCAGTGGTCGAAGCGCGAGATGATAAATCACGTTCTCAAGGAATACGCGGGCTATGCGCCCTCTTCCGGCGAGTATAAAACCATCGTTCTCGACAACGCCGAGGCTATCCGCGAGGACTTCCAGCAGGCGCTTCGTCGGGTAATGGAACAGTACCACGAAACGACGCAGTTCGTCATCACTACTCGCCAACCGACGAAGCTCATTCCGCCGATCAAATCGCGATGCTTCCCCGTCTCGATGCGGAGCCCTACCGAAGACGAGATCATCGACGTGCTCGAACCGATTCTGGAAGCCGAAAACGCCGAGTACGACGAGATGGGCCTGCGATTCGTCGCTGGCTACGCGAAAGGCGACCTCAGAAAGGCGATTTTGGGTGCCCAACTCCTCCACGAACAGGAGGGTGCCGTCACCACGGACGCCTACCAGGTGCTTCGTGAATTCGGCATTCGAGGACGCGTCGAGAAGATGATGGAACAGGCCGAAAATGGACAGTTCACTGATGCTCGAAGTTCGCTTGATGAACTCCTCATCGACGAGGGGTACAGCGGGGACGAAGTGCTCGAAGAAATCATGGACGCCTTCGGCCGATCGAACAGATACACCGGTGAGTCGCTCGCCGAGGCAGTACTGTTGGCAGCAGAAGTCGATATGGATCTGACCGAGGGGACGAACGACAGACTCCACATCTCACACTTGCTTGCCGAACTCGGCGCGGGGTCGTAACCGGCTGATTCCGCGCTTTCCTGACCGACGCTTCCAGTTTTAGAACTCACCGAGACTCGACTGTCCGCTGTTCGAACCCGCCATGCTGGCGGCCTTCCCGATCGTGCTTTCGAACGTGGAGTCCTGACTCCTGTCGTAGAGGGTAGCCGCGGGGTGAACACAGATGAGCACGTCGCGTATCTCGCCTCCGAGTTCGGCGTTGGCTATCGTTCCAGCCTCGTTCGTCACCGCCACGTCGCGCTCGAGGAGATGTTCGCTCGGGACCTTTCCGAGCGTGACGATAACGTCCGGATTCGCCAGTTCGATTTCACGTTCTAAATACTCCCGGCAGTTGTTCAGTTCCTCCTTCGTCGGGTCACGGTTTTCTGGCGGCCGACAGCGTACACAGTTGGTGATTCGAACGTCGGCACGCGAAAGCCCCGCATCGCGTAGTTTCTCGTCCAACACGGATCCACTCCGTCCGACGAACGGTTCGCCCTGCTCGTCTTCGTTCGCACCCGGTCCTTCCCCGACGAACAGGAGGTCCGCGTCTTCCGGTCCGGTCCCGTTGACGATTTGGCTCCGACAGTCCACGAGCGCCGGACAGCGCTCACATTCGGTGACTTCCAGTCCCTCCATCGTACCCATGTACGGTGAAAACGAGCGGGACGTATTAATTTCCCGCGGCCTGTGTTCGCTACCGGTCTAGCGTGCCGTCGTCCGCCACTCGTCTCCGGCGCGGGCCGCTATCCTCGCGACTCGGAGCGGTTCCGGTCGGCCGCCTTCCGGGGTAAACGTTCGGATCACGTCGTGTGCTTCGTCGTCCGTAACGCCGACGTTTCGGACGAAGATCGTCTGCTCGTTGACCGAGAGTTCCTGCCGCGGTGGCTGTCGTCGGTAGATCTCTCGGCGTCGTTCGAGATTCTCACCGGAAAATTCGGTGGCGAGTGATGCGTCCAGTCCGTCGCTTTCCTCGAACGTGACGGAGATGACGGGTCGGTCGAGTACGTCGGAAATTCTGTGCATATCTACGATATTGTACCACGAAAGTGCGATTCCGGAGATGAGAACGTAGCGTACGTCCTCACGGTCGAGGCGCGTACCGAGGGAGCAAATCGCATCGCTCACGTCCGTTCCGCCGATCGTACACGTTCCAAAAACGAAGCCGTCGATGACCCTGCTTGCGCGCGTTACCACGCCAGCGAGCGTGCTGGTGCCGGTGTTACCAGTCTCGCCGTCGTGGTACGACTCCGCGACGCCAAGCGCTCTGACGCCGGGTTTCACGCTATTTGTCGCCGTCTTTGATGTCCGAGAGCCGGTTTAGCAGCTCGTCGTTCGATTCTCCGAACTCGAAACTGACGCTCCCCTCGTGGTCGTGTTCGGACGTGTTGACGCCGCTGTCGTCGTCCAAATCGGCACTGTACTCTCGGTTTTCTTGTTCGGATTCGTCGTAGCTCCCAAAGCCCATACGTTCATCGTTACGTTCTTCTATCACTAAAGTGCCTCGCCGCCCGTCAGAATTTTGGTAGATGACGGAAAACACCCCGACATGCAAGTTACCAACGTCACTGCCGACGCTGAGGCGTTCACCTGCAACGCGTATCTCGCACTCGGTGGCCGCCCCGTCCTCGTCGATGCTGGTGCGATGAATGGCGTTGTGGACGTGATTCGAGACCACACGGCTTCCCTCGATGCCGTCGTTCTCACCCATCAGCACGGCGACCACGTCGAGCAACTCGATGCCGTGTTGGACGAATTCGACGCGGAACTCGTTGCCTACGACGCACATCCTCGCCGGGACGTGGCTATCGACGACGGCGACACACTCACGATCGGCGACGAGGAGTTCGAAGCCATCTACACGCCCGGCCACGCGGACGACCACCTCGTTTTCGTCAGCGACTCGACCGTCTTCAGTGGGGACGTGGTGGTTCACGACGACGGGGCCTTCGACTACGGCAGTTTCGGGCGTACTGACATGCCCGGTCAATCCCGCGAGGACCTCATCGACAGCATTCGTGAAATCCTCGACAGGATGCCCGACTCGGTCGAACACATGTACGCCGGACACGGCGGGGAATTCCACGGCGACGTACGCGACGTTATCGAAACCGCACTGGAGCGGGCCGAAAAGCGCGAGCCGAAATATCCCGAATAACGTCGGCATGAATCCGTGGCGGGAAAATCGGGGAACTCCACAACTCACTCGTCGAGTTTGCTACTATCTCTCACGAACGCTTTTCGCGTCGATCTTCGTCACCTCAGTATATGCCCGGACCTGTCTTTCTATCCGGCGATAGAATCGACCTCAGAACGGTCGAAGAGGAAGATTTGGACTTCCTCCAAACGACGGTCAACGACCGCGCAGTCCGCCAGTATCTCGGCAACCGGTCGCCAGTCAACGGCCACCGAGAGCGGGAGTGGTACGAAGAAAAAGCATCCGACGACGAAACCACACATCTCCTCATCTGTCGCGACGGGGAACCGATGGGCATCGTCGGACTCTATCCGGAGGATTCGAAGGGTGTCAACGCGGAAGTCGCCATCTTCCTCGCCGAGGAATTTTGGGGCGAGGGCTACGGTACCGAGGCCAGTCGGCTCATTACCGACTACGCCTTCCGCGAACGTCGCCACCACCGCGTGGTTGCGCACGTCTTTTCCGCCAACGTCGGGTCAGCGCGAATCTGGGAAAAGCTCGGGTTCCGCCACGAAAGTACGCACGTCGAAGCCGAATTTTTGGACGGCGAGTACGTCGATGTCGAACTGTATGCGATTCTCGAAGACGAGTGGTTCGACCGAGACGCGTAGCTCTTCGGTCGATGTGTGATAAAAATCTGCTCGGATTATGCGCTTCGCGATTCCTTGCTCTTCGGGCGGAGTTTGTTGTAGCCGCATTTTCGGCACTGCTGGGCTCGCTGTGGGTTGCGAGCGTTACAGCGCATGCAGATCATCTTTTCGAGCGTCCGTTTTTCCGCTGCGTCGAAACTGGCCATACGGAGCGTTTTCTTCCCCGCGCGTTTAAACGTTTTTGAGTTGCCGCGTCGGAAGTCGTTCGTCGCTTCGTCCGGTTACTCGTCCGAATCGCCTGCGTCCAGATACTCCTGCTGTACTGCGACCACCTCGCTCGAATCCGTACAGTCGGCGTATCGGCGAAGCGGTTCGTCGTTCAATTCGAGAAACGTCTCGCCCCATCTGAACTTCGAGAGGATTTCCTCGGCATGGTCTCGTTCGCCGAGGATGCACAACCCGGCGGCGAACGCCTCCACGGTGTTCAACTGAAAGGGCTTCCCGTAGTTGACCGGATTCGCCGCGACGAGAAACGGCAGTGCCCGATGGATTCCCGGCATCTCGAAGAGAGCCGTTTCGGCGCTCTTCCACGAACAGTCGAGCGCGACGAGATTCTGGCTCTCCTCCTTGTCTGCGGGCGAGAGTGCCTGCTCGGCGTGCGGATTGAGCACGATTCCGTATGGTGTCGCCCGACTCGAACGGTGCAGTTCGGTAAGGTCGAACCGCGCGAGTTTCCGGGCCGTACATTTCTTCGGGTCGTCGTCACCCTCGTACCGGACGTGGAGTCTCACTGGTGCGCAGTTGGAAGGGGTCGCCCAAAAACAGCGTGGTAGGGAACCGTGTCATGGAGACAGAATCGTCCCTCACGAAATTGCGTTGGAAGTCGCTCTGGGGAAAGGAGTGCGGAAGATGAGCGCCCCGTGATGCACGGGGCAATATGGAAACGAAATCCTCTTGGAGTACTGATCGACCGGGTCTCCCCGGCGCACGTCAGTTTCGAAAGACGGTGTAAAGCCGTTTCTATGACTGCTATTGTGAATCATCCATCCCTCCATACCGATCAATAGCGCTCCCAAATCGCCGTGGCTGCTCCCGTTTCCGTGCCGGGACGCTAAAGAGGGTCGTTCCCGTTCCCCCGCGTATGGACTCCGAGGTGGTCGTTCGCGGCTATTACGACGCTATCGATGCGCACGACTACGAAACGTTCGAGGGATTGCTCGCACCGGATGTCGTTCACGACCGCCCCGACCGAACCATCGATGGGCGGGAAACGCTCGTGACCTTCATGCGCGACGACCGACCGAACAAGCGCACGACACACGAGATTTCGAGCGTCTCGGGGAACGGGACGACGACCGTCGTGGAGGGTCGTCTCCTCGATTCCGACGGTGAGGAACTGTTTACGTTCGAGGACGAGTTCACCCTCGTCGACGGCCGGATTACGAACATCCGGACACGGGCGGAATAACCGGAGGCCGTGTCAGCGTCCGTTTACATATCAACCCATTATTTTTCGCTATTTGGTACCCTGGTCCATACAAGATGGCGTCCTCACGAACAACGCTCGGCGCACGAAACAGGGTAATGGGCACGATAGCCGTACTAGCGGTCGCACTGTTAGTTTCCGCGGCGATCGAGAACTATCTGGTATTTTCGTACCTCGCGGCACTGTTCATCGTCGCAAACTTCGGTGCCTCGTCCATCGAGCGACACGGCGACGAACTCGACCTCGCCCCGTACACGTGGTTGCTGGTCGGTCTGGCCGCGATTTTCGTGGCCGGATTCACGATTATTTGGCTTCAGTGGAATCCCGGTGTGACCGAGTACACCTACATGCTCGGTCTCCCCGTCCCGACGCTGGCCTACTTCGTCTTCCTGTGGCTGTTGCCGCTTCTCGGCGCGTTCTACTACGCCCTCGTTTTCCCCAGCATCGGGAGCGACGATGTCGTGGACGATATCATGGGCGACGTTCGGCAAGTACAACGGCGCAAGCAGTTCCCGCTTTCCGTGGCTCGAACCGAACCGGATGGTGGCGCGAGCGATGCACGACGGCCCTCGCCGGACGGCAACCACGGGGAAGGAAACCACAGTACGAACGGTGAATCGTCAGGGGCGAAAGGAGGTGAGCATCGATGACCTCCCTCCCGATGGTTCCCCTTCAGGAAATCCCAGTCACCGACAGCCCGTACGTCATTCTTTTCGGCGGTGCCTATCTGCTGATGGTGTTGGCTATCGGTGTGTGGGGCTATCTGCAGACCGAGAGTACCGAAGACTTCCTCATTACCGGAAAAAGTATCGGAACGTGGGTGCTCGCGCTGACTGCGTTTTCGGTCATCCAGTCCGGGTTTGGCTTCGTCGGCGGACCCGAACTGGTCTACGAGTTCGGGACGACGGCGCTGTGGATTTTCTTCACGGCCCCGTTGGGTTTCATCGTCACGTGGGTTTTGCTGGCGAAGCGAATGCGCCTGCTGGCTGACATTCGCGATGTGATGACGCTCGCGGACGGAATGTACGTCCGGTACGAAAGCGCGTGGGTTCGTGGACTGACCGCGGTCGCGGTCATCGTCGGCGTGATGGCGTACCTGGCGACCAATCTCGCCGCACTCCAGTACGTCATGCGGGCGATATTCGGCCTGCCGGTTATGTGGGGCCTCCTCATCGGCGCGACCATCCTTCTACTCTACAGCATGCTCGGCGGCATGATCGCGGGGGTCTGGACTGACTTCGTGCAAGCCATCACGATGATCGTCGGTTCGGTGTTCGTCTTCGCCTTCGCGCTCTCGTTCGGGGGCGGTATGGGGTCGATTTCACGAAACCTCGCGAGCGCGGACCCTGCGTTCGTCTCGCCCTTCGGTGCACTCGGCGCACCCACTGCGACTATCTTCACTGCGCTTGGCTGGTGGATCCTCTTCTCGGTCGGTGCGGCCGGACAGCCACACCTCATCACCAAGTTTTACATGAGCCGCAACCTCAAAATCCTCCGTTGGGGTGCGCCCATCGCCGCCGTGACGTATGCGATTTCGAGCCTTCTCGCGTTCTCGACCGGTCTGTCGATGCGTGCGATGGTCGAAGCTGGACGGACTGCCGCACCGAAAAGCCCGTCCATCGTCGGCCCGGTGTTCGTCCTCGAACACACACCCGGCGTCGTGGCCGGACTCATCTTGGCAGCACTGTTGGCGGCCATCATGAGTACCAGCGACTCGTTCCTGAACATCGGCGCGGCGGCAGTCTCCCGTGACATTCCGCGTGCACTCGGTCGCCCCATCGACGACGATACGACGGAACTTCGCGTGACACAGATCGCACTCGCGGGACTCACCGTCGCATCGACGCTCATCGTGTATTTTTCGGAGACGTTGGTCGGCATCCTCGGAACCATCGGGTGGGGATTCTTTGCGGCGGCGTTCTTTGCCATCGCGGCTCTCGGACTGAACTGGAAAGGGGCGACGAAGGAGGGCGCAATTGCCGCCCTCGTCGGTGGGTTGACGGTCAACGTGTTCTACAGCGCGGTTCCGCGAATCGCGGACACTGTTGGACTCTCGGAACTCAGCACGACCGTCACGAACCTCTACCCGTTCCCCGGTTCGTTTCCGGTCGGAACGGTCGCGCTCTTGGTTACGATTGCGCTCTTCGTCGGCGTCTCGATCGTGACGCAGGAACGGGCGACGGTTCCGGAAGATATCGGCATCCTCTTGGAACGATAATATGGCTATGATACGAAACAACGGTATGAACGAGCCACGGGACGACTCCTCGGAAGAGTTGCTCGCACACCTTACGCAGTGGTTCCGCCAGCGCCCCACGTCGATGGAATACTGGGAACTGCTCGTGACCGACGAGCGACTCGTCTGGTGTTTCGTCGGCGAATCGTTCAAATCATTGCTCTTGCGAGCAGACACTGGCGAACGCGGTCGCAGAGAAATCACGGAACTGTCTCCCGAACGGGCCCGGACGCTCAGCGAGCGGAACTTCGCCGTTCCGCTCGATTCGCTGCAGTCGATTCGGCTTCGGGAGGGCTCCCTGTTTCGACGTGCGACGGTTACCGTGACGTGGCGCGAAGGTGATTCGTCCGAATCGTTCGAACTTCGCGCGACGAAATCAGCGGACCCGCAGGTAGGTGACGTCGAAACGCTCCAAAACGACGCTCGACTCTCACACGTCGATATCGAAATCGAAACCGTATCCGGACTCCTCTGATTTCGGCTTTCGAACGGCCGCCCGTTCGCGGCTATTCGTCGCTATTCGCGGCCCAACACGGCATCGTCCTCGACGTCCGGGAATGCGGATACGATACGTTCGAGGATCTTCGCTTCGGCTCGTCGAAGGTTCTTCGAGGCCGCGGTTTTCGAGATATCGAACTCTTCAGCCAGCGTTCCGAGCGTCGCGTTCCGTGGCGTCCGGAAGTACCCCCCATCGACGGCTCGTTTGAGCGTCTGGCGTTCCCGTTCGGACAGTTCTCGACAGCCATCGAGGACGTCTTTCGCCGTCCCGAGATGCTGGATAACGTCGAGATAGTCCTCGAACGACGTGGCGTTTCGGCTCTCGACGTGAAAGTCGTTTCCGACCTCCAATTCGGCGAGGGCGTTGTCGGTGTTGTCCGCGGTGTCGAAGCCGACGCTCCAGAGTTCACTCCCCCCGCTGATTTGAAACGGGCCGGTGATGTAGCCGTCGTGTTCCCGAATGGTCCGCATCGCGTTCGTCTGCCCGATAAACGATTTGATTACTGCCGTATTCTCGCGGCGGGAGAGCAGCTCGAATCCCAGCGTTCTGTCGTGGTTCTGAAGCGCGTTGAGGCCGTTCGTTAGCGCACCACGGTCGTCCCCGGTCACGAGAATTCTCGTTTCTAACTTCTGCTGGGCGGTGTTGAAATCCCAGTGCATGGTGTGGAAGGACACGTCGACGTCGTCGGTGACGTCGATATATGGACAGTCATACTGTACCATGTCCATTGTTACCGAAATCATATCCTATCTCATCGTTCATGACGGAAATAGATGGCGACACGTACCATCCGGGTTGATTTTACATATCAACCCGCTATTTTTCGCCTACTGACTCCCTTCACTATCTCACGAATGACTGGCCCACAGGAGGCGGACGACCGAATCTCCCCGCCGGAGACGACGACCGACGATCTTCTCACTGTCGATGACGACCACTTTACGACGGACAGCGTTTGTATCGTGACCGGCGCCGGCTCCGGGATCGGGCGTTCGACTGCCATTGCGACGGCCGCGAACGGATTGACTGTCGTCGGAACCGACATCGACGAGTCCGGCCTCGACGGAACCGCGGAACGAATCGCTGAACTCGAACTCGCCGGCGAGTTCGAGGGTGTCACCGCCGACCTGACTGAAGATGACGACCTCGACCGAATCGTCGATACGGCCGCCGACTACGGCACGATTCGTTACCTCGCCAACATCGCCGGGATGCAACACATCGACTCCATCGAGGAGTTCCCGATGGAGACATACGACACCATTCACGACATCATGCTCAGAGCGCCGCTGTACCTCACCAAACGCTGTCTTCCCCACATTCGTGCGACCGACGATGGCGTGGGCTGTATCGGCAACATGTGTTCGGTTCACGGCCACTACGTCACCGCGGACAAGGTTGCCTACAACGTCTCGAAGTTCGGCCTTCGCGGACTCACTCAATCCATTGCGGCAGAGGGCGGCGGCTCGATTCGTTCGTTCTCGGTTAGCACGGGCTACGTGAAGACGCCGCTCGTCACGGACCAGATTCCGGATACGGCAGACCAACGCGGAATCTCCGTCGATGAAGTCGTCGAGGACGTCATGCTCGGCCAAGCCCGAAGTACGGAGATGATGGAACCCGTCGACGTCGCCAACCTGTTCGTCTTCGGCTTCTCGAAACACGCGAAACACCTGAACGGCGGCGATTTACTGTTCGACGGCGGGATGACCTTGACATACGAGTAGGGGTGAAATCGATTGTCGACTTATGCCGTGGTTGTCGTCAGTCCGAATCGACACAGCGGTCTATCCGCGACGGCCTGCACCCTCTCGATTTCGTCGTCTGAAATCAGCACGTCCATGTCGATGCTCGGAGCGTAGTATACCTGCTCTTTGAGCACGTACCCATCCTCGATATCCATCGTTTCCCGAAGGAGGATTTTTTCGGCAGTGTATGTTCCATCCGCGAGTGTGGTATCGATTTCCTCCCGTACCGGCTCGGGAAACCTACTGTACTGAATCATCCGAAGCGAGCACTCCCGGTAGGTTCGGTTCGCTGGTGTGGTAGTACTCGATATTTCATCTGTCGTGTTCGATTCCGTCTCCGGAATCGCGGAGTGGCCTCCGACACAGCCACTGATTGAAAGGGTCGCGCTGAGAGCGAGAACCGTTCGGCGTCGCATACCTGTTGTTACCCTAACCACTGCTGAATACTTTCTGAAAAGTGAAACGATCGTTTTACTCTTTGTCGCCCGACCCGAGGGCGCTCTCGCCGACCGGTTCGTGGCCCTCGATGACTTCCTGTCCACCCATGTAGGGACGCAGGACTTCGGGGACCGTCACGGTACCGTCGTCGTTCTGGTAGTATTCGAGAAGCGCGACCATCACGCGACCGACGGCAGTTCCCGAGGCGTTCAAGGTGTGGAGATACTCCGTCGACTCGTGACGTTCGGGGCGGTAGCGCAGTCCTGCCCGACGGGCTTGGAAGTCCTCGAAGTTCGAGGCCGACGAGACTTCGAGCCATCTGCCACCTGCTTCGGGACCGTCTTCCATGTCGTCGCCGGGTGCCCAGACCTCGATGTCGTAGGTCTTTGCCGACGAGAAAGTGAGGTCGCCCGTACAGAGGTTGAGAATACGGTACGGCAAGCCGAGTTTCTGAAGGACCTCCTCGGCCTCCGCGAGCAGTCCCTCCAACCGGTCGTAGCTTTCCTCCGGTTCGACGAAGTTGACCAGCTCGACCTTGTTGAACTGATGGACACGAACGATTCCCCGCGTCGCCACACCGTGTTCGCCTGCCTCTCGGCGGAAGTTCGGCGTGTAGGCCTGATGCTTTAGTGGGAGGTCTTCACGCAGGAGGATGTCCCCGGCGTACATGTTCGTCACCGGTACTTCGGCCGTCGGGCAGAGCCAGAGGTCGTCGCCCTCGATTTTATACGCATCGTCGGCGAACTTCGGCAGCTGTCCCGTCCCGGTCATCGCCTCGCTATCGACCGGTACCGGTGGGAATACGTCCACGTACTCCTGTTCGCGGTGAACCTCCAGCATGAACTGGATGAGCGCGTGTTCGAGTCGCGCACCGTCTCCCTTGAGGAAGTAAAAGCCACTGCCCGAGACTTTTGCTCCGCGTGCCTCGTCGATGATTTCTAACTCCTCGCCGAGATCGTAGTGCGGGATAATCTCTTCAGGTAGGTCACGCAGGTCGTCGAAGCCTTCCCTGCGAACCTCCTCGTTGTCCGCTTCGTCCTCGCCGACCGGGACGCTCTCGTGTGGAACGTTCGGGATTTCGAGGATTCGCTCTTCGAGTTTCGTATCGAGTTCGTCGGCGCGCGCTTCGACCTCCTCTAACTCGGCTTTGAGGTCGCTCGAACGTTCGATGGCTTCCTGTGCTTCCTCCTCCTTGCCTTCCTGTTTCAGGTCGCCGATACTTCGGCTGACCTCGTTTCGTTCGTGGCGCAGGTCGTCGCCCCGCGCCTTCAGTTCTCGCCACTCTTCGTCCAGGTCGAGGAACTCGTCTACGTCCACGTCGGCGCCTCGATTTTCGAGGGCCGCTCGGACTTCGTCGGGATGGTCCCTAATATACTTCCTGTCGAGCATTCCTGTGTCGGGTTTCAGTCCGCCTGCAAAAAACCGTATCGCTCTTTCGACTATGGGGTGTGGAGTTTTGGAGAATCGTTCGAACGGTCGTCGAAGTCAGTTGAACCGTCGTTGAATCGGAAGGTCATCGCCGAGTCGTTCAGACGTGTCGAGAGTTGCTGCGCCGTTACCCTCCGTACCAAAGTTCCACAACCGACCCTTCCGACTCCAGTGCTCCGCGCTAGCGAATCGTTTTTTGCCAGCAACTCACATTGACTCTTCTATGGCAATCGGCGACCTTCGGGAAGTCACGACGGGCGACTGTTCGGACCTATACTACCTCGACACCGGAATGTACGACACCGAGGCTTACGGTGCGGTATACATCCTCGATACGGAAAAGCCGGCACTCATCGACTCCGGCATCGGGATGAACTACGAGCGAATCCTCGACGCGCTGGATGAACTCGATATCGCGCGGGAGGAGTTGGAATCGATCGTGCTGACGCACGTCCATCTCGACCACGCGGGTGGCGCGGGCTTTCTCGCCGAGGAGTGTCCGAATGCGGACGTGTACATCCACGAAATCGGTGCCCGCCACCTCGTGAACCCGAAATATCTCGTCAAGGGGACGAAGAGCGCGGTCGGCGACCAATGGGAGTTCTACGTCGAACCGAAACCGGTTCCCGAAGAGCGCGTCGTCGAACTGACCGACGGTGATGCCATCGACTGCGGCCACGAGTTGGACGTTATCCACGCACCGGGACACGCCCCGCACCAAGTCGTCTTCTACGACGACGAGAACGACGCTGTGTTCACGGCCGACGCCGCGGGTATCTGGGTGCCGAGCATCGAGCGCGTCCGTGAAACCTCGCCACCGTCGGATTTCGACCTCGACCGGTGTCTGGACGACGTGGAAACCATCCGGGAAATCGAACCGACGACGCTTTTGTATCCGCATTTCGGGCCGCGTCCGTACTCCGACGAGGCGATGGACGAATACGGCGAAGTGCTCTCGCAGTGGGTCTCGGCGGTCGAATCGCAACGCGCCGCCGAGGACGACGACGAGGCGGTTATCGAGCACTTCGTGTCGGAACAGGAAATGGACGACGTGTGGGGCGAGCGAAAGGCCCGCGCCGAAGCCGAATTGAACACTCGCGGAGTTCTCCATTATCTCGAACAGAGGAAAGACGAGTGACGAACCCGAAACCGCGAAAACACCAATAAACTCTTATATAGTTTTACACTACCTTAATGTCGCCAGGGTCTGAAGGGAATGGTATGGAGTGGCGTGACGCAGAACAGGAGTACACAGACCCGGTCATCGAGCGGACGACGCTGTCCAGGATGTTCGAGGACAGCGCCGAGCGATACGCAAACCGCCCAGCACAGCAGTACAAGGGCGGGGTGTACCGTCGCTCGCTCACCGAAACCGTGCTTCCGGCGGCCCCGGACGGCGAATTTCGCACGCTTTCGTATGCTACAATGCGAGACATCGTCCACAACCTCGCGGCCGGATTCCGCGACCTCGGTGTTACCGCGGACGACCGGATCGGCATTTTCGCCGACACGCGGATGGAGTGGGCACAATCCGATTTCGCCCTGCTCGCCGCTGGCGCGGTTGTAACGACCGTCTATCGAAGTTCCTCAGTCTCGCAGGTCCAGTACCTCCTCGGCGACCCGGAAGCGACCGGCGTCGTCGTCGAAAACGAGGACCTATTGGAGCGCGTCTTCGAGGCGGAAGACGACCTCGACCTCGAATTCATCGTCGTGATGGATTCCCTCTCGCGGGAGTACGAGCGCGACGATCTCCACACCCTCGCCGATGTTTACGACCGCGGTTCGTCGATGTTCGACCCCGATGAGTACGAATCGTGGCTCGATGCACGTGACCCCGACGACCTCGCTACGCTCATCTACACCAGCGGGACGACGGGCCGACCGAAGGGCGTCCGTCTCACGCACTGGAACTTCCGCTCGAACGTCAATCAGTCGTACCGCCGGTTCGGTCCTCGCCCGGACAAGGACGTCCCAGCCATCGACGAAAACGCGAGCACCGTCTCGTTCCTCCCGCTCGCACACGTGTTCGAACGAATGGCTGGCCACTTCCTGATGTTTGCCGCCGGGGCGACCGTGGCGTATGCCGAGAGCCCCGACACGCTCCGTGAGGACTTCCAGTCGGTTCGTCCGACGACCGGAACCAGCGTCCCACGCGTGTACGAACGAATCTACGACGCGATTCGATCGCAAGCCGAGGAGAACGACACGAAACGCAAGATATTCGAGTGGGCAACCAGCGTCGGTGTCGAATATCACGAGACCGACTCGCCGGGGGTCGGTCTCCGGGCGAAAAAGATCCTCGCGGACAAACTCGTCTTCGACAAGGTAAAGCAAGGCCTCGGCGGCAACGTGGAGTTCCTCATCAGCGGCGGTGGAAGCTTGTCCGCCGAACTCTGTGCGCTCTATCACGGCATGGGTCTGCCAATTTTGGAAGGATACGGCTTGACCGAAACGTCACCCGTCATCAGCGTCAATCCCCCCGAAGAACCGAAAATCGGCACGATCGGTCCGCCGCTGTTGAATCAGGATGTAACGGTCGATACATCGATGGTCGGAATGGAATTCGACGATGTCGCAGGTGACGTCGGTGAACTTCTCGTCAAAGGTCCGAACGTCACTGACGGCTACTGGAACATGCCCGAGGCAACCGAGGAAGCCTTTACCGAGGATGGGTGGTTCCGAACCGGCGATATCGTGGAAATCCGTCCCGACGGGTATATCGCCTTCCGTGAGCGAGCGAAGGAGCTGCTCGTGCTCTCGACGGGCAAAAACGTCGCTCCCGGTCCCATCGAAGATGCGTTCGCCGCGAGCGACATCGTCGAGCAGTGTATGGTGATGGGCGACGGGCGGAAGTTCGTCAGCGCGCTCATCGTGCCGAACGAGCCCGAAGTTCGTTCACGAGCGAAGCGTGAGGATGTCTCGCTTCCCGACGACACGCATGAACTCTGTCGGAACGAGACGGTGCGCGAGTGGATCGAAGCCGAAGTCGAGACGGCGAACCAACGATTCGAGTCGTACGAACGAATCAAACAGTTCAGGGTCGTTCCGGTCGAGTTCACCGAGGAAAACGACCTCCTCACGCCAACGATGAAGAAGAAGCGTCGGAACATCCTCGATCGATTTGCCGACGACATCGAGGCAATATACGCCGACTAAGTGCGGGCGTTTTTATACTATCGGGTTACTCATTTCCAGTACATGGAGGGTCGCCCGTGAGCTCCGGGGCAGGTGCCGAGTTGATTTACATCGTCGCCGCCATCATCGGTGTCGGTGTCGTAGCACAGGTACTGGCAGACAGATTCCGCGTTCCGAGTGTGCTTTTTCTGCTCTCCGCAGGAATCATCGTCGGCCCCGTCGGGGTCGGATTACTCGACCCCACGTCGTTCGGTGGCGCGCTGTCGGCGATCGTTGGGCTGAGCGTCGCTATCATCGTCTTCGAGGGCGCGTTCCATCTCAAACTGAACAAACTTCGCGAGGCACCCTCCGCACAGATTCGCCTCGTCACCGTCGGTGCGGCCATTTCCCTCGTCGGAACCGCCACGGTCGTCCATTTCGCGCTCGGTGCGGCCTGGGACTTGTCGTTCCTCATCGGCGCGCTCCTCGTGGCGACCGGACCGACCGTCATCACGCCGATTCTATCCGTCGTCGCGGTTCGCGACCGGGTCGGTGCGGCGCTGGAGACGGAAGGCATCGTCAACGACGTGACGGCGGCAATCCTCGCGGTGGTGATGTTCGAGGTCGTCGTCCTGACGGGTGAGGAGTCGTTCGCGCTCGCCGAGTTTCTGAGCGAGTTCATGGCGAAACTCGGCACCGGACTCATCGTCGGCTTACTGATCTCCCTCGTCATCTGGTACGTGCTTCGTCACGTCGACCTCTCGCGAGAAAACGCACCACAGAACTCCCGTCTGTTAGTGCTAGCCGGGGCACTCGTCGCATACGCCGTCGCGGACTTCTTCGCAAAGGAAGCGGGTATCGCCGCCGTTGCGACGGCGGGTATCATTTTGGGCAACGCCGACCTTCCCTACGAGGAGAAAATCGAGGAGTTCAAAGGCGACATTACGCTCGTCGTCCTCTCGTTCGTGTTCATTACGCTCGCGGCACTGTTAGAGCCGAGCGATCTGTTTTCGCTGGGAATCGGCGGTTTGGTCGTCGTTCTCGCAGTGATGTTCCTCATCCGTCCCCTCCTCGTGTTCGTTTCGACCACCGGAACCCGGTTCACGCGCGGCGAAAAACTGTTCGTGAGCTTCGTCGGTCCGCGTGGTATCATCCCGGCGTCCGTCGCGACGCTGTTCGCCTTTCGACTCCAGAATACCCCGGAAATTCCAAACTCGGGGGCTGCGGCGACGACCCTCATCGGAACCGTCTTTCTCGTCATCCTCGTTACCGTCGTGTTCGAGGCTGGCTTCGCTCGACACATCGCGGAACGACTGAACGTGATCCCAATGCGTGTACTCATCATCGGAGGTGGCAAGGTGGGCCGTGCGCTCGCCGAACGCCTCGAAGACCGTGGAGAGAACGTCGTGCTCATCGAGCAGGACGAATCGATAATCGCAACCGCCCGCGATAAGGGATTTACCGTCCATCGCGGCGACGGTACTGATACGGAAGTCCTTCGGTCGGCAGGCGCCGACAACGCGAAAATCGTCGTTGCGGCGACCGGCGACGACGACGTGAACCTGCTGGTTGCGCAACTCGCCGATTCGAAATTCGATGCAGAAACGATCATCGCCCGAGCGAACAATCCGGACAACGTGGACGCCTTCGAGGACCTGGGCGTTCGAACGATTTCCTCGTCGCTCGCGACAGCGTGGGCCATCGACAACGTCATCGAACGTCCAGCGCTCTCGAACTGGATGACGGAACTCGGACGGAGCGGAGACGTACAGGAAATCGAGGTTACCGCGAAAGACCTCGTCGGCAAGACCATCACCGAACTGGACACTGACCTTCCGAACGGGGTCCTCATCGCACTCGTCGGACGGAATGGTGAGACGCGCGTGCCGAGCGAGGACTTCACGTTTCAGCAAGGTGACCATATTACGTTCCTCGGCCGTAAGGAGGCGGTTCGAGACGCTATCGACCGCTGTCACCCACGATAACCCGAACCAAACGGACCGTCTACCGCTTCCGACTTCTGTTTCGTCGAAGGAGTTCGAGGTTGACTGCCGAAAGTAAGACGAACGACCCGAGAAGCAGTCCGGCGTATACGAGCATGGGGACTTCAGTGAACGGGTACATTCCGACTAACCGACAGACGATGGCCGCACCGCCGACGAGTGCCAACCCGAGGTAGTACGTACTCCAGTTCGAAGCCTGGACTGTCGGATAAAGATACTCGTCGAGTTCGTTTGCCCGGTCGCTGAGTTGGACGTTCCCTCGCTGTCTGTCGTATTCGATGACCCCCGCATCCGCCATCTTCGGGAGATGTGTCTGATACAACGAAGTGTAGACGGATTTTCGTTCCTTGGACGAGACCAGTTCGATGGAGGTGTCGTTTTCCCACGCCGCGACTACTTCGGCGAGTTCGCCGATAGAAACCGCTCCTGTCCGCGATCGAAGGTACGAAAGCGTGTACCGACGCCGTGCGTTCGTGAGGATTTCGAACGCCATGTCGCGTGAAAGCATCCGTGTTCCGGATGATGGCTCGGTGGTCATAATCGGCAGTTCTGTAACCGTCCTACCTGGCGGTACACTACCCTGACTTCGCAGCAGAGCCGCAAAAAGATATTCGTCTGTTTAGGTCCCTTTGTGGCAGAAACAAGGGACGATGACGTAGAACCGTCTCCCGAGCCACGAACTGTGTTTTTATGCTCTCTCGTTCCAAACCTCCCGTCATGCTTCATACCGAGGGTCCACTGCTGACCATCGATGTCGGGGACCGAAAAACGACCACCGAGAAGGTAGACGACGTGTTGTCGTCGTTCGTCGGAGGTCGGGGCGTGGGGACGAAGCTCGCTCACGACAGGATTCCGTTCGATGTTGCCCCGTTCGCCCCGGAAAACAGTCTGTTTTTCACGACCGGACCACTGCAAGTTTCGAACATGAGCTTTACCGGGCGGATGAGCTGCACCGGTGTTTCTCCGCTCACGGGCGGATTGCTCTCCTCGAACGCCGGTGGGTTTCTCTCCCGACACTTCGGCGCGACCGGCTATAGCACCGTGGAACTGACCGGCCGGAGCGACGACCTACTGGCGATTCACGTCACGGACGAGGGAATCGAATTCGAGGAGGTCCCGGAACTCGCCGAGGCGACGACCTCCGAAGTCGGTGAGTACATGACCAGTGAACACGGACTCGGCGACGAGCAACTCCTCGTTGCCGGCCCGGCGGGGGAAAACCGCGTTCGGTTCGCGTCCATCATGACGACCGAACATCGCGCGTTCGGTCGCGGCGGTCTCGGTGCCGTGATGGGTTCGAAGGGCGTCAAATGCATCTCCTTCGATGGCGACTCCGCACCGGAGCTCGACATCGACCCGGTTCAGATGGACGTACACCGCGAGGCTGCAACTGCCGACGATCATCCGATGAAGGAGGCCGGAACGACCAGCGTGACGGAGTACGCGAACCACGTCGGCGCGCTCCCGACTCGCTACTTTTCGGAACTGGAATTCGACGGCGCGAGCGACATCGGCGGCGGCGCGGTATCGGACAAAAAATACAAGAAGGGGACCTGTTCGCAGTGTGCGTTCGCCTGCAAACTCCCGACCAAGGACGAGGAGACCGGCGTGGAAACCGAGGGCCCGGAGTACGAGACGGTGATGGCGTTCGGCAGCAACGCCGGAATCGACGACGTCGTCTCCGTGATGAAATCGAACGACCTCTGCGACGAGTTGGGAATGGACACCATCTCCTGTGGTGACGTGATTTCCGCCTATCTCGCCGCGAACGACGAGTTCGGCAACAGCGAACTTATCCACGAACTCGTCGAGAAGATCGCCTACCGCGAGGACGAGGGTGACCTGCTTGCGGAGGGCGTCCACCGTGCCGCCGACGAACTCGAGGTGGAGGACTGGACGGTCAAAGGGCTCGAATTTTCGGCCCACGACGGTCGAACCCTGAACGGACAGGGGCTCGCCTTCGCGGTTTCAAACCGCGGTGCGGACCACATGTACGCCGAGTTCTACTCGAAGGAGTACCCGCTCGTCGGCAAGGACGAGGCAGTTGACCCGACTGGATTGGAGGGCAAACCGCCCCTCATCGTGGCAAAAGAGAATCACAACGCGGTTCTCGACAGCGGTGTCGTCTGTAAATTCTCCCGTGACTTCATGACCGAAGAGCGCCTCGAAACGCTCCTCGATTCGGAGTACGACGATCTGATGGCGATGGGTGCTACCGTGGTCGAACTCGAACGTCACTTCAACAATCGGCGTGGATTCGACCGCGAGGATGATACCCTCCCGTACGACCTTCCGGAGTTCGAGGATGCGCTGTCGGAGTATTACGTCGAACGTGGCTGGAACGACGATGGGACGGTTCCCGAAAACTCGGGCGTCGTGAGCGCGGACGACTAACTCCCCGTTTTTTCTTTCTCACCGACGCGTACGATCGCAACGTCCGGATTTCGAAACACCACGCTCGTCCCGGACGACCCGTTCAGCCGACGCAGCAGTTCGGCCCACTGCGTCGGTGTCACCGTTTCGCGAGCGATCCAACTCCGTGAGCCCTCACGAGTGAGGTAGACGTAGTCGGGCGACACATCGTCTTTGGTGAGAACTCTCTCGATGCACGTCGCTGATGCACAGGTCGAACTTTCCCGATACAGCGAGACCTGCCGTTCTCGCCGGTCGGGTGGCAGCCATTCTGCCCCCCAGGGGGAGGCAACGACGGTTCGGTGGGCGAACACCGGAAACCACTCCGCGGCATCACCAGCGACGAGAACCGTCGCATCTGGCGGTGTTCGCTCCCGTACCCACTGCATCGCTGCCATGTCGTCATCGTCGATGTACGACGGTAACGGGTCCTGTTGGAGTTGGTGGAGGGGTCGCGTGGGAACAGGCTCGTAGTTCGCGGCGAACAACCCTCCCGTCACCACGCCGTAGCTCAGCAGTATCAGGAGGAGCACGAACGGAAGTCGGCGACTGCCGACGGTAGCGGACCGGCTCGAACTTGCCATCGAACGCTGAACCCTTGGAAGCCAGTCGAAGATGACAGACGAGACGACGAATGCGCCCACCAGCATGAGAAACCGCGGCTTCGGGAACACGACTACCGTTGTGGCGAACCAGGCGGGGAGGAAATATCGCTTTCGCACGGTGAGCGTCACGATTCCGACGAGCGTAAAAACGTGCCAAATGGCCAGAAACCGCGTACGAGTGGCATAGAGGAACTTCGATGGGAACCAGAACAGCCCTTGTCCGATTCCGAGACGCGACCCGGCGGTTCGCGTGAAAACGTCGAGTCCGTGAACGCCGATGACCTGCCACCACCACGGAAACGCCAGAAGTAGACCGCCAGCTGCGACGAACATCCCGCGGTAGAGACCGGCAATCGACCGGTCGAGGACGACGAAAAAGACGAGATAGCTTGTGGCGAAGAAGACGGGATATGACGGATGTGTGAGGATCGTGAGTCCGAACAGGGTTGCTCCCGCAACCGCCCACCTGAGGCGCTTTTCGCGAAACAACCGCATCCCGGCGTACAATCCCGTCGTGGTGAAGAGGAACGCCGGAGCGCGGACGATACCACCCGCCGAGAGGTGCCATTTGAACACGGCGGGACTCACTGCAACGACGAACGCCGCGAGTGCCGCCCGTCGATTTCGGTCGGTGTGCCCGTCGAACAGTTCTCGGCCGAGAAAGTAAACGGGAACGACGGAAGCGATGGTAACCAGTCCGGGCAGGAAACGAGTGAGCGTCAGCGGGCCGCTGTCGAGAAAGTCGCGGGCGAACGCAGCGACATAGAACATGAGCGGCGGGTAGGCGAACGGGATTCCGTTCGTCGTGTATCGCGGAATCCGCGCCGGAAGTTGATAGCCGTGGGTGCGAACCGCATCGGCCATCGCGAGGTACAGACCGCCACCCGCCGCCGGATACGGGTGAGTGACGAGGTACGCCGCGAAGACAACGAGGCTGGCGAGGAGGGCCGGAATCATCCATGCAAGCACTGAGGTAGAGGGACGACTGTCGGACACGTGCTGTATTTATCGCTCTTCGTAATTATTCTATCCCTATAACCGGTGAACTGAACGGTCAAAAAAGCAAGAACCCGCACCGTTCGTGTTCGTTCAGTCGCGTCGCTCCTTCACTCGCGGCACGTTCACCGTCGTTCGAAGGTCATCGCGCCGCCTTGACCGAACCCGACACAGAGCGTCGCGAGTCCCTTCTTCGCGTCGCGCTTTTGCATCTCGTGGACGAGCGTGACAGGGAGGCGCGCGCCCGATGCACCGAGTGGGTGTCCGACGGCGATCGCACCGCCGTTGACGTTGAACTTCTCGTCATCGACCCCGAGTTCGCGCTGGCAGTAAAGCGTCTGGCTGGCGAACGCCTCGTTGAGTTCCACGAGGTCGAACTCGTCGATGTCTTCGCCCGTGCGTTCGAGCAGGCCTTGGGTCGCCGGGACCGGACCGATTCCCATCATCGTCGGGTCCACGCCAGCGACGTTGTTGTCGCCGACGTAGGCGAGAATTTCGAGACCGTGGTCTTCGGCGAAGGCTTCGCTGGTGACGAGAGTTGCGGCCGCGCCGTCCGAAATCTGGGAGGCGTTACCGGGCGTAACCGTACCGTCGGCCTTGAACACGCTCGGGAGGCCCTGTAGTGCTTCCAAGCTGGTATCTGGGCGGATTCCTTCGTCGGACTCGACGAGTCCGTTCTCGGTTTCGATGGGAACGATTTCGTCGTCGAACCGACCTTCCTCGGTCGCCGCCGCGGCGCGCTGATGGCTCCGGAGGGCGTATTCGTCTTGGTCTTCACGGGAAATTTCGAACTCCTCGGCGACCTTTTCGGCCGTCATCCCCATCTGGAGTTCGGGAAGGTTGTACTGCTCCGACATCTCGGGATGGAAGTTTCGACCTTCGTAGGCACTGGACATGGGGACGCGGGACATGTTCTCGACTCCGCCTGCGATGACGGCGTCCCGTTGTCCCGCTCGAATCGCGTCGCTCGCGCTGATGAGCGACTGCATCGAGGAGGCACACCATCGGTTGATAGTCGTTGCCGGAACGCTTTCGCCGAGATCCGAGAGGAGTGCGATGATTCGCGCGACGTTGTTGTCCTGCTGACCGCGCTGTTGGGCGACACCCCACATGAGGTCGTTGATGTGGTCACCCGTCAGACCTGTCTCCGAGAGGATCGTGTCGATAAGTGGAATCGAGAGGTCTTCGCTCCGAACGTCTTCGTACACGCCGCCGTCCTTTCCTTGCGGTGTTCTGACTGCTTTTACGATGACTGGTGTGGTGTCGCTACTCATGCCAAACCGTTCTCACTGGATGCCCTTAAGTGGCGGTAGAACTCCGTGTAAATGAGAAACAGTTTGTTCGTTTATTGACCGCTAACGACGTTCAGAAACCCCTCGCTTTGGGTCGTTTCACCCTTCGTGTATTTTGTCACGAAAGGAGGGTGAGGCTCCGGCGTCTGGGTAATAGTCGAGGATTCTTCAGAAACTATTTGTTCGAACCCATTCCATATCCCCTGTAACGTCCGACGATGCAAGGTTCTGATACCGCCCAGAAACGTAGCCGTTCCCTCCCGTTCACGTCGAGCGATGAGTCGGGCGTAGTATCCCGATTTGCCAATCCGGTTCCGCTCGTCGTCCTCATTACCGCTTTCGGACTCTTCCTTCGACTCGTAAACCTCGGTGCCCGTGTCGCCCATCAGGACGAAGCCCGTGTCGCGTACTGGATGGCTCGATACGCCGAAAACGGCATCTGGTTCTACCGCAAGATCGTTCACGGTCCGTTTTTCTTCCACGTCAACTCGACCATGTTCTCCCTCTTCGGTGCGAACGATTTTATCATGCGTCTCGTCGTCGCGCTGATGGGCGGGTGTCTCCCGCTTGCAGCCTTGCTGTTTCGCAAACGACTTCGTCCGTCCGAGACGGTCGCACTCGCGGCCCTATTCGCGTTGAACCCACTCCTCCTCTACTACTCGCGCTTCCTACGAAACGACGTTCCGTTGGCCATGGTGATGGTGTTCGCGTTCGGCTTCTTCGTCAGGTTTGCCGACACCAGAAAGCTGCGATACGTGTTCGCGGGAGTCGCTTTCTTCGCACTCGGATTTACGATGAAGGAGAACGCCCTCCTCTACGCGGCCTGCTGGGTTGGTGCGGGCGCCCTCATCTACGACCACCGTCTCTTTCTCCGACGGGTCGGAAACGACGGTATCGCGGGTGCGATTCCGCCGGGACTTCGTAACTGGGTTCGGACGAACGACAGTCGAGCGATCACTACGACTATCTTCATGGGGGTCGGTGTCGCGCTCCTCGCCGTTCTGGAGTTCCTCACCGTCATCGTCTTTTTCTACGCGCCACGCTCACAGACTCGCCCCGGTATCGGTCTCTGGAAGTCCCTTTCGAACCCGACGACGGTTCCCGAACTCATCCACACCTCCACGGTCGGCACGTGGGAGAAGTTCATCAGTTGGTCAGGCCACACCGACCATGCGTATCTTCCGTACCTCGGCGACTCCCTCCAGACGCTCAAGGTCGGCGGGCTTGCGTTGTGTCTCCTCGCTGTCGTCGGATTCCTCGTCGACCGGTACTCCGGTGACCGGCCGAACGACGTGGTCGCGTTCGGGTTCTACTGGGGTGTCGCCAGCGTTCTCGGCTATCCGATCGTAATGGATATCAAAGCCGGATGGGCGATGGTGCACGCTATCGTTCCACTGGCATTCCCCGCCGCGGTCGGTCTCGCGTTGGTTTTCCGCTGGGGACGGGAGGGATACGAACGACGGGACGACGTCAGCCTCGCCGCAGCCGTCGTCTTGCTGTTGCTCGTTTCGGCGCAGGTCGGTGCGACGGCGTATGATACGTCTTATCAAAATCCACAGAGTCCCGACAACCAGTTCGTTCAGTATGCTCAGTCGTCGTCCGGCGAGGCCAAGCCACTTCTGCACGACCTTCAGCGGATTTCTCGCCGGAACGACGGGCCGGACGTGATGTTCTTCGGCGAGGAACTGTACTCACCTGACGAATCCGACCACGAGGTTCCCCCCGCTGGACAGGGGTGGTTCGACCGACTCCCACTGGCGTGGTACTTCGAAGCCGCCGATGCGAACGTCGTCAGTACGAACGAACCGACCGACCTCCGCGGCGCGAAACCACCGATCGTCGTCACGCTGAACAACGTCTCGACCTGTAACTCGGAGGACGGTACTGCCGAGGACATCGACCAGTACATGGCGGGTTACGAGGCATATGAGTTCCAGCGATTTGCGTACGATAGCGGATGTACCGTCAGTAGCATGACCATCTATGTGGACAAAGACGAAATCGACGATCGACAGTGACGAAACCGACGTTGGTCAGCTAGAGAACCACTTTGATGCTTGTGATGTGCGACGCTCGAACTACGGACCGCTGTGCGCTTCGAGACTTCGTCATCATGAGGCTTCGGAACGCACCATCGATTTGCACGACTGTTTCTTTTAATTTATTTTGGAAGGGGAGCGGTCGCCACCGTAAACGCCGACATTCGACTAATTTTACCGTCTCCGTCCTCCTCCTCCGTTCCCTCGAACTGCGATGTTCGACTCCTGACCGCTTCGATGCTTCGACGCCCTTAAGATTGTCCCGCGTCAATTCACGGAAGAATGAACAGCGGGGCGCTGGACGTAATCGAGTTCTTGCTTACCGCACGCATCTACAGCGAGAACCAAGACCTCGACGAAAACGACTTACCACCTGCCATTCGGCAGGTATTTTGGCACGATGGCACGATAGAGCGACCGCTACAAACATCGGTCGAGACGGCGCGCGAGGCTACCGGTCTCGACCAACCGTGGGACGCGATTTCCGATTTGATGTTCACCGACCGGGATACGTTCTCGGGGAGCATCGAGCTGACCCAGCGGGAGATGGCCGAGGAGTGGTTCGTGGAACGTGACGAGGAACGAATCGAACGAAACCCGACGTTGGCGTACGCGCTTTCGGACTACGACGGCGTCGATGTGGAGTACGAGGCCGTGCGTGACGAGAATCGCCCGGTGCAGTCCGACCGAGCGTGGATAGATAGCCTGCTCGAGCAGCATTTCGACCCCGACGAGGAGGACGAAGACGGCGAGAGCATGCTCGACCTCGTGGACATCCACGCGCCTGAGGAAGTCGAACTGACGCTCGACGACCTCGTGCTCACCGAGGATCAGGAGGCCGAAATTCACAAAATCGTCAAGGCAATCGAGCACCGTGAATATCTCGCCGAAATCGGGCTCCGAGAAATCGGAAAACTCCTGTTCGTCGGCCCACCGGGAACCGGAAAGACCTCCACGGCGCGAGCGCTCGGCTACGATTTGGACCTTCCGTTCGTCGAGGTGAAACTCTCGATGATAACCAGCCAGTATCTCGGCGAGACGGCGAAAAACGTCGAGAAGGTGTTCGAGGTGGCGAAGCGACTCTCGCCCTGCATCCTCTTCATGGACGAGTTCGACTTCGTGGCCAAGACGCGTCGAAGCGACGAACACGCCGCCATCAAACGCGCCGTCAACACCCTCTTGAAATCCATCGACAACATCTCGTTGATTCAGGATGACGTGCTCCTCATCGGCGCGACGAACCATCCGGACCAACTCGACGCGGCGGCGTGGCGCCGTTTCGACGAAATCATGAACTTCCCGAAACCGGACGTGCAGATGCGTTCGGACATCCTTCGGGTCATCACTCGCCGGATGAAAATCAACGACTTCGACCCCGACGAACTGGCGTCGAAGACGCAGGGGCTCACCGGGAGCGACCTCCGTCTCGTCCTCCGCGAAGCGGTGCTCGAAGCCCTGACCGAAAACCGTACCGAGCTCATGCAAGACGACTTGCTCCACGCCATCGAGGATTTCGAGGAGCGAGACAACCTGAAGGATATGGACATGATCGATGGCGATCACGATGCGCTGGTTGCGGGCGGGGATATAAGTGGTCACTCACACGACCACTGAGTGATGGAAATCACTCTCCTCGGCACCGGCGACACAACGGGGACGCCGACGCCCGGATGCGATTGTGAGACCTGTTCTGTGGCACGTGAACGCGATATCGAGCGTTCGCGATTTTCGGTTCACGTCCGCAACGAGGTGACGGGGGAATGCCTTCTCATCGACGCCAGTCCCGACTTCCGACAGCAGTTTCTCACCCACGATGTGCCGCTTCCGGACGAACTCATCATTACGCATATCCATTTCGATCATCTGGACGGGCTCGGGAATGCCTACCGCCTGTTCGACTCATTGCCGGTTCACGCCGCGAACGAACTCGATCCCGAGAAAGACGAGAGCGTCGCCGAGACGATTCGGAGCAAGTTCGACTATCTCGATCGGATATCGGTTCACGATCACGACCCGCTCTCCTCGTTTTCGGCTTGTGGATTCGATGTGACACTCTTTCCGGTCGAACATCCACCGTTGCTCTGCTACGGAGTGGTCGTCGAAGGGAACGGTTCGAAACTCGTCCTTTCGGGGGATACGAGCTACGGGATTCCAGACCCTTCCCGAGAGGTGATGACTGACCCCGATCTCTTTCTCGCGGATGCGATCGTTCCAGCCTCGCTTTGTGAATACCATCCCGCAGGTGGCCGACATCATACCGAAGACGGCGTTCCACGCACGTTCGGATACAAACACATGACGCGAGAGGGAGCGCTCTCGATGGCAAACGAAATCGGCGCTGAGGAGACACGACTCGTCCACGTTTCGCATTTTTACCCCGCAGAAGAAGCGTTCGAGGAACCGTTGGCGATAGACGGTGAACGATATTACATCTAACTTCGTCGGACGAGAACGGCGACGGCGAGTAGCAAGCCAACAGCGCCGACAACGAAGTCGAATCCGGGGAGCGACGCGCCCGGGTCGCTGACGGATCCGCCGCCATTCTGTCCGCCGAGGCTTCCGTCGTTCCGTTCGTCATCGTCCTGTACGCCCGAATCGTTCGACCCGGTTCCAGTTTCGGGTTGCTGGCCGTCCGCCCAGCCGTCGATGGACTGGAGGTAAGAATGACACTGCTTCATCGTTTCCGCGTCGTACTTCGCCGTATCGCCGCTGATTCCGTAACTACCGGTCACGTTTCGGTCGGCCATGGTCGGACTTTTGGCGCGTTCGTCGGGAAGGCGTGCCACGTCGTAGACGAGCCACGGTGCGTAGAACTCCCAGACGACCTCACCTTTCGGCGTCACTTCGAGGACGCGCTGGTTTTTCGAGTCGCCGATGAGCGTGTTGCCGTTCGAGAGGCGGTCGGCGTCGCGGGGCCACCTGAAGTCACCCTGCTTGCCGAGTTCCCACGTCAGTTCCCAGTCGTCGCCCTGCTTTTCGTACTCGACGATGCGCTCGTTCTCGGAGTCAGCGACGAGGAACGTCGGATTGCCGTCTTTACTTTCCAAATAGTCGGGGTTGTGCTGCTTGTCGAGAATATCTTTGTCGCCGTACGAACCGAGTTTCATTTCGACGTCGTTCGTGGAGCGATTGACGACGATGGCTTGGTCGAAGTTGCGCGGCGAGGCCAGATACAGTCCGTCGCCGATTTTGTCCACGTCGTTCACGTGCGTCCAGTCCTTCGAATAGTTGCCGCCGACGGATTTGGGATACTCGCTCCTGAAGAACCAGCGCCAGACGATTTCGTCTTTCTCCAAGTCGTAGACGAAGATACTGTCGTTTGCTTTTCCAGTCTCCGGATTTGAGGCACGCATGTTGGCGACGAGGAGCTGCGTGCCGTTGTTGATGAGGTCGATGTCGTGGGTGTCGTGGATGGGAAGCGACTCCTCCCAGACGTGTTCTTGCGTCCGCGGGTTGAACTCGTAAACGACGGTTTTTCCCCTCGCCGTTCCGGTAACGAAGAGGTTTCCGTTTTCCATGGGATCGACGTCGTAGCCCCAAATCATGCCGTGTTCTGCGGTGTGGTGAACCCACTTTACCTCTCCCTTCGGCCCGACGCCGACGAGTTTCGCGGGTTCTTTGCCGCCGTTTTCGAGCCACGAGTAGCCTTGCACGGCGATAACGGTCGTTCCGTTCGCCGGGGTTACCATCGTCCCGGCACAGGGATTTTGGGAACTTCCGTGCCCACCCGATTGGGCGGTAAGTGGCGAGGCCAACAGGGGAAGACAGCACAGGAGTATCGCACCGACGGCGAGTATCTGCCGTCGAGAAGGCGTCTGCATATCGTTCTCTATCCCCTCCCGGCATCTTGTATGTTTACACATCTTTCCGCAGACCCGCCGCTATGCTGTATCGTCGACCTCCACCTGAATCGGTAGTGCTCCTCGGCAGGGAGGACTGACTGGAAATGGATTTTTACCAGCCTTCGGCGTGTTCGTCCCGTCGGTGCTTCGCTCTCGACCCCGACCACGCACCGAGCGTCACCCCGTAGATGAGGTGACTCAGGTGAAAAACGAACCGCTCGTCCGACTGTAACTCCATCCGAAGGACACGCTTTAAAACCACGTGAATACCGAATTCGGAGAGTAACAGACCGTACACCGTACCCAATAGCGTCCCATATGCTTCGTCCATGTGTCCGGATTCGGTCACCCGCTGTTCGAACAGCAGTGCGAACAATCCGCCACCGGCCATCCCGTACAACAAGTGTAACACGAGCCCCTGTAGGGGGTAATCGCTGTCCTCTCCGTCACCGACGAACCGCGCCCAAAACGCCGACGTTGGGGGGAGGGAGTGTGCAATCGGCATTCTGAAGCTAGTCATGACGACTGTCGAGATCAGGCCGCCAACGAGACCTCGTCCCAACGTCCGGCCCGTGGCGATCGCTTTTTCGGTTCGTCCCGATTCGGTTAACTCCATTTCTTCTCGGTCGAGTAGGTCAGCCTCGGCGTCGATAGGCATTTGGGCCGCCGGGGGATCGAACCGGACTGCGGTCACTCTTCCGTTCGAAACGCGTCCAGTCCGGACTGCCGTCGTTTCCGTCCCACCGGGTCGGCAACCCACGGCGTCCGGGACTCGCGTTTCGAATCGAGGTCGATATCGGGCGGGTCGGCAGGGTCGTATCCGGGACAACCCGCTCCGCAACGCGTCGGGTTCACGACTCGGCCTTTCCAGTGGCAGTACGGAAGTCCACCGTCCCGTGGTTCGATTTCTTCACACCCCGGGAACTCGTAGGTTCGCCACCCTTTGCCGTAGGCGCGCTCGGCCATTCGCCGACGTTGACGGGCCTTTTCGTCCGCGTTCACGATACGAACGTCCGTTTTCCCCGCGTGTTGTTCGATGAGTTCGGTTCCGACCTCGTCGGTGCGAAGCGGCGTCGGTTCGCGAACGATTTCGATTTCCTCGCCCTCGAATCGCCAGACTCCGACCTCGTCTGGGATGCGGTTCAAGTGCGCGCGAGTAACGTAACTCTCCGTCGCCAACACGACTTCGTCCACGAGGCCGAGGCTCACGTCCTTGCGGAGTTGCGTTTCGAGGTCGCCGGGGTCGGCCAGATCGGGTTTGTTTTCGATACCGATGAGTCGCCCAAACCAGTCCGGATAGCGCGCGACCTGCCGGACGTACTCCCTGCCACCGCTGCGCTCTCGTTCGAAAAACCCGATTTCGACCGCTCGGTCCACGACCTCGCGGGCGTACTCGGGCGACGTATCGAAGGCGGTCCGCCAGTAGCGCGCCTGCCCGACGCCGACGCTGCATTCGATTGCGGCGTCGGGAATCCGCTCGCTCGTCAGCTTCGTGCGGGCGTCGAACGCCGGTCCGGGCTCGACACATAGAACGTCGATGATTCGATTCGAGGGGGAGTGGACACCCCCGCCGATTTGTCGCGCGAGAACGTCGTTGGTCGTCGCTTCGAGATGAGCACACAGCGCCAGCTCGAACGGGAACTCTCGCACACTACTGGTTCAGTACGCGGAAAACAAAAAGCCCGCGTCAGTCGTCGGCGCGGACGGAATCGTCCGTTTCCTGTTCGGGTTCCGTCTTGTTTGTCCCTCTCCCTCGGATTCTCGATTCCCAGGTTCCGATCCGCATCGTCGGTTCGGGCTCTTGGCGGCCGTTTTCACCGGGCGTCTCGAGCAGGGACGCGAGGCGGGTTTTCGCCCGGGTGATGATACCCCCGCCTTTCGCTCGTCCATGCGCCTCCTTTTGCTCAGGTTCGTTCCTCGACGGACGTTTCCCGCTGGTCGGTTCTCGTTTCTCGATCGAGGCGTCCTTCCCCCGTGAATCACACAATCTCGTTCCCCCCAAACGGGTATTGGTGACGGATTTCAATAGTCGTTCGTGTAGGATTCGAAACTCCGAGCGAAATCGTTACGATTCGAGTTTCTGAAGAATCCTACTCACCGTCCGAACGACGAGAAACGGGAGCATCACGGCGATACCGATGCTCGCGACCCAACAGACGAGTATCACCGCCAGATTGCCCCCGAGCAGTTCTGCACCATAAATGTAGGCGAAGGCAATGACGACGACCGCACTACCGCCAAGCGCGAGTGCGAGCAGTACGACGAGTGCTCGGCGAACTGCATCGAGGGTTGGCGTCCGTTCAGGGAGGCTGTTTGTTTCGTATTTCATGGTTGTTCTCCTCGATCGAATGGAAAACGCCACCCTGTAAAAATGTTAGCTGAAATACAATTATGTAGAACGTGCTACTGAAACGCGGTACTGTAACTTCGCTGTCTAATAGTGCTCGTTCAGTCGCCATCCACGTGTTCATTGACCGCACCAATCCTCTCTCACTCGTTTTCTTCCCCCGCAATTACTTGCTTTTGCCGCGTTCACTCGGTTCCGTTTGCCGCAGTGTCTGTATCCGTCACGGTGGTATTTTCGTCCGTCTGTCCCCCGCGACAACGCCCGATTTCGACGACGTTCAGGTCGCCGTCAACGACGACGCGTAGTTCGTCGTCCGCAAGGGGAATCGTGACTTCGATCTCCCATGGACCGTCCGAGCGTATCGTGGTGTGTTCGTCGCTCACGCACCACGGGAGTGCCCAGAACGGTTTCGTACAGAGGTCGGTTCCGTGGTCGCTGTAGAAGGTGACGACCTGCGATTGGTCGAGAAGCGACAGCCCGACCGTCGAACGAAGTTGGTGGCGACACTGCTCACAACGATGGTTCACTCGAACTTCGGTCCCGAGAACGTCTTCCGTGTCATGGGTCACGGTCGTCCCCATCTTCCCGTTACACTCCGGGCAGACGCCGTCGGCGGCGAGACAGTGGAGGTGGCGAACGCGTTGGTTGAACGCGTCCATGATTTCGTCGTCCGTCCGGTCGTTCAATCCTCCCGGTGGGAAGGGATAGCTTCCGTGGAGTTTCGTGCAGTCGGGACACGCGATGACCAGCGTTTCGTCCTCGTAGGTTGCCTGCAGGTGAATGTTACAATTCGTACAGGTCTCGTCCAGTTCGATCGGATCTCGCCTGGGATGTTCGTTGAAGGATCCGGCCAAAATTGCGCTGACGACCTTCTTCCCGGCCTGTCGGAAGTCGTAGCCCTCGTCGGTTTGAACAACGAAGTGGTCGGCCAACTGCTGGAGATGGTAGTTGAACTGAGCGCTGTCACGCATTCCGACGTCCTTACGCAGTTCCGAGAACCGAACCGGGCGCTCAGGTGCCTGCCAGAGCGCCTCCAGAATCGAAAGTCGGGTTTCGTTGGCGATGACCGAAAACGCCTCCGCCGGAGCGAGACAGTCGTCGCACTCCTGTAACGGCGTATCACTGCTCATATTCGGACCGACGATGGGGTGTGAGTAAAACGTTGTGTGAACTGCATTTTTGAAACTATTCTGTCACGAGCGCGCGCCATACCAGAACAGTAGGTTTATCAGTCGTTCGGGCCGAATCTACGACAAATTACTCTCAGGAGGTCAACGTTGACAGGAACACACAACCAACCGGAGGTGAACATCGGACTCGTCGGCCACGTCGATCACGGGAAAACGACTCTCGTGCAGGCGCTATCCGGCGAATGGACCGACCAGCACTCCGAAGAGATGAAACGGGGCATCTCGATTCGACTCGGCTACGCCGACGCGACGTTCCGGCAGTGTCCGGGCGTGGACGCGCCGGAATGCTACACCGTCGATGAGACGTGCCCTGATGGTTCGGACAGCGAACCGATTCGTACAGTTTCGTTCGTGGACGCACCCGGCCACGAAACGCTCATGGCGACGATGCTCTCGGGCGCATCGCTGATGGACGGCGCAGTGCTCGTCGTCTCGGCCACGGAAACCGTTCCGCAGGCCCAGACCGAAGAGCACCTGATGGCGCTCGACATCATCGGTATCGAGAACATCGTCATCGCACAGAACAAAATCGACTTGGTCGACCGCGACCGCGTGGAGCGCAACTACGAACAGATTCAGGAGTTCGTAGAAGGCACCGTCGCGGAAGACGCACCGGTCGTCCCGATCAGCGCCCAGCAGGAAGTCAACATCGACCTGCTGATGCAGGCTATCGAGGAGGAGATCCCGACACCGGAGCGCGACCCGGAAGACGACCCACAGATGTACGTCGCCCGCAGTTTCGATATCAATCGGCCCGGAACGACGTGGGACAAACTCACCGGTGGCGTCCTCGGCGGCAGCCTCGTGCAGGGGAAACTCACTGACGGTGACGAACTCGAACTTCGTCCTGGCCGCGAAATCGACGAAGGTGGACAGACCCATTGGGAACCCATCGAGACCGACGTTCGCTCGCTGCAGGCGGGCGGCGAAATGGTGGACGAGGTCACCCCCGGTGGGCTGCTCGGTGTCGGAACCGGACTCGACCCGAGTTACACGAAAGGTGATGCGCTGGCCGGTCAGGTCGCCGGAACGCCCGGTAGCCTTCCCCCGACGTGGGAGCAGTTCACGATGAAAATCGACCTGCTCGACCGTCTCGTCGGCTTGGATGACGAGGAAATCGACGAAATCAGCACGGGCGAACCACTCATGCTGACCGTCGGCACGGCGACGACCGTCGGTTCTGTCACCAGTGCGCGCGACGGCGAGTGTGAAGTCGCACTCAAACGTCCTGTCTGCGCACCGGAAGGCGCAAAAATCGCCATCAATCGGCGTATCGGCGCCCGTTGGCGACTCATCGGAATCGGAACGCTCACTACCAACTGATGGCTCTCACGGTCGCCATGGATACGAGCGCGCTCATGATGCCCGTCGAATCTAACATCAGGGTGTTCGACGAACTCGACCGGCTGTTAGGCCAGTTCGAGTGCGTCGTCCCTCGCGCTGTCGTCTCCGAACTCGACGGGCTTTCACAGGGCGGTGGCGCGGAAGCGACCGCTGCCACCGTTGGCGCGGACTTGGCGACTCGCTGTGACCCCATCGATCATCACGAATCGTACGCCGACGACGCATTAGTCGAACTCGCGCCCGAGTTCGACTTCGTCGTCACGAACGACGCGCCCCTCCGGGACCGTCTGCTCGACGCTGGCGTTCCGGTAATTCATATAAGGGGCGGGAACAAACTCGCAATCACTCAACCATAGCATGTACAAACGGGTTAGACTGAAAGATACGGTCGAGGTACCTCCCCAGTTCCTCGCGGACGTAACGCCGGGGCTGGTGCAGCGGCTACTACAGGACAAGCTCGAAGGACGGATGGACGAAGACGTCGGCAGTGTCGTCAGCGTCACCAAAGTTCACGATATCGGCCAAGGTGCGGTGCTTCCAAACCGCCCGGGCGTCTACTACGATGCGGAGTTCGACGCCGTAACATTCGACCCCCAGATGCAGGAGGTCGTGGATGGAGAGGTCGTGGAAGTCGTCAACTTCGGTGCGTTCGTCGGCATCGGGCCGGTAGACGGACTGCTCCACGTGTCCCAGATTTCGGACGAATATCTCGCATTCGACGAAGAGAACCAACAACTCGCCTCCCGCGAGTCCAACCGTACGCTCGGTGTCGGTGACTCGGTTCGAGCACGAATCGTTACGAAGAGCATCGACGAGCGCAACCCACGCGAGAGCAAGATCGGCCTCACGGCGAAGCAGGTCGGGCTGGGTAAACACGGCTGGCTGAAGGAGGACCGTGAAAAACGCCAACCGGCAACCGAGAGTGAGTAACCATGGCCAGTAACCGACTCGCCTGTCGCGACTGTCACGCCGTTCTGGACGCGGACGAGGAAATCTGTTCGGTGTGCAATTCGACCAGTCTCACGGAAGACTGGAGCGGCTACGTCGTCATCGCCCATCCCGAGGAGAGCGAGATCGGGCAGGAGATGCAAGTCACGGAGCCGGGAAGCTACGCACTGAAGGTCAGATAGACTCGTGGCGGACACCGTCGTCTCGCTCCCTCGCGCACTGCGAAGTGAGCTCAAGGAACCGCTCGGTCCGATTTTCACCGATGCAGAGACGCTTCTGGACTCCGCAGGCAGTCCACTCGTCGCCGTCGGCGACGTCGTAACGTATCATCTCGAATCCGCCGGGGTCACGCCGAATGTAGCGCTGGTCGATGGGCTGACGAAACGCGACACGGTCGAACCGAAAATTCGGAATGCAGTGAGCGACGACGCCCGCCACGTCACGGTCACGAATCCGGCCGGAGTGCTCACCGACGCTCTTCTCTCCGCGCTAACCGATGCGATTGCCGCACCCGAAGCGACCGTTCTCGTCGTTGACGGCGAAGAGGACCTCGCGGCATTACCTGCCGTACTCGCAGTCCCGGATGGAGGGACCGTCGTCTACGGTCAACCGGACGAGGGCATGGTTCTCGTGGACGTGACTCCATCCGTCAAAAGCCACGTTTCGGACCTCCTGGCCCGAATGGATGGCGATATCGACCGGCTCTTCTCACTCGTCGATTACGGACGGCGTTCATAAGCTGACGAGGCAATAAAATTTATCTACCGCTGCCGAAGATTGTATCATAATGGGTAGCGACCGCCTCGGTGATGACGTGGCTGTGGAGTTCTCTCAAATCCTCCACCAGTTGAAACACCACGGTTGCAATCTCCTCCTCGTCGGCTCGGTTCCGGATTCGGTGTTGTCATGCGCCAGTCGCAAGTTCTTCGGCGACCCCGAGGAACGTCGATTTCGCATCGTCGCCCTCTCCGGGTCGTCTCGAACCACGGTCGAGAAACGACTGCCGACGGTCGCCTCGGCCGACGAAACTGTGATCATCACACACGCAACGGAATTATCGGATGCCGAGTTTTCGTCGTCGGTTCACGTCGAAGCGGGGGTTCCGAAGCTCTCGAACGCCGTTTCGTCCGCTATTACTTCGATCGAAACGGAAGACGATCTCGAACCGGGTGAACTCCGAGTCGGGCTCGATTCGCTCGAATCGCTACTCGAACGGTACTGCCCGGATCTCGTTCACCAGTTTCTCGGCGTCGTCACCGAACAGATTCGCGATGCGAACGGAATGGGCCATTTCGTCTTCCCACGGGACTACGACCACGAACTGGTGACCGACCTCGCACCGTTGTTCGACGGGGTTGTCGAATATCGGGTTGATAGGGGCGGGCAGGAACGGTGGCACTTCCCGGCTTCCGACATCCGTTCTCCGTGGCTTCCGCTGTAGATATCGGACGGATGAATCGCACACTTCGAAATCCTTTTACACGCTACAGGGAGAAAAGGAGTATAACTGAGTGTTACACATGGAAGTCGAAATCCTCTCACAGGAGCAGAATCCAATGCTCCACCGGACTGAAGTGCGGTTCCAGATCGTTCACGACGAGGCAACCCCCTCGCGTCTCTCCGTTCGAGACAGCCTCGCGGCGAAACTCGACAAAAACGCGGACGAAGTCGTCGTTCACGAAATGAGCACGAAATTCGGCATGCGAAAAACCGTCGGCTACGCGAAAGTCTACGACAGCTCGGAGCACGCGCGTGACGTCGAACAGGACTACATGCTCGAACGAAACAAGATCACGGCGGACTCGGACGCCGAAGCCGACAACGAGCCTGAAGCGGAGGAGGCTGAATAATGGCGCGTAACGAACTCTACGACGACGACGGCACGACTAACCGGGAGCAGTGCCCACGCTGTGGCGACTCGTTCCTTGCCGACCACGGTGACCGACTTCACTGTGGCAAATGCAGTTACACCGAGTGGAAGTAAATGCGAATCCTCGGCGTTGAGGGTACTGCGTGGGCGGCCAGCGCGGCGGTCTTTTCGACCGGATCGAACGACGATCCGTCAGAGACCGATTCTGACGCTGTCTACGATACGAACACCGAATCCGTTTTTATAGAAACCGACGCCTACCAACCGGAGAGCGGCGGTATCCATCCGCGTGAGGCAGCCGAACATATGAGTGACGCGATTCCACGCGTCATCGCGACGGCGATGGCCGAAGCGGACGGTTCGATCGATGCGGTCGCGTTTTCGCGCGGGCCGGGGCTCGGCCCGTGTCTCAGAATCGTCGGGACTGCGGCACGCGCGCTTGCGGGACGGTTGGACGTGCCACTGATCGGTGTGAATCACATGGTCGCCCATCTCGAAATCGGGCGACAGCAGTCCGGGTTCGACTCACCCATCTGTTTGAACGCCAGCGGCGCGAACGCTCACGTATTGGGGTACCGAAACGGTCGATACCGCGTGCTCGGCGAGACGATGGACACGGGCGTCGGTAACGCCATCGACAAGTTCACCCGCCACGTCGGGTGGTCACACCCTGGCGGACCGAAGGTAGAGGAGGCAGCGAAGGATGGCGAATACATCGACCTCCCCTACGTCGTGAAGGGAATGGATTTCTCCTTTTCCGGCATCATGAGCGCGGCAAAACAGGCGGTCGATTCGGGCGAAGCTATCGAGGACGTTTGCTTTTCACTGCAAGAGAACATCTTCGCCATGCTTACCGAGGTGGCGGAGCGCGCGCTCTCGCTCACGGGTCGGGACGAACTCGTCCTCGGCGGTGGCGTTGGCCAGAACGCGCGTCTCCGCGAGATGCTACTGGAGATGTGCGACCAGCGTGGCGCGAAGTTCTACGCGCCGGAACCACGCTTCCTGCGGGACAACGCCGGGATGATTGCGGTGCTGGGTCGAGAGATGTTGGACGCAGGTGACACGATTCCACTCACCGACTCGGCAGTCGATTCGAACTTCCGTCCCGACCAAGTGGCCGTCTCGTGGCGAACCGACCGTGAGGAAGTGTTTCGCAACGTCGGCGAGCGCGAAATCCGGGGTGCGGAGGCTACCGTCTCGATGGGGGAAGAACGCGTGACGAAACGAAGGGTGTCGAAGTCCTATCGCCATCCCCAGCTCGACGCCCGCTTGCGCAAGGAACGGACGACTCTCGAAGCGCGATTGACGAGCGATGCCCGCCGAGTCGGCGTTCCGACGCCGGTCGTCTACGATGTCGACCCCCTGGAGGCAGTCATCGAGTTCCAACATGTCGGTGAATCCGACCTCCGTGAGGAACTGTCTGCACGGCGAGTGCGTGACGTGGGTCGGCACCTCGGTGCGATGCATCGTGCAGGAATCGTCCACGGCGACCCGACGACACGAAACGTCAGGTGTGCGTCGGAGCGAACGTATTTCATCGATTTCGGACTCGGCTACTACTCCGACGACGTGGAAGATTACGCGATGGACCTGCACGTCTTCTCGCAGAGCCTTGCCGGAACCTCGAACGACGCGGAAACGCTATGGAGCGAGTTCGAGTCGGCGTATTCGGAATCCGGTGATAGCAAGGTGCTTTCGCAACTGCGCGAAATCGAAGGCCGTGGACGGTATCAGTGACGGCGCATCTCCGGAACGGACTAGGATGGAGTCACTGTGACTGATCGAGCGGGTGTGGACGGTATCGGGTTGACTGCACCCGCTCGGCATGCGCCCGGCAACCGTCGTCAGCATTTCATCAAAACCGTCTCCGATCGCCTCGATCTCTAACCGATCCATTTGCATCTCGCAACCGTAATGCCCCAAACGCTATTACTTACGCGGTCATTCGCTATCATATGTCCGACAAAGATACCTCCGGAACCCTCTTCGGCATGCCGTACAACTTCGAACGACCGAGCGTCGGGCGGATGCTGTCCGCCTACTGGAAACCAGGTGAAGGGATGCTGGTCGAGAAACCGTTCGGCATCGGCTACACGCTCAACCTCGCCAACTGGCGTTCGTGGCTCGTCCTCGCTCTCGCCGGTGTCCTGCTTTGGCAGGAGCGGAGCGGACCGGATGTCGAAGCCGTCGAAGACGAACCCGTCGAAGTCATCGTAGACGACGACTGATTCGGCGCGGCCGATTCGACGCCTCTTTTTGCTCGCGGAACACCCTTTTCGCCATGATTCGGTTCGTCACCGGCAACGAGGGGAAAGTCCGCGAGGCACGTGAGTATCTGGACGACGAGGTTCGCCAAATCGAGTACGATTACACCGAAGTTCAGAGCGACGATCTCGCCGAAATCGCGCTTCACGGTGCGCGAGAAGCGTATGAGGAGACGGGCGGCGAGGACCCGGTGGTCGTGGACGACGCGGGCCTGTTTATCGACGCGATCGGTGGCTTTCCGGGCCCCTACTCGGCATATGTTGAGGACACGCTCGGCGTCGAGCGTGTCTGGCAAATCGCTGAACAGGAAGAAAACCGTCGTGCCCATTTTCGCTGTATCGTCGCGTATTACGACGGCGAGAACGCGAAGACGTTTTCAGGCTTGGTGCCCGGCACGCTCGTTGCACCACGTGGTGACGGCGGGTTCGGTTACGACCCGATCTTCGAACACGAGGGAAAGACGATGGCTGAGATGAGTACCGAGGAGAAAAACGCCATCTCACATCGCGGGCGGGCGCTGGCGAAGTTCGCGGATTGGTTGTCGGAGCGGTAAAGCGAACGGGTGAGAATCGGTTGGGGAATTGTTTTTGACCGAAACGTGTTTTTTGTGGCCTTCGACGCACTTTGCGTAACTCAAAGCTACTCTCGCCACTCCATATCCGGACCCGGATACTCCCCGCCGACCACCACGTCGTACAGGCTTTCGGGGTCGAATAGCGCGACGAACCCATCGGGGCGTTTGACGCTGACCGAAATCCGTCCCTGAAGCGTGGCCGCGGTTTTCGCACTTCGAAGGTCATCGTCGTAGGAAATGATATGTGCCGCGTTTCCGGCGTACGCACTGGCGAGGGCAGGGTGGTCGCCGGGCGACTGTTCGACTTCGATTCGGAGCGCTTCGATTTTCTCGCGCCAGTCGCGGGCCAGTTCGTCGTCCGCGAGTTCTCGAATGACAGCCTCGGCTTCCGTGAGGAGTTCGTCGCTGGCGACGAACTCCACCCACGAGTGGTCGCGGACGATATTCATCGTTTGACGGGCATCTCCTCCGACCAGCAGGTCCGCAGCTAGCACATCCGCCCCGACGGCGATGCGGGCGGGATTCGGGTTATTCATCCCGGTGCTCCGAAAGCGTCTCGCGAACGGTTTCGAGGTCGGTGTCGAACTCCGCAGCACGGGTGAACAGCTCGCCCCATGTCATGGATTGGTCTGCGAGTTCGAGGGTGAAAAGGGCTCGTTTCGGTCGTCGTCGAACACTGGGGTGCAGCGGGACATATCTCATAAAATCAACAGTACAGCTTCGATAGCGGGTTCCGACGGGCGTCCCTCACGGCCGGTCGAGATTTACGCCGACTCGTTGCCCAAGATGTCCGTCGTCACGGTCTTCTCGTAGTTCAACGCGTCGAGTTCGACGCGCTCCGTGTAGCCACTGTACTCCACGATAACATAGTAGGACACCGAGAGCGTGCTCTCCTCGCCACGGCGGAGGTGCGTCTCCCACCACGCACCCAGCTTCGAGTTATCGAGGGGAACGGTGTCTCGAATCGTCGTCTCGCTGTGTGGCTCGATTTCGATGGACTCGTCCTTCGATTCGTCCGAGAGGACGATGTCGTTCATCGTCACGCGATAGCCGACTTCGGTGATGTGAATCGACTCTCCTCGGTCGTTTTTCACGGTAGCGGACGACTCGATGGGTGTTTCGGCCATCGTCGCTTCGCCCCACTCTGCTTGCGTGTTCGAAACGCTCCCGACCTGCCGACCGGCGACCGAGAACGGAAGCGTCGAGTTCGAATCGACCGGGCCGAGCATATCGGTCGTGATCGTTCCACGCTCCGGTTCGCCACCGACCGGTAGTCGAGCGAACCCGGCATCGACCGTTACGTCGCGCTCGACCACGCGAGACGTTTTCTCACCGTTGTTGACGTGGCTGACCCACCAGCGTTGGACTTCGCGGTCGGTGATCTCTCCGGAGAGTTCGAGGTCGGTGCGCCCCGGGCCAATGTCCTGACTCGTCTCACCTTCGACTAACTGAATTTCGTTCATCAGTACGCGATACTTTGCATCGACGGAGAGATGGTCCGCGAACACGGATCCCGGCTCGTTCGGGTTTTCAACCACAGCACGCGTCCGGATTCCGGTGTTCCCGGTTTCGGGTACTTCCCACTCGCTCTCGACCGATTGGAGTTTCGGCGACTCGAACTCGGTCGTGTCGGTTCGTGGCACCGTCTTCGTCGTGGTTTTGCCACCACCCAACACGTCGGTGGTGAAGACGACTCGCTTGCTCAGGAACGGAAGCGTGACTCGTTTCGTCTCCCCGTCCTCTTTTACCACGGCGTAAAACTGCACGTCCATCGTGGTCCGTTCGTCGTTTTTCACGTGGCTCTCCCACCACGCCGGAAGCTTGCCGTTATCGAACATCGAGTCGATCGCGAACGACGTTTTCTCGCCGGGGGTTACGTGTACTCCGCTGTCGGTTGTCCCCTCGGCAATGCGTACGTCGTTCATCGTGATGGTGTATCCGAGTTGCGAGAAACTGACCTCCCCGCTGGTCGGATTTTCGATCGTTGCGGTGACGTGGAGGGGGGTTTTTGCCTCGGTCGCTGTCCCCCACTCCGCGTCGGTTTTCATCACACGGAGCACCGTCCGGTCACCGGCAGTCATGGTCCGGGTCTCGTCGCTCTCGAACGCGCTGAGCAGATCGGTTTCGAAGGGTCGCTTCTGTGCTGGTAGTTTCTTCGTGAACAGCGGGACGCTCACAGTCGGTTCGATGCTCACGGTCGTCCGTTCACCGTTGTTGATGTGGCTTACCCACCAGGCTGGAATCTTCTCGTTGTCCATCCGAGTCGAAATCGCTATCATTGATTCCCCAGTGGGAAGTCCGATACCCTTGCTCGTTCCTTCGGCGACGGTCACGTCGTTCATTCCGACTGCGTAGTTCACATCTACTACGTCCGGAACTCCGACCGAATTTGGATTGTGCAAGCGGATTTCCGTCTGGATTTCACTCGTCTCGGCATTCACGGTTCCCCAGTCGGTCCGGACGTTCTCGACGCTTGGCTGTCCGACGGTTACCATGCCTGACGTGACTGCCACACCGAGACCACTGGCGCTGACGACGAGCAACGATACCACCGCGGCGACTGATTTGCCGAATAGGCTACGCATTGGCGATGCCCTCTTTGATGATCGGTATATCGAATTCCATACAATTCATTAGAGTGGCATTCGGTCGGAACCCCAAGTAGCTTTACCTGTAATTATCCATCGTCGGACGGCAGTGGATGGGTTTTTCCACCCGGAAATGTAACACCGATCGTTTCGCCGACATCCAATGAAGTGGTCGTGTACGCATCACACCGAGTTTCACCGACCGTCAGCACGACGCGGTATCGACCGTCTTCAGGCAGAACGCGAACAACTCGTGCGTGAACGTCCGGATTTTTGTTCCCGAGTTCGACGTGTTCCGGACGGATCGCCATCGGCCTCCCTTTTTCGGGATGGGGGAGGCAGTTGCTCCCGGTGAACCGTGCGACGAACGACGATGCCGGGCGCTCGAATACCGCATCCGGCGTTCCTTTCTGCTCGATACTGCCATCACGCATCACTGCGATTCGGTCGGCCAGAACCCACGCGGTCGTTCTATCGTGGGTGACGTACACCGCGGTTTCGTCGGCCAGCAGTTCGGCCAAGTCCTCACGGAGCGACTGGCGGGTTGGCACGTCCAACGCTGAAAGCGGTTCGTCCAACAGAAATGCGTCCGGCCGGACGAGCAGCGCTCGGGCCAGCGCAACTCGCTGCTTTTCCCCACCCGATAGCGTTTCTGGATACCGTCCCGCTAAGTCCGAGACGCCGAGTGTGGAAAGCAGTTCGTCGGGGGAACGCGTTTCTTCGTGATACTCCTCGCCGAACGAGACGTTTTCGGCGACGGTGAGATGCGGGAAGAGTGCGTACTCCTGAAAAACGAATCCAAATCGACGTTTCTCCGGGGGGAGTCCGTTCATATCCCGCCCATCGAGCGAGACGCTCCCGTCGTAATCATGAAACCCTGCGACCGCCTCCAGCAGGAGCGATTTTCCGCTCCCGCTCGGACCGAGGACGACCAGCGTTTCGCCTGCCGGCATATCCACGTCGGCTTCGACCGTAAACGTCGCACCATCCGCGGTGAACGCCGCGTTTACGTCGATGGCGAGCCCCGACTCCGTCACGGCCATCCTCCACGGTCGTAGGCGAGCGACCGAACCAGTAGGAAAATCCCGACACAGAGAACGAGCAGAAGAGTCGCAACCGAACCGCTCGCCTCCAACCCGGATGAGAGAAACGTGTTGTAGATGAACACCGGCGCATGTTGGACGCCGGAAACGCGCTCCATCGCTGGCGGGTAGAACACCGACACGCCGTAAGCGACGATGGCGACGGCACCGAACTCGGACACCGCTCGCCCCCACGCCAAAACGCCGCCAGTGAGGATACTCCGGGCGGCCAGCGGTGCTGTCACGCGTCGAAACGTCTCCCATTCGTCCGCGCCGAGGGTTCTGGCGGCCCGTTCGACGCGCGAATCCACGCGCTCGAAGCCCTCGCGGGCGGCGTTCACTGCGAAAGGAGCGCTGACGAACGTCATCGCTAGCACCATTCCGAACAACGTTCCGAGCACCCGTGTCCGGGGAAGGATTCCACCCCTTCCGAACGCGAACAACACCGCGAGTCCGGCCACGCTGTGTGGAACGACCAGCGGCAGGTCAACGAGACTTTCCACCAGTGGCTGTCCTGGAAATCCGCGAGCGAGAACGATGGCGAGTGGAACTCCCAGCGTAACCGCGGCCATCGCGGAGAGCAAGGGCGCGTACACCGAGAGGAAAAGCGCCCGTTGAACGCTCGGGTCGGTCGCCGAGTTTAGCAAGGAGGCGGGACTCTGCCGAGCGACGAGCATCAAAAGCGGGAGGGCGAGCGCCACGAGGAGTACGGTTCCGAGGGTCGTGGAAAGGATGCCGAACGTGCTGCGTCCTCCGACGAGGGCGAGTCCACCAGCGCTCAGGACGGCGAAAACGGCGTAGAGTTCGGGACGGCCGACCGAAAATGAAATCGAGAACGCCAGCAGTTGGACCGTCACGACTGCCAGCACTGACGTTCCCGTTCCAAACGCGACCGTCGTAGATCGAGCCGACTCCGTGCTCACGATTCGAGAGCAGACACCCGACTGCGAAGTGTCTTTCTCTCAGTGTTCCGCGACCTGCGACAGGTCTTCGAGTTCGTCTCGAACCACGTCACTCACCGAACGGTGCGGTCGGCGCGGCGCACCTGCGGGTGCGCCACGCGCTTTCATGACCGCTTTCGCGCCCGGGACGCCGTATTGGGCCGTGATTGCCCGATTCAACTCGACGAGTCGGGCATTCAACTGGCGGGCCTGTTCGTCGTGCCCCCCCCGATGAAGTTCATAGATCTCGTTCGCACGCTCCGGTGCGACGTTCGCCAGCGCGAGAACACCGCCGTCGGCACCGGCGTCGAGTCCTGCGGCGTAGATGCTACCGCTCCCGACGAGCAGGTCGAAGTCGGCGTCCTCGGTTCGAGCGCGTTCTCGTTGCAGTCGCGTCAAGTCGCCACTGGAATCTTTCATCCCGACGATGTTCTCGTGGTCGGCGAGTTCGCCGACCACCTCCGGTGTGAGGGCGACGTCGGTGTACGCCGGAACGCTGTAGAGGAAAACCGGGATCGGACTTTCGTCGGCCACGGTGTGATAGTAGTCGATCATCGTCTCGTCGTCGTGGTCGAAGTAAAAGGGCGTTATCACGAGGGCGGCGTCGGCTCCCGCTTCCGCCGCGAGCGTCGTTTGGCGCATGGTTTCCCGGAGGCCGGGATGTCCCGTTCCGGCGAGTATCGGCACGCTCGACGCTTCGGCGACGATTTCGACTACCCGGGCACGTTCCTCGACACTCATCAATTCCGCCTCGCTGTTTGACCCACAAGGGACGATGAAATCGACCCCGCGGTCTTCGACCCACGACACGAGTTCGCGGAGTTCGGATTCCTGTAGGTCGCCCGCATCATCGAACGGTGTCAGCAGTGGGACGCCAGTTCCGTGCATGGCTATTCCCTCTCACGCCGAGACCATGAAATCGTGGGTATCGGAAGCGTCTCACGGTCGTCTGACGCGGTTTTAAGTTGTCGCCAACCCCAGTCGAAATCGGGCGCGCACAACACCTCTCTCCCATCCTCCCACTCCGCGCGCCCGGCACACACCACCCACATCCTCCCCTGACCCCGCTCCCTACCACCTCCATTTCGACACTCCCCTTTCCGAAGGTTGTCCCTTACGCCGCCGTAGACGTGTCCTGAGAACAGCAAACGGTGCCTACACCCCTGACAAACGGTTCATAACAAAGGTGGGTCCGGCCTTTCGTACAGTTGCGCCCGACGGCTCGGGCGCGAAGCGTGTCGCAGTCTCGCGGTGGGTTTCCGGCGGGGCCGGGGGCTCTGGCGGCGGGTTGGCTTCCCGTTACAGTGTCACCAATCTCCCCACGAAAGTTCTCGTCCCGGACGACCCTAGAATCCCGCGCTGCCCAATCGTTTTTCCTTTATCCCGAATTCGAGAGCCATGGGCTTCGGTAGCTGTTGTACAAAACGAACCGGGTAACGGATAGCTACGCTGACCCTTGTAATCGTTCCCGCACTGCCGGGAGTGCATCCCGTGCGGCGATGAGCGCGACACGGTCGCCACCTTCGAGCGCCGTTCCGGGAAGCGGTATCGTCATCCGTTCGTGTGACCGTCCGTGGGCGTATATTCGCGCGTCGGTCGGCAGCTCGACTGCCATGACGTGTGTACCGACGAGGGGGGAGTTCTCCGGAATGGTTATCGTCGTCAACTGCAAATTCGCCGTCAAATCCGCGATAACGTCGAAATCGCCGCCGAGGAGGGCGGTTTTCGCTCCAGCCGCGCCGAGGCGCTCGGGGTAGATGACTTCGTCCACGTCGCCCGCGAACTTGTGGTAGATGTCTTCCCGATAATCCGCGTCGATGCGCATGACGGTTCGACAGCCGTGATGTTTCCCGACCATACATGCCGCGAAGTTCACGTTCAGGTCGCCGGTTAACCCACCGATCGCGTCGGCCGAGTCGAGACCGGCCTCGGTCAGCACGTTCTCGTCCGACCCGTCGCCTTCGATGACCTCGAACCCTTCCTTGCGCGCACGTTCGACCTTGTCCGGGTCGTCCTCGACGATGACGAGGTCGTGACCCTCCTCGGTCAACACTCGGGCGGTTCGTAATCCGACTCGTCCAGAACCCACGATAACAAATCGCATGGGTATTCAGAGGCGTACCGAGAACAAAAGCGTTGGTGCAGTCGGCAGTCAGCCGAGAGGTCAACTACTGACAGTCGTCCTTGTCACCTCCCGAATCGTCTCCTTGGTCGTCATCCGAACCCTCGTCGCCGGAGCCATCGTCGCCGGAGCCATCGTCCGAGCTATCGTCGCCAGAACCCAGAACGTACAGCTCGGCGTGGTCGATGTACATGGAGTACGTTGTCGAATGTTTCGGATAGGTCGACGTGTAGACGTTCCCATCCGCGACGACGGGCGTGTCGGCGGCGGGACCGACGTCGTCGTAGTCCCAACTTCCGAAGGTGTATCGCCACTCACGTTCGAGTTCCGCGGTGCTGAGCGCGAGAACGACCGCGTCCCCGTACTGCAGATCGACGCCGGTTCTACCGGGAACGTACAGCGCGTTGTCAGCCACGGTAAGGTCGCCGGTTATCTCCATATCGAACTCGTCCGACCAGACGAGTTCGCCCGTTTCGGCGTCCATGACCGTTATTCCGTCGGGTTCGCCGTCGTTGTACTCCGCGAGGAACACGTAGCCGTCGCCGACAGCGAGTCGCCCGTGCTTGTCGTCGCTGACGCCGGGGCGGTACGCCCACTTGACGGTTCCGTCCGAAGCCGACCGACCCTGCACTGCGATGCCGTACTCGTCGGTTCTGATACCGTACACGCGGTCTGCCGTGGCCGCGTGGAGTGTGAAATCGGCGTTTTCGTCCTCGATACGCCACTTCTCCGTCCCGTCGTCGGCGTTCAGCGCGGCACCCTGCCGATAGAAGACGGTGGCGTCGGCGTAACAGGGTTCGGTTCCGACGTCCTTGTTCATCCAGACGATATCGCCGGTTTTGCCGTCGAATGCGAACCCGTACCCTTTCGCCTCATCGACGGCGAACAGCCGACCGTCGACGAATACCGGGTTCTCCCACTCGTAGGAGTCGGTTTTGTGCCACTTCGTCTCGCCGGTTTCGCGGTCGAGTGCAAAGAGGCCACCTTCGTCGTTGGCGGGATAGTCGTCGGTTATCGTGGCGAAGTAGACGTATTCGTCGCCGACCGTCGGCGTCTTTGGTTGCGGAACGTCATCCCGTCGCCACTTCTCTTCGCCCGCTTTGAGGTCGTAAGCGAGGATGTACCCCTTGCTTTCCGACGGGGCTGAACTGGTATCCGCGACGAGATAGAGGACGCCGTCCGCGACGACTGGTTCCCGGTTCCACATGCTCCCGTTCAAATCCATCGACCAGTCGGTCTGTACGTCCGTCTCCGGGCCGCTATCTGCCGTGAAACCTGTCCGTCCCGGATTTCCGTGATAGGTCGTCCATCCGGCCGGGTCGTTGCTACTGTCGGCGTTGTTGCTATCGTTGCTACCGTTGGCGTCGCTGTCGTCCTGCTGTGCGAGAGCGATGCCGGTTCCGGTGAGGCTCACTGCACCAGTTGCGACACCGACCGTCTTGAGGAACGTCCGTCTATCATTCGAAGGCATGCATTCCCCGTTTCCGATAGAGCATACTTGCTTATAATTATAGTAATTGAACAATTCTTGGCGTTAAATGTCTTTTAAATGAACAGAATTTTCAACATTCTCAAAAGTAAATAACGAATGGAATAGTGGTCAGTTAGTCGATACGACGACACTGGCTGTGTCGTGTCGCCCGCTTCCACTTCGTCTAAGCTCGGCGTCGCTTCGATGCAGGCTTCCGGCGGTTGGTCGCCCTCAGCAGTCGTTCTCGTCGCTGTCGCCCTGCTGGTCGTCGCTCGACCCGTCGTCTTGATCGCCACCGTTGCCAGCGTCACCGTCCTCTCCATCATCCGGATCAGTGGTCGAGTCGCTTGCGATGCGGTGGTCGGCGTCCGGTCGCTCATTACACGCTTCGAGGACGAACAGTTCCGAGTCCACGTATTCGGCGTATTGGGAGTCCCCTTCGAACGTCGGGACATACACCTTCCCGTCCGAAGCGACGGGGGTACTGGCGGTGTTTCGACTGTCGAGGACGTAGCTCCACTCGGACTCACCGGAGTCCGCGTCGATAGCGTAGACGAACGCCTTGTAATTGGCCGGGACTGGGTCCGGTTCAGATTCGGGGGCGTACCGCCCACCGAGGTAGACGGTTCCGTCGGCGACCACCGGGTCACCGTACATCGAGGCGAACGACTCGAACGTCCACTCCGGCGCGCCTGTCTCGGCGTCGAACGCATGGAGTTTCTGAACGTCGTCCGAACTCACATCCGGATTACCGTCGTGGGTGAAAACGAACACCTGTCCGTTTCCGATTGCGAGGTTAGTGATTTTGTACTCTCCCGGATCTCGGGGAATTATCTGTTTCCACTGTTCGGTTCCGTCCGAGGCCGACCACGCATGGAGTCGATAGCCCGGTTCCTCGTCCCGTCGCGCGGTACCGTACACGAGCCCGTCGTGAACCGCTTCCAACGATGCCATTTCTTGGGTCCACTTTACCGAACCATCATCCGCGTTCAGGGCTGTGCCGGTTCTAACGAACAACGTGCCGTCGGCGTAGCACACTTCACCGCTAACGTCGCTGGTCTCCCAGACGGTGTCTCCCGTTTCCGGATCGAGTGCGACCGTTCCGGATTCGTTCGAATACTCGCTGTAGGCGGTGTACAGATGGCCGTCTACGAGAACCGGATCTTCCCACTCGACATGGTCACCGCGACTCCACTTCGTCTCTCCCGTCTCCGCATCAAGTGCGAACAGGGTGTTTTCCGGCCTCCCTGCTTGGCTTCCCGGAACGTCGATTCCGAAGTACAGCGTCCCATTGCCAACAGTGGGTGTTTTCGGTGCCGGAAGGTCAGTGTGTTTCCACAGTTCGTCACCCGTCTCCGGATCGTAGGCGGCGATGAACCCGTCGCTCGCGTACGTTCCGGTATCCGTAGCGACTGCGAGGTACAGCGTCCCGTCGTGGAGGACTGGCTCGACGACGTACGAGCGAGTGCCGACGCGCAGTGCGCCGCCCGCGTCCATCGACCAGTCCGTCGTGGCATATGGGGCAGGACCGTCGTCGTCGGTTGCTCCGGTTCGTGCGGACCCGCCACGGAAACTCGTCCAACTACCGACGTCGCCCGTCTCGTCGCCATCGTCACTATCGTCGTCTTCCTGTGCGAGGGCGACACCGGTTCCGGTAAGTCCCGCTGCTCCAACGGCTACGCCGACCGTCTTGAGGAATGTGCGTCTGTTTTCTTCCGACATGCAGACGAAATACTCTCTCCCCATCCCTTTCCTATAAGTGTATTAAGGTGAGTAAAACTGTTTTATTTGTCATCTAATCGTCCAATACCGGATACAGTTTATGTTTTTATCTATTTATTTTTCATTTCGTATTCTTCCCCGACTGCATCGACCCTATGGGACGACTGCTCCGCTGTTCGGGGTAAAAAATCGAAAAAGCCTAGGCCGGGATTTGAACCCGGGCTCTCGTCCTTACCAAGGACGCGCTTTACCGCTAAGCTACCCAGGCGCAGGCATCTACTTCTACACACGGAACCGTCTTTAGGCGTTTCGATTCGCGTTAGGGAACGGCACTGGATGACGTGGGTTACTCGACGTGATTCGGTCGTCGTCGCGAGAGCTTCACGAGTCCCTCTTCCGTATCGTCCGGTAGGTTCGTCGTCGATTCGTGTTCGTCGGCTGCGCCGGCGAGTTGCTCGGCGTATCGCCGCGTTCCTGCCGGACGGTCACGGCCCGTTGCCGTCGTTCCCGCGACGATGGCGAGTTCGAACACGTCGGTTTCGAGCGCGTTGCTGGTCGTTCCTTCCGTTTGATTTCGTCCGAACGCTTTGACGGTTTGTACCGCCGTCCCGGCGGCTTCCGTCCGTGCGAGAAGCGAGAACCCCCGGGAGACCATCACGTCTGCCGCAAGGACGGCGATATTACTCTCCGTGTGCGGTGGCTCAGCGTTCCACGGTTCGTCGTACGCCAGCCGTCGCGTGAGTTGTAACCCTTCGTAGATGAGTTGGACACCTGCGGCGCGCCGTTCGACTGCGCTCGTCCCGGCATCACCACCGACTGCTCGCACGCTCAGCAACGTCAGCACACCCGGAACGATTCCCGACGACTCCAGTAGTTCGTCGATATAATCGCGGAGTCGCGCTGGCGTGATGTCCCCGATAGCCTCGCGCGCTGCCCCGCGCGCCCGCACGGCCTCTTCCATTATCGGGGCTTACGACGGAACTGCCAAAGACCTTTGGAAAGCGTCGCCAACTGGACGTATGATTCGCGTATCCGATGGTTCGGAAATTAGAACTGTCACCCTCGATCGCCCGAAGTCCCGCAACGCACTCACGCAGCAGGACCTCAACGACCTCGCGGAGGCCGTGGGAAACGCCGACCAAGCGGTCGTCTATCTCCACGGCGAAGGAACCGCGTTCTGTGCCGGTGCCGACCTCGATGTCGTGGCTGGGTTGGAGCAGGAATCGGCGACTGCGTTCGCGGAACACGGCCAGCACGTAGCGGACACGATCGAACGCGCGGAAAGCATCGTCGTCGCCGGGATCGACGGTTTCGCCCGGGGTGGTGGCGTCGAACTCGCGCTCGCCTGTGACGTCCGAGTCGCGACCCCCGACGCGACGTTCGCCGAACCGGGGGTCGGGCTCGGTATCTTTGGCGCATGGGGTGGAACTGTCCGCCTTCCGGGAATCGTCGGCATGGGCGACGCCCTCGACCTCGCGCTCTCCGGTCGAGTCGTGGATGCGGACGACGCCCTGCGAATGGGTTTGGTTTCGCGCATCGCCGACGACCCGCGAACCGTCGCGGAAGAAATCGCACAAAACACCCCCGACGCGCTCTCAGTCGTCAAAAACCGCGTCCGTGACCGGTCCTCGGCCGATGTACAGGCGGAACGCGAAGCCGAGGCGTTCGGTACCCTCGTGGCGAAGCACGCCGAGAACATCGCCGCTCAGCGCGATTGAGTCGGCGCGACTTACACCGATTCGGGTGACGGCGGGGCGGCGCGCTTGTGCTTGCTCCGGGCGAACATCGATTCGATTCGCGCAACGTCATCCTCGGTAACCCCATCGACCTGTCGTGCAGTTGCGGAGGCAGAAACCGGACCATCGACGTGCAGTGCCAGCACCGCATCGAGCGTGTCGTAGTCGATGCCCAACTCCTCTTCGTCGGTCTGCCCGGCCCACAGACCGGCGGTCGCTTCCTTTTCGGCGAGTTCGTCGGGGACGCCGACGTGCTTCGCGAGTTGGCGTACCTGCTGTTTGTAGAGGTTACCGATCGGATTGCAATCGACCGCTCCGTCGCCGTATTTCGTGAAGTAGCCAACCAGCGCCTCGGTCCGGTTTCCGGTGCCGAGAACGAGCGCTCCTTGGTGGTTGGCGACGAGATAGTTCAGTACCGCTCTCGTTCTGGCGCGGGCGTTGCCCACCGCCATCTGGTCACCCTCGGCCTCGGTGTATGCGTTCAGGAACTCGTCCACGATGGGGTTGATTTCGAACACGTCGTAGGGTATTTCGAGCTCGTTTGCGACCCACTCCGCATCGCTCATGTTATCCTCCCGGCTCACCGCACCGGGCATGACGAGGCCGTGGAGGTTTTCCTTTCCGAGAGCTTCCACTGCGAGGTAGGCCGTCAGCGTGCTGTCGATGCCGCCCGACAGTCCCAGGACCGCCGAATCGGCACCCGCCGCGGAAATCTGCTCATCGATAAAATCCGTGATGTGCTCGCGGTGAGCGTCGAGCTCCGACTCGGACAGTTCGAGATCTATCATGACCGGGTGTTAGTCTGCTAATGACTAAAACCTCCCCGACTGCGATGAATTTTTGGACGAACGTGGGACGGCGCTACGTTGAAGTGGTGTCGGGGTGTAGCAACGTTGGCATCGTTCGAGTGCACCGGCGGTGAGCAGATCCGATTGATTTGCGATCCTCGGCGCGTAAGAACGACCGAAGAGAGAGTCACGCGCCGGTGGTCTAGTGGCAGGACATGAGCTTCCCAAGCTCATAGCCCGGGTTCAACTCCCGGTCGGCGCATTCTGCGAGGAACGAACGTGACGAGCGGATGCGCTCGCAGGCGTCGAGCAAGCGAGCCGGAGCCGAGCGAAGCGAGATCGTCTCGCCCTGTTCGATCCCCGTCGTCGCGGCGTTCATCATCCGAACCCCGTTTTCAGATGAACTGGACGTTTTCCACTTCGAATCGTGCGCCACCCATCGTTCCGTCGGTTACCGAAATCGACCAATCGTGAGCGTCGGCGATTTCCTTGACGATGCTGAGACCGAGTCCGGTCCCGTCGCTGGTGGTCGAATACCCGGCTTGAAACGCTCGCTTGAACTTCTCCTTCGGAATTCCTGGACCGTCGTCCTCGAAGTAGAACCCCGAGCGATCTTCCAGCAGTCCGATATGAATCGTTCCTTCCGAATCCGTATGTTCGACGGTATTTCGAATCAGGTTCTCGAACGCCTGCTGCAGGAGGCTGTGGCTGCCGACGATCGTGGGGAGTACATCCCCTATCGATAGTGAAAGGCCCTCCGTCGCGGCGGTTTCCCACGCGTCATCAACGACGCTCCGGAGATGAACCGTTTCGGCGTCGAGATTCTGCTGTTCGATATGTGCGAGCGACAGCACGTCATCGATGAGCACCTCCATTCGGTTCAGCGCGGTTTCGACGCCGTCCAGATGTTCGTGTCTGTTCTCGGGCTCATCCCGGGCGAACTCGACGTACGCCTGTGCCACATTGATCGGATTTCGGAGGTCATGGGCGACGACGTTTGCGAAATCGTCGAGGCGATTTCGTTGTCGCGTGAGTTTGGCTTCTCTCCGTTCCCGCTCCAATTCGTAGCTGATCCACTTTCCCATCAGGTCCACGAGCGTGATATCCCAGTCGGTGAACTGCTCCGCCCGAACCGTTCGGTCGTAGAAACAAAAAGTTCCGTAGACCGCTTCGTTTACCACGACCGGTGTTCCGATGTAACACTGCACTCCCATCTCGGTGAACCCCGCACGGGAGGTCAGCTCCGGGGCTTCGGATTCGATGTCCGTCAGAACGAGCGTTTGTTCGGTATCGATTGCATACTCGCAGTTCGTTTCCTCCAGCGGGACGACGTCACCGGCTTCTGTTTCTCCGCTTGGGTCGTGGACGATTTCGAAGATATAATCATCGCCCTCGATGTAGGAGAGCGCTCCATACTCCGTTCCCAGCGCTTCCCTGCCGATTTCGAGCAGTTTCTCCACCTTTCCCTCGAACGGCTCGTCTTTGTCCGCGATGACGCGATAGATCCGTCTGAGAATGGTTGCCTGACGTTCCTGGTTCGCCCCGGATAGTTCGTCGCTTGTCATCTACGAAATCGCCCTTGCCATCTTGTTTTGTCGTGGCTGTGAATGGCGCCCACCACGTTCGGTCGAGATCCGGAGCGCACCGACGGGACGCGTGCCGACTCCGATCTCCGTTACATCACGTCTCGATGCTTCCGTCGTTTCTATTCGACACGGGGAAATCATGTTCTAACTGTGTCAAATTCGCGCATTGTAGAACGCTTTCGATTCCATCAGCATAAAATAACCTGCTGTACACCCCGGTTACCCCGTCTTATCGACGAGTTGACCGAAATCGCGGTTCTCCACCAGTGAAATGAGCGCCTTCGTTTCATCTCGGTTAAACTTCATCGGTCTGCGCCACCATGGTCCCTTTCCCGAGTCGCTGGAGAGTTCCGTCACGATTCGATTCGCCTCCGTCCCCGTCTCGGGACTACTCAACGGCATTGCTCGTTCGTACAACATCGAATCCTCCTCTTTACCCGCCACCAACACCTCGGCATCGAACGTCTCGCGTTTCACGTGCGCGTTGTTCTCGAAAACGTTCCGAACGTCGTTTTTGGAGCCCGCAAACTCGGATTCGGACATCGGTTCGCGCGCCAACCGAAACTGCCCGATGATATATGCCCCCCAGCGAGGGGAAATCCATTCGTGGTCCGGTTCGTCCATCGTCGAGAGCGTCGCGTAGAAAAAAACGAAATCTCCCTCGCCTAGTTCCAAAAGCGGTCGAGCTTTCACGCCGAACGGGTCGCCGTAGGTGTACCGTTCACAACAGGGATACTCCGCAAACTCCGGGTCGAGATGGACGGGAAGGTCGTCCGTGCCTTCGGGGAGTTCGACCGAGAGGTCGAGATCTGCGTAGGTCGGAACCGCACGACCCGTCGGCTCCGATTCGGGGATCGGGACGTATTCGAACCGCCCGTCCGAAAAAATCGGGCCGCGGACGCCGGGCTGGTTGGTATTTGCGGCGACGTTAATCGCGACGGCGCGTGGCATAGCTCTTCGTGGGGACGCGGATGGGAAAAGCGTGGCTACCACGCTCCACTACCAAACCCCGAGGGGTCCGATACACTCCCGACAGAACGTGTATTCCGCACCGTTTTCCGTCCCACAATGTGGACATCGACGAATGCTCGGGTCTGCCTGATTTGCCTCGCTGAACTCTTCGAGAACGCTTTCCTTTCGAACCTCGTCCGGCGCACCTCGCTCCGCGCTCGATGGCGTCGACTGAAGGAGCGGCGAATCCTCGTCGCTCCGGAGGAAACGATAGATGAGTAGCTGCAGTCCTGCGAAGAGGACGACGTACAGGATGATCCACCCCCAGACGTTCATGCTACGATATGACATACGCCGTCATGCTACTTGGTAGCTTCGCACATTTTGTCCACAAATTTTAGAACGTTCGTTGATTGGTCGTCGAACTGGCCGTTTGTGGCCACTCATTACTCTCGTCTTTACTGCGTTCGAAAAAACGCGGGTAGGAGTTATGCTGGTTGAAGCTTCAGCACTCGATCGTCCTGTGGCGCGGGCCCTGCTGATCGTCCATCCTGATTGCTGGTCGTCACGTACAGATGGTCCTCCGGTCCAGTGAAAACGGTTCGCAGGCGCCCGTACTCGTTTTCCAGCAGGCGTTCCTGTTCGACTACGTTCCGTTCGTCGATTCGAACGCGGTGGAGATGCTGCCCCACGAGCGTTCCGAAGAAGAAATCGCCTCGCCATTCGGAAATCGGTCCTGTGTAGAACGTCGCGCTTCCAGGTGCGATAGTCGGCGTGTACGTCGCAATCGGGTCGGTGAACTCCTCGCCTTCGCTTTCGCCGGTGACGGTCGGCCACCCGTAGTTGTTCCCCGCTTCGAGGACGTTGATTTCGTCGTTCGTGTCGGGGCCGTGTTCCGTACTGAATACCGTTCCATCCCGTAACGCGAGGCCCTGCGGGTTGCGATGACCGTATGTGAACACTTCGTTCCCGAACGGATTGTCTGGATGTGGCGTTCCATCGAGCGACAGTCTAAGGACTTTTCCTGCCAACGACTCTTTGTCCTGTGCTAGCTCCGAATCGGTAGCGTCACCCGTGGTGACGTACAGCGCATCGTCGTAGATGGCAAGTCTGCCGCCGTTGTGGATCGACGAGGCGGGTATGTCGTCGAGAATCGTGCGGTCGCGCTTGAACCCGTCTTTGATACGATGACGGACGACTCGGTTTGTGAGCCCTGCCGACCCATCGTACGTCTGGTAGGTGTACGCGAAGTTCTCGTCGTTCGGGTGGAGAACCAATCCGAGGAGACCGCCTTCCCCTTCGTGGGCGATTTCGTCGGTGATGTCGGCGACGATTTCGTTGCTGTTCGGGCGAATACGACGAATCCGACCCGGTCGCTCCGTGAGATAGAGATCGCCGTTAGAAGCGAAGGCCGTCCCCCATGGCACTTCGAGGTTCATAGCGACCGTCTTGATCCGAACTCCCGGACCCATATCCGTAGTCGAGGTTTGCGTCGCACTACCGGACGATTCCATACACCCGGCGAGTCCGGAGATCCCGAGCGCCATCGTCCGCAAGTACGTACGGCGTCGCATAGTATAGCTCACGACCTCACAGGAGAAAAGCGGTGTGGTGTCGGATTAGTTCGATGTATTCGATGGACCGAGGTCGCGCTGGAACTCGTCGAACACCTCGAAATCGTCGGGCAGTTCGGAGTCGATTCGTCGTGATTCTTTTTCCGTCGGTGGTGCGTCGTCGAGGGGGACCGTTTCGTCCTCCCACCCGGGTTTGATTTTGATGCTTTTCGCGGGCATACCGACCGCGATGTGGTGCGCCGGAACGTCGCTCTGGACGACTGCGCGCGCGCCAACGATGGAGTCCTCACCGACTTTTACTCCCGCACGAACCATCGAGTCGTACGTTACTCGCGCATCGTCTTCGATGATAGTGTGGAAGTTCGTCACCTCGGTTTGGTCCACGACATCGTGGTCGTGCGTATAGATGTGGACTCCGTCGCTGATGGAACATCGGTCGCCGATTGTCAGTTTTCCGCGGTCGTCGAGATGTACATCGTCGTGAATGACCGTGTTGTCACCCACCGTGATGTTGTGCCCGTATGTCATTGTGACTCCCTTGAAGATGCGGAGGTTGTCACCCGCCTCCTCGAAGAGGTGGCTCGCCAGCATCTCACGAAAACGGAGGGCAAACTCGACGTTGTCGGCCATCGGTGTCGCGTCGAACTGTCGCCACAACCACTGGAGGTGTTTCGATTTCCGGAACTTCTCCTCGTCTTTTTCCGCGTAGTACTCGCTTTCCAGCGTCGAGTTACAGGGGTCGTAACTCTGGAGTCGCACGCGTTCCGCGTTCGACACTGGTTCGCCGTTCTGCCACGCCTCATAGGCGTCGCGGTCACCGTGGAGGTCGACGAGCACCTCCTCGACCACCTTGCACGTATCCTCGTCGCTGGCGAGCCGTTCGTCTACTTCGTCGATGAACCCGCGGACGCCCGCTTCGGCGGACTCGGGGAGCGTAACGTGTCGCTTTGTCATATCCTTATTTCACCCTCGATTTTCTTATCGGTTAGTTACTCTTCCGAGGGCATGGGGGTTTTGGTTCCGGCGGGCAGTGTGACTTCTTCGGGCCATGGTTTCAACTGGAAAATCGAATGACCGTGGGTAGTTATTTGTGGCTCACGTTCACTTTCACTCCGCACTTTCCAAGCTTGTACACCAGCGTTCCGGTCATCGAAGCGACGGAGGTCAGGCAGACGCCGAAGCCCGAAATGCGACCCATACGAGAAGGATTCCAGCGATAATCGCACCGTCCTTGCCGACTCGTTCAACGGTAGCCTGCCAGCCCATGTTCATCTCGGCGGTAATCATTCGGAAATGATATCCCTTCCCTCTCTACGCCAAAAACACGTGTCGAGGCCTGTCGGCCAAGACGTCCCGACCCCAACTAACGGTGTCGCTGAAGGCGTCACTGCGGAAGAACGCCATTGCGTCCTCCTTCGAGCGCCACTGGCTGGCAATGAACATGTCGTTTTCGTCCTCGTGGTTCGCCAGGAGGTCGGTGTCGAAGTGACCCTCCATATCTTCGAGCACGCCGCCGACGGTTTTGAACTTGTCCACGAAGTCCTCCCGTTTGTCGGGCTTGACGGTGTAGAACATGCCCATCGTCCCGAATCCGCTCTCATCACCCGCTCGGGCGACGATTCCGGGGAGGTCCGCGAGGAAACCGCCCGCCGTCTCCGCCGCGCTTTGGGTCTTCCAGATGCTCACGACCGCCGAGCGGTCGGCGCCTTCGTACACCGCTGTCTTGACATGTGTGTCGTAGTGATCGAAGTTTTTCCGGAGGCCGTCTACCTCGTCGAACAGGTCGTCCGCGTCCTCCTCGGAGTAGAGCACCATCGCATACACGTCCTCGCCGTGCGGCTTTCCGGCGTAGATGTCGAGGTCCTCGAGTTCGCCGCGAATGTTCTCGGACTCGTCATCCTCGTCTCCGGATTTTTCGTGGTGATGGCCGCCTTCGCCGTGTCCACTTTCGCCGTGGGCATCACCGTGGTGCGGACTCGTGCCCGCGTTGCTGTGACCATGTGCGTGCGCATCGCCGTGGGGATGGGCGTCCTCCGGAACTGGGACTTCCTGGCCGTCCATGAACGCCGGGAGGTCTTCGGGCGGGAAGCGCCGTCCGAAGTAGAACGACCCGAACTCCGCGAAGCGCGAACTTCCCTCGTCGAAGCGCATCTCGTACAGCAGGTCTTTGATGTGGGTCGGGTCATTGCTGAACAGGTCGACGCCCCACTCGAAATCGTCCATTCCGATGCTTCCGGTGATGATCTGGGTGACCTTTCCGGCGTAGCCTTTGCCGATGTCGCCGTGGCTGGACATCATCTCGGCGCGCTCGTCGAACGGCGTGTCGTACCAGTTGTCTTCCCCGGTTCGGCGTTTGCTCATCGGGTAGAAACAGATGAACTCCGCGTCTGGAACGTCGGGATAGAGTTTGCTCGCCACGTAGCGCGCCATCCCCGTGTCTTCGATGTCGTCCGGATCTTTGACCATCTCATCGGAGGTGTATCCGCCGACTTCCGTCACGGAGACGTAGGAATCGGTTCGTTCCGTAAAGTCGGCGAACCCGGTTCGCTCGAACGCTCGCTCAGCCGTGTCGAGGTCGTTCATTTCCGGACGGAAGTGAACGACCAGCAGGTCGGCCTTGTGCCCCATGACGCTGAAGACGGCGGACGACCCGTCGTCCGCGTCGGTGACATCTTCGCGCGCCTGAAGGAACTCGACGCCGTCCGTCAGTGCGCTCTCTCGAACTCGCTCGGAAGCGTCTCGCCACGCGTTCCAATCGATGGTTCGGAAATCGTGGAGTGCGTACCATCCTTCGCGCGTCGGTGGGACTTTTCTCGGCATAAGCGGGGGTTAGGAGCGACCGGACAAGGAACTTTTGAGTCGCCTCGGAACTTTCACATCGACGCTATTGATATTACTGCGGACAGTGTCGCTCCGACCGAAAGCCTTTCAAAAACACGACTTAAACCCCCTGTCAATGCGGAAAAGTGGCCCGCCGAAAGGCCTGATATCGTATCTCGTGCTCGAACTTCTGGACAAAAAACCGCGGTACGGGTACGAAATACTCAAGGAGATACGGGAGATTAGCGGTGGCCACTGGGAACCATCCTACGGCTCCGTGTATCCAATTCTCTACAAGTTCGAGGAGAAAGGATGGGCCGAACGAATCGAGCGTGAGGACGAACCCGACCGGAAGTATTTCGAACTCACCGACGCGGGCTACGAGGAACTCGAAGAAAAGCGAACGGAGAGCGGAACGAAAGCCCGTGAGTTTGCGGACGTAATTCTCGGATTCTATCACGTCTACGTCGCGTTTGCAACCGACGACCGGTTCGAAGTCGAAAGTCCCGCCGGCGAGTGGCAGTTCGACGAGACGTTCAGTTCGTGGATATTGGAACAGATAATTCGACACCACGAACGCGACTTCGGCGACTTCGAGCGGATTCCCGACACGCCGGAGGAGTTCTACGAACGGATGGGTCTCGAAGACTGACCCGTCAGTTTCGGTTGCGTCGATATCACGAACTACGGCGATCGGTAGTTATTTCGACTCCTTTCAGATATATGATTGTATGCCCTCCAGACGACGACTGCTAACCAGTCTCGGGTGTGGAACGATGGCTGGACTAGCTGGCTGTAGCGGATCAAACTCCGGTGGCTCGGATACGGTCGATTGTCACTCGCACGCGCTTTCCCATGGGGATGGTGACGCGTTGGACAACGGCGCGAGGGGAACCGTCGAAGACGATACGGTCAGGCTCGTGGTTCCGCTGTCCGTCGAAGACGTGAAACGATACGATATCGACACGATTCGGGTGTACGATATCGCGGACGAACTCGCTCATTCGATTCCGGTTTCGGCCGACGATGCCGACCTGATGGCGAACAAAGTCGGTGTAAACGAAGGTCAACTCCAGTACGAACAGCACCTCGGCCATCGCCCGTTTCACGGCCAATATCGCGTGGTCGTCGTCGATACGAACGAAAAGGCCGTTGACTCCGTCACTATCGAGTTCAACTGTTTTCCCGAGGTCGAAGACGAAGCGTAGTCTCGCTCGCGTTGCCATCCGTTCGTTTCGGTCAGTGAAAAACCAGTAACGTGGAACCGACTCCGAGCCTATCCGGCCAACAGGCGTGGGCCGAATATCATCAGGATGAGGCTGGCCAGCATCGTCAGGCCGACGGTCGTCGTTATCATCGTCGTAACCTGTCTTCCTTGACTCGTCGGGAGTCGCGAAACGACGGCTTCCGAACCCATCCGGAGGAGGTGTCCTCCATCCAGCGGGAACGCCGGAATGCAGTTGAAGAAGCCGAGGTTGAGGTTTATCCATCCCGTCCAGAACAGGGCGTTCGCAATCAAGAATACGCCTCCACCCAGTCCCGAAAGTGGTCCCTGCACCGTGTAGAAGTTGGCGTTCCACGCGACGAACCCGGCGAAGTTGTAGCCGACGGGCATCGAGAGGCTGGCGAAAGGCAGGAGAAGTGTTCCGGCGATACCCAGCAGGAAGGCAGTGAGTGGGCCGTTGCCACCGCCACCGAAGACGGAAACGAACTGCCCGGCAACGAGGTCCCGGAACGTCTCGGCCGGATACAGTTTCGTCCCGAACCCACTGGCCGTGATGCCGGACGTTCCTGGTGAGACGAGGATACCGACGATAGCTCCGCCGTCACTGTTCTCGCCGAGGGTCACGTCGTAGGTGGCGCGCTGGTAGGACCCATCGTTTTTCGTGAACGCTTCGATGGTGACGGTCTCTCCCGCCTCGTATCCGTTCAGCGTACTACTCAGGTCGCTGCTGTTGACGATTCGCTCGCCGTCGATAGCCGTGATGACGAGCGAGTCGCCTTTGCTCACTCCACCGACCGTGCTCATCGGACCGCCCGCTTGGACGGTTGAGAGCGCACCGATCGGGCCAGTCACGTTCTCGCCATTGGCGGTCAGCGTGGCGATTTTTCGGTCGGCGAGTTCACGTTCCAATGCCCGTTCCGTATACACGGTGGTCCCGTTCACGGCGGTGATGTTTTCGCTTGTGTCGATCGCTGGCTTGCCCGAGTTCTGTCCATCCGATGCGAAAGGGGAGGCTTTCGCGATCGCGGTGACGAGTAAGGAACGTTCGATAGTCGTCTGTCGCTCCTCGTCGCCGCGTTCGACGGTAACCGGAACCGTTCTGCTTTCGATGTTCGCCAGTTTGTCGTGGAGGTCGCCGTTGCTCTCGACGGAGGTTCCGTTTACACCGACGATTCGATCGCCACGTTGGATACCCGCATCATCCGCGGCCGACCCGTCGAACACGCCGCCGACCGCCGCACCCGATGCGACGGTTATCGAACCCATCACCGGGCCGAAGAGGAGCATGAACGCGAGGATCGTCACCGCGAAGTTGTTCGTCACGCCGGCCGCAAACATCCGACTTTGGCCGCCTCTATCCGCTTTTCTCCGGTTCTCTTCGTCGGGTTCGACGAACGCGCCGATGGGGAGAATCGTGAACAGTGCCAGCCCCATCGATTTGATTTCGATATCCTCGACGCGGCAGAAGATGCCGTGTCCTCCCTCGTGAACGACCAATCCGACGAGGAGGCCGAACAGGATTTCGGGGGCGACCGAAAGCGGCAGGAAGTCGTTGACGCCGGGGATGACGAGTACGTTGCGCGGTTGCGTGACTGCTGTCGGCTCCGGCGGCTTCTGTACGATGGTAATCGCCTGCAGGACGAGCACGAGGAAGGTCCCGACCATCACGACTAACGCGATGCCGAGACCGAAGTTCCCCCACGCTCGCCAGAACCGTTTCGGTCGAGCGAGACGGTCGAGCAGTTTCTTTCCTCTCTGGGTGTGTAGCGTCAGAATCGGCCCCTGCATACCGAGATACGACGGCAGCATATCGTTTGCCCGGAGTGCGAGAAGGGCAAACCAGTAGGCTGTAATTCCGATAACCACCCACACAATCGTATCCATTGGCAACAGAAAGGTTCGCGTCGCTCAAAGGCGTTTGGGAACGAACGCGAAAAAGGAAGGTGCGTTATTCGGCGGTCTGCCAGTCTTCTTCGAAGTCCTGCTGCTCGGCATCCTTCTTGCTCTGACGTTTCTGCTGGAATTTCCGTGCAGCCGCGATTCCGGCGGCGGTACCGCCGAGAACTGCGGCGCGGCGGACAAACGTTTTAGCTTTGCCGCGACCTTTCGTCTCCTCGAGTTCCTCCTCTTCGACTTCCGCATCCACCTCTTCCGTCGTCTCGGTTTCCTCGACTTCGGTTTCCTTAACGAGCTCGGTCCGTTTCAGTGCTGGCTTTTCTAGATTGAGTTCTATCAGGGCCATGGTAATATCTCCGTTCAGTCGCTGACGAGATTGGTCGCCAGATGGACTTTACACCTCTCTATAACACATGTGGGTACTTTGTTATGCACCTATTATGCGGAGGTAGTAGGTTTATATTTGCCAGCACTATTAACTCTGCTGGCGATTAGGGGACTCGTAAAAAACGTCTCCGGTTATCCTTCCCGTCGCAGTCGGCGGAGCACGAACTCCCGATCCAAATTCGAGAGGAACGGTCCGAGTTTTGGCCCCTGGTCCTCGTCGAAAAAGAGGCGATAGCCCGTTCCAAAGAACTCACCCATATCGATATCGTGGCGCTTTGCGGTCTCGTATATCTCTTCTTGGATTTCATCGCCGTCGTGGCCCGCTTCGATGAAATCCGCGAGCTCGTCGAGCGCGGTCGCCGTCTCGGCATTTATCGCCGCCTCGGGCATCTCCGTTCGCTTCAGGTCGTAGTCGTATTCGTTGCTCGTTCGCTGTGCCCACGTCTGCGCTCGTTCGACTCGCGCGAGCGCCTCCTCGACTGCCCAGTCCGGCGCATCGTCGGGAATGTGTCCCTCCTTTCGCGCGATCTCCTCTCGGAGTTCGGGGTCGTCGGTCATTCCCAGAATGGCGGCGAACGTGTATGGGATTCGGATCCGCTCGGGTCGAATCTCGCTCACGACCATCGGGTAAATTCGCTCGGCGAGTGCGGTTTCCCGCTCGTCGGCGTTCTCCTCGCCGAAGTAGATTCGCTCGAATCGGTCGAACTCGTCCACGAGCAGGTCGAGGCGGCCAATGTCGAAGTCGCGCGCCTTGTTCGGGTCTTTGGTGAAAAAGTACCGGAGTACTTCGGGTTCGAGTAGTTCCAGCACCTCGGAAACGAGCACGATGTTTCCCTCCGAGGAGGAAAACGGCTTCCCGTTGAGGGTGAACCACTCGTAGGTCATCGGAACCGGTGGTTCGAAATCCATGACGTTCCGGGCGATATCCTCGCCGCTCGGCCACGACCCCTCCGCGTGGTCCTTGCCGAACGGTTCGAAATCGACGTCGAGCGTCTTCCATTGGGCTGGCCATTCGAATCGCCACGGCAGTTTCCCTTCGCGGAGTGTTGCGGTGCCTTCGTGACCACAGCCGTCGATGGTGTTGTCGCCGGCCTTCAGGTCGGTGCAAACGTATTCGACGGTCCCGTTTTCGACATCGAAATCAGTGACCGTCTCGGTAACCTTCCCACACTCCTCACAGATGGGATTGAACGGGATGTACTCGCCATCCACCTTGTCCTGATATTCGGCCAGCACGTCTCGTGCCGTCTCGGCGTTCGTCAGGAGTTCACGGGTTACGTCCTCTAATGCACCTGACTCGTACATCTCGGTGTTCGACATCACGTCGATTGGAACGCCGAGCAAATCCGCGCTCTGCTGGATGAGGTTCGAGAAATGCTCGCCGTAGGAACCACAGCAGTCGAACGGGTCCGGAATGTCAGTGTACGGCTTGCCGAGATTACGACCGAGTGCACCGGCGTTCACGTCACCCAGATCGACGATGCTGCCGTCCAAGTCGGCGAGCTTTCGTGGTAGTTTCCGTAGTGGGTCGCGGTCGTCCGCGGTGAACACTTGTCTCACTTCGTGATCTCTGTCACGCAGCACCTGGGCGACGAAGTAGCCGCGCATGATCTCGTTGACGTTGCCGAGGTGCGGAACCCCCGATGGAGAGATTCCACCCTTGATGATGATGGGGTCATCCGGGTCGCGTGCTTCGATCCGGTCGGCGACTTCGTCAGCCCAGAAGACGTGGTGGTCGGCTCCCCCCTCGTCACGCTCATCGACTGGTGCTGTGCCCGTGCTCATCCTTGTACCCAGTAGGTCATCTCGTCGTCGGTGCCCTCCGGGATGATATCGGTCCCGCTATGGTCTCCGCTGAGCACCGCGTCCGCGATTCGCTCCGGCTCCGTGCCGTCGAGGACGATGGTTCTGACGCCCGATCGTTCGATGAGCTTTGCGGCCAGCAGATCGACCGGCGAAGAGCTTCCTGCGGTCATTTCGAGGTCGGCGATGACATCGACGAGTTCACCGGCGGACAGTTCGTCGTATTTTGTCGCGTCGTCTACTTCGTTGGGGTCGTCGCTAAACACGCCGTTGACGCTCGTCGCGTAAACGAGCAGGTCGGCGTTGGTGTACTCCGCCAGCGCCGCGCTCACGGCGTCGGTCGTTTGGCCGGGCATCACGCCGCCCATCACGGCGATATCGCCACGGTGCATCGCCGTTCCCGCTTTTTCGTACGTCTCGGCGGGACTCGGTGCAGCTTGCTCGCCGAGTGCTGCGATGAGCAGGCGAGCGTTGAGCCGCGTCACGTCGATACCGATATCGTCCAGTTCGATTTCGTTTGCGCCGAGGTTACGCGCCGCGCCGATATACTCCCGCGCGACACCGCCACCACCGACGACGGCACCAATGGTGCACCCCTCTTTTGCGAGCGATTCGATGACTTCGGCATGGCCACGGACGCGCTGGGATTCGAGGTCCGGCGCGAGTACGCTCCCGCCGATAGAAACGACGACCTTCATACTATGGCCGACTTACGGGGACGCAGCCTTAAGCGTTCTCAACTTCCGACCGAAGGGTAAAAGCGCCTCGCCATCTCCATTACGCGCATGAAGATACTGGGTATCGTCGGAGACGAGTCGGGGGGAGTTGCAGACCGACTCGCGAATCAGCTCGGAAAACGTGGTCGAGTGGCCGTCGTTACCTCGTCGTCGGTATCGACCGATTCGACCCGTTCGGCAAACGGGTTTGATTCGCCGAATTCGTCTCACTCGACGACGGTCGAACTCGGTGAGAACGGGTGGTGTGCCCGCGGTGGGAACCGCTCGCTCTCCGATGTACTCGACGAACTCGCACCGGAGAACGACTATGCGGTCGTTTCCGGCTTTCCAGCCGCGGATATACCGACGGTTTCCCTCGACGACACCGACTTCGCTGGCGAAACGCTCGTCGCAACCGACGCGGACGGCCTCGACGTCGAGGCTGTTTGCGATGCACTGGCAGCTGTCGAGGAGTACGAAACCCTCGAATCCCTCGTTGAGCGCGCGAAACGCTCGCCGAATGCGGAACGCTCGGGTGCGATTGCGACGTTCACGGGGCGCGTCCGGGCTAAGGACAGTGACGACGATACACCGACCGAATCCCTCGAATTCGAGATATACGACGGGGTCGCACAGACGAAACTGAACACCATTCGTGACGAACTCGAAACGCGTGACGGGGTTTTCACCGTTCTACTGCACCACCGAACGGGGGTCATCGAATACGGTGAGGATATCGTTTTCGTCGTCGTGCTCGCTGGTCACCGCGAAGAGGCGTTTCGAACCGTCGAGGATGGTATCAATCGTTTAAAAGCGGAGGTACCGATTTTCAAAAAAGAGGTGACCACCGACGAACAGTTCTGGGTTCACGAGCGATAGACCGACGGTATCGGTGGGACTGATCACGCTTTTCGACCCATTCGACGACAGTTTCTAGATTCGGGAAATAAAAAACGAGAGGGGCTTTTAAACATTCTAAGCGTTTTTGAATACTTCGTGAAATGTCACTTTCACCCGCGTTCACGTCACTTTCCGCTCGAAAGTGCTGAAGATTCCCGAAACCACCCTAAGCTTCCTCCCTTTATAACATCCCTCCTCTCCATGGGCGAAGTGGAGTCAGCACATGAGCGCTACCACGCAAATCGCCCCTGAAAGCCCTGAACCGGAATCCAAGGAAGACCGACTCAAGCAGTACCTGTGCGAGAAAGCGAGCGATGGAGAGATGTACTTCAAAAGCAAGTTCATCGCGGACGAAGTCGACCTCTCCGCCAAAGAGATCGGTGCGCTGATGGTGAAACTGACCGATTGCGCTGAGCTCGAAGTCGAAAAGTGGTCGTACACGAGTGCGACCACGTGGCGCGTGGCTCCCGCATAACGCACCTCGGCCCGCACGTCCCCGCACGTGTCCCATTCGAACACCCCGCCACGAATTCCCCACGCTCCGAACCCCAACGGACCCTGAATCCCCAATCCCCACACGAATCACACCCCGTGCTCCCCTGATATCGCATCCCCTACAAACCTCCCACCCTCCGCGATTCCCCCGACAACGCTGCAGCCGAAACGCACCCAAATCCCCAATTCGACGGTCCTGAATGCCGTCCCTCGTCACGCCGTTCCTGTTTTCCGCCTTCGATGGCTTTGTAATTCCCCGTTGTCTTCGTTCGACCAGTGTCACTCCTCTCCGCGTTGACGACCGCTATCCTCCCCGTTCTCTCCGTGGCTGCCGTCGGATATTTTCTCGGGACCCTCCGTGATATCGACGTGGATGCGTTGGGAACCGTTACCATCTACGTTCTGACTCCTGCACTCGTTTTTCACAGCCTCACGACGTCGTCGCTCGGTGGGGGTACCGCCGTGACGCTCGCTGTGGGCGTTGCGGTGTTCACGCTCGGGATGGCGCTGTTGGCGGAGTTCGTCGGACGGGCCCTTGGCGAGTCGGAACCCGTCCTCGGAGCACTCGTGCTAACGAGCGCGTTTCCCAACGCGGGTAACTACGGAATTCCCCTCTCGCAGTTCGCATTCGGTGACGTAGGCCGTAGTACCGCAATTCTCTATATTGCGGCTCAATCCGTGCTCACCTACACTGTCGGCGTGTATCTCGCGTCGCGAGGTAACGGCACGTCGAACCTTGCGGCGCTTCGTGACGTGTTCAAACTTCCCCTCGTCTACGCCGTCTTTGCCGCTGGTGCGGCGCGTGCACTCGATATCGTTCCCCCCGTCGATTCCGCCGCGATGGAGACGCTGAAACTGACCGGCGATGCGGCGATTCCTATCATGCTGTTGATGCTTGGGATCCAGTTGGCGAACACCGATTCGGGTGCCGCCGTCTCCCGCGTGGGCGTCGCGAACGCGATGAAACTCCTCGTTGCACCGCTCGTCGCCGTCGTCGTCGTCTTTCTTCTCGGCTTCGAGGACGTAACCGTCGCTCGGGTGTTCGTTCTCGAATGTGCGATGCCGGCGGCGATAACGCCGCTCATTTTGAGTATCGAGTACGATGGCGGAAATGTGGGACTTTCCGCCCCGGAATACGTGAGCACGGCTATCTTCGTCAGTACGTTAGCCAGCGTGCCGGTACTGACGCTTCTCATCGCCGTCCTGCAGTCAGGTACTATCGTCTAGGGGTTTATACCGATTCGTTCCGTATTGAGACTGAATGGCTTCGACCGAGCCGCCCGAGAATGGACCTCCGCTGGAGCGACTTCGCTCAGTTTTTCGGGTGTACGACGTTCGCAGAGACGGCGAGCAGTTGATTTACTACGGCGAGCCGCTGGTTCCACAAGAGAGATTGATGAAGACGGTGTGGCCGCTGTTTCGACAACAAGGCTACGAAGTCACGCTCTCGACCCGGATGGGAGAGTACGTGCTCGTCGCCGAACCCGTCACACTCGGTCCGGACGGTATCCCATGGAAAAACGTCCTGCTGTTCGTCGCGACCATCCTCTCGACGCTTTGGGCTGGGGCGTCGTGGTACCACGTCAACCCGCTTTCCAGTCCGATCGATGCGACACTGACGGCGTGGCCGTTCACCCTCGCCGTGATGGGCGTCCTCGGAACGCACGAACTCGGCCATTACGTAATGAGTCGCTACCATGGCGTTGACGCGACACTCCCGTATTTTATCCCGATGCCGACGCTCATCGGCACGATGGGTGCAGTCATCCGGATGAAAGGTCAGATGCCCGACCGCGAGGCGCTATTCGATATCGGCGTCTCCGGACCGCTGGCAGGCCTCGTCGCGACGGTTATCGTCACGGCAATCGGATTGACGTTGGAACCCGTAACCGTCTCCCAAGCGACGCTCAACAGTGCATCGACCATCGAGGTGAAGTTCGGCTATCCGCCCCTGCTGAAGGCTATCGCAGCGGTCGTCGGCGAGCCGTTGGCGTACGACAACGACCCGACGAAATCCGTCAACCCGGTCGTTATCGGCGGTTGGGTCGGAATGTTCGTCACGTTCCTCAACCTCATCCCGGTCGGGCAACTCGACGGCGGTCACATCGTTCGGGCGATCGTCGGCGAACGACAGGAAAGTATCGCCGCGCTCGTTCCTGCGGTCCTATTCGGACTGGCGGCGTACGTCTTTTACGTCCTCCACGTGAGCAACGCGACCGTTCTGTGGGTTATCTGGGGATTCCTGTCGATGTTCTTCGCTTACGTCGGTCCCGCAACACCCATCGACGACGGTGAACTCGACCCACGGAGAAAACTGCTTGGCGTGTTGACGTTCGTCATTGGATTCCTCTGTTTCACGCCGACACCGATTCAAATCATTTCCTGACCGTGGGTGTACCCACGGTCAGGAAGCGGTTCGCCGTCCATCGTCACGCCGGAAGCCGTGACCTCGCCGATAACCGAAACCGATGTCGGTGACGCTGTTCGTGCCTCCGACACTGCTTTTTCTGGAATCGTGAAGACGAGTTCGAAATCCTCGCCGAAAAAGAGACTCAACGTCTGCTTGTCGTCTTCATCCTCGGCAACGTCACGAACGCTTTCAGCGACCGGAATCGCCTCGCCGTCGAGTTCGAACCCGCAACCGCTGGCCTCCGACAGTTGGTGAACCGACCGTGCGAGGCCATCACTAGAGTCCATCATCGCTGACGCGTGCGGTGCGAGGGCTCGCCCCGCCGCCACGCGCGGCTCGAATCGAAAGAGCTCGTTTGCTCGTTCGGTTTCGCCTCGATCGAACAATCGAAGTGCCGCGCCGCTCCGTCCCAGCGTTCCAGTCACGCAGAGAACGTCCCCTGGCTGTGCACCGGACCGAGTAATCGGGCTGTCGGTTCGGCCGAGCGCGGTCGTCGTCGTCGTGAACTCTCCAAACGTATCGAGGTCGCCGCCGACGTAGCGCGCATCGACCGATTCGCAGACGTCGCTCGCACCAGTCACGAAGGATTCGAGCTCGTCCGGCTCGAATTCGGGTGCGGCGTAGACAGCGACGGCAGCGACTGCTTGTGCCCCCATCGACGCAATGTCCGAGAGGGAGGCACCAACCGCACGCCACCCGGCGGTGTACCGTGTCGTCCCGGAGGGGAAGTCCGTCGTCTCGTGGAGCATGTCGGTCGTTAAGACTAATCCGTCCACGACCGCCGCGTCGTCACCCGCGTCGGGGAGTTTGCCCGCCAGTAATTTGAGCGCGGCCCGTTCGTCCATATCGATCGTTCTGTCGCGCCGAGAAAAAAGCCGAACGGTCTTCGTTGGCTTCAAGCAGTGTCCCCGATATTGGCGAACTGATAACTGATGCGTCTCGATTTGGGCGACCTGCGGACGATCGTCGTTGGGTTTGTCGCCGCAGTCGCCGTCCTCCTCGTCGTGTTCTCCGTCCTCGGTATCGACCGCGTGATCTCGGCGTTGTCGATGGCGAATGCTCGGGTGGTTGCCCTCGTCGTGGTCGTTGCACTCTGTTGGCTCTTCTCGTGGGCGATGTCGCTCCGTACCGTTCTCGGGATTCTCGGCGTTCACGTCTCCGCGCTCCGGGCGTTTTTCCTCTACGCGGGCGCGACGTTCGCCAACAACGTGACGCCGTTCGGGCAAGCCGGTGGCGAACCGTTCACCGCCCTGCTCATCTCTCGGGTGACGAACGCCGAGTACGAGACCAGCCTCGGCGCTATCGCGACCGTAGACTCCATCAACTTCGTCCCCTCGATCACGTTTGCGCTGGTCGGTGTCGCCTACTACGCGACGGTGGTCACGCTCGGTGATACGATAGAACTGGTTGCACTCACTATCGTCGTGATAGCGGTCGCGATTCCCACTGCGGCGGTCGTCGGTTGGCAGAACCGGGACCGTGTGGGGGAAGGTATCGCGGGTGGTGCCGTCCCGCTCATCGGCATCGCTGCGCGCGTCGTCCCGAACGTGAACCCGACGACAAAACCTGCCGTCAAGCGGCGAGTCGACGGGTTTTTCGGTGCTATCGAGCGAATCGCGGGTGACCGTCGTGGTCTCCTTCTTGCCGTGTTCTTTTCGGCGTTCGGATGGCTCCTCTCGTCCATCTCGCTGTGGTTGTCGCTCTACTCGCTCGGACACCCCGTTCCGTTCGCGGCGGTGTTGTTCATCGTTCCGATAGGGAGTATCGCTGGCGTCGCACCACTCCCGGGCGGCCTCGGCGGTGTCGAGGCGGCACTGGTCCTGCTACTGGTGCCGATTACGGGTGTCACTGCGGCGACGGCAGGTGCGGCGGCGTTCATTCACCGTGGTGCGACCTACTGGCTTCCGACGATGCTCGGCGGGGTGACGATAGCGATGTTGGAAGCTGACAAGACGAACGGCGAGTAGTCCCCGATAATCGGCCGTGAATTGGGGACCGACCGCACAGTGGGGAGCCAACTGTTCGCTATCATGCAATACCTCGAACTGCACTCTCCGGCGCGAACGGTGGTTGAGACGGCATCCCACCCTGCTCGTCCGAACTCCGTAACGATGGCTTTAAACGCCGCCGAAGGGAATCCAATCGTATGACGACGCTCTACGACGTTCCGGCTGACGCGCTCATCGAAGCGCTCGCCGACGAGCTTGCAGATCGAATCGAACAACCGGACTGGTTCGAGTTCGCAAAAACCGGCGCACAACGCGAACTGCCTCCGGAGCAGGACGACTTCTGGTACGTCCGTGCAGGCAGCCTCCTCCGAAAGGTGGCTGTGGACGGACCGGTCGGCGTCGAACGCCTTTCGACCGAATACGGCGACACCAAATCCGGTTCGAACCGCTACGTCGTCGCACCGGCACACCGCGCTGACGGGAGCAAGAAGGTCATCCGAACCATCCTCCAGCAGCTCGAAGAGGAAGGCCTCATCGAGTCCAGCGAGGTACGCGGCCGCGAAATCTCCGCCGAGGGTCGCAGTTTCCTCGACGATACGGCCGGTGAGGTCATGTCCGACCTGGACCGACCGGAACTCGAACGCTACGCGTAAGAACGCGATTTCCGTTTTCGACTATCGTTTTTTCTCCCCGTGAGTCGTGACTATTCTCGAATCTACAGTTCGACCGTCTCGATTTTCTCACCTGCTCGGACGGTGTCCTCCGTAATTGTTTTTGGTCGTGCGCGGTAAGCAAGGGACAAGGCATGAGTGGAAGTCCTGACGACGACCGACTGGAAGAGCTTCGAAAGAAAAAGATGGAGGAACTGCAGGATCAAAAACAGCAAGAAGATGCCCAACAACAGGCACAACAGCAGGCTGATGCACAGAAGCAGGCCCTGCTCCGGCAGTACCTCACCGACGGCGCTCGTAAACGACTGAACTCGGTTCGGATGAGCAAGCCGCAGTTCGCCGACCAAGTCGAACAACAAATCCTCGCTATCGCACAAAGCGGGCGAATCAACGGCAAAATCGACGACCAGAAAATGAAAGAACTGCTCCGCGAACTGAAGCCCGATAAGAAGAGCTTCAACATCAAACGCCGCTGAGATGGAACTCGGACTCCTCTACAGCGGGGGAAAGGACTCGACGCTCGCCGCCCTCCTGCTAAACGATTTTTACGACGTGACGCTCGTCACGGCTCACTTCGGCGTTACCGACGATTGGAAGCATGCTCGGGACACCGCCGAAGCGACCGGGTTTGACTTCGAGACCGTCGAACTCGACCGAGACGCGGCACTCACCGCAGTCGAACGGATGGTCGAAGACGGCTATCCTCGGAACGGTATCCAGCAAGTACATCTCCACGCTCTGGAAAGCGTGGCTGGGATGCGCTTCGACGCGATTGCCGATGGAACGCGTCGGGACGACCGGGTCCCAACGGTCTCGCGTGCGCAAACGCAAAGTCTCGAAGACCGCTACGACATCGATTATATCGTGCCACTCTCCGGATTCGGTCGCAGTGCAGTCGATCGACTCGTCACTGCGAACCTCGACGTCGAATCCGGCCCGAGTGACGAAATTCGAAAGGCCGACTACGAAGCGGAATTACGAACCCTACTTACGGAACAGCACGGTGCGGATGCGGTAAACGACGTGTTCCCTGCGCACGAGCAAACCTACGTTACAGGGTTTCTCACCGGTGGATAATGCAACGCTTGACTGGTCGTTTACCACGGATATAACTTTTCGATTCGAGTGAACCCTGGACTTACCGTCCGGTACGCATCTACAACCGATATCGTTCCATGCAGTAGCATCCAACGAACTATACCCATCCCACGTGTACGGACTGGCGATGCGCGCCTTTCGAGTTGCCTATGATGGCCGTCCGTTCTACGGATTTCAGCGCCAGCCGGACGTTCCGACCGTGGAGGATGCGATGTTCGATGCACTCCGTGCCCTCGGTGTCGCGGATACCGTCCCGGAGGGATACGCCGCCGCGGGTCGAACCGACGCCGGTGTTTCCGCTCTTGCACAGACAGTCGCGTTCGAGTGTCCCGACTGGCTCACTCCCTCGGCGTTCAACAGCGAACTTCCGGGGTCGATCCGTGCGTGGGCGAGCGCCGAGGTCGTTCCGGAATTTCACGCGACACACGACGCCTACTATCGGGAGTACGTCTACCACTGCTACGCCCCGAAGGCGAACCTTGGTCTCGCAAAAGATGCCTCCAAGCGACTCGCCGGCGAGAACGATTATCACAATCTGACGCCCGATGACGACGGTACCGTCCGCGACCTCGATATCCACGTCCTGCAGGACGGCGACTATCTCGTCTTTACGCTCCGGGCCGGTGGCTTTGCCCGTAATCTGGTTCGTCGGGTCGTCTCGCTCGTCCACGCCATCGCGGTCGGCGACGCCCCGATGGCGAAAATCGAGCGCGTCCTCTCCGCGAAACCGTTGGACGGACCGGAAGGAATCCCGCCCGCTCCTGCACATCCACTGCTGCTCGCGGACGTGGGCTATGGCTGTGAGTTCGAACTCGAGGACGATGCGGCGAAGAGTGCCAGAGACGTGTTCCGCGACTTGCGAATCGAGCGCCGGACCCGGTCGCGAGTTGCCGGAGAGATCACTACACACCTCGAATAGCTTTCTCACTGTCATGTGGGGCCATCTATTATGGTAGGCAACGACCTGCTCCGAGATGTGACGGTAAACATCGCCACCGGGATACTGATTTTCTCGTTCGGACGATGGGTCGGCGCGACGATTGCCGGGGCGATAAATGGTTTCGGAATCGTCGTGTTCGCGCTGTTCTATATCAGTTCCCTCCTTATCGGGGTCTACTTCATCGTCCGCGGACTCGGGGAACTCGTCGAGGACATCGTCCGGGACGAAATCACGCACCGGGGCTGACTTTCCGTTGGGTGAGTACGACTCCCGTCGATTTCGTCCACCGGAATCGTTTTGTTATTTGGACGATGGATTCCCGTATGAGTCATCGACCTGACACTGACTGGCTTTGGCAAGCGACGATGTACGTCTTCCTCGGTCTGATACTCGGAGCTATCGGTTCGGGAGTTGCTGGCATTTTCACCCTCTCCTTCGGTACAGTGGGTGCAATCCTGTCACTGGTTATCACCGGCCTGTCGCTGTTTGTCGGGGTCTACTTCGTCCTCCGTGGCCTCGCGGTTCTCATCGGAGCGATCATGGACGGCAAGCGAATCGAAAGTTAAACCCACTCGTCGGGCCAGATGCCGGCCGCCCGCATCCCCTCTTCGTAGTCGTTTTCGCGGAGGTTCGCGGCCACGTCCTCCGCCTCCCGCCTCGGAATCTCGTCGCGCGAGGCGACCTCTCGCACGAGCAACGCCGCCAACATGGCGTGTTCGCGCAGGTTTCTGTCGTCCACTTTGTCCCGTGTGTCGGCGTGGGTGTGTCCCCATCCCCGGCCGCGTGCTCCCGGCGCGCTGTGGTCTTGCTCGCTGTGCAGTTGGAGCGCGGGAATTCCCTCTTTCAGGAACGGCCAGTGGTCGCTGAAGGGATGGACTCCCTCCTGTTGCTTGATGGGTTGATTCGTCTCATCCGAGACGGTTTCGACCACGTCACGCATCGTTTCGGAACCATGAAGGTACGCCCGCATGTCGCGGAATCGGCCCGCACCATCGACGTTGACGACGGCGTTTACGTTCGAGGGGTCGAGCGATTCTACGAGCACCTCGCTTCCCAACAGTCCGATTTCTTCACAGCCGACTCCGGCGATTCGAACCCGGGTGTCGAGGTCCATCTTCGCAAGCAAATGGGCCGCCGCGACGACGACGGTAATACCGCATCCGTTGTCGAGGGCACCCTCGGCGATATCGTGCGAGTCGAGATGAGCGACGACCACGACCTCGTCCTCGGTATCCGGCCCGAGTTCCGCAACGGCGTTGTGGCTCGTCCCCGGTGTCGTTTCGGCATCGACGATGAGCCTCGCACTTGCGCCGCGGTCGGCGTAGTCGGTCAGCCATGCACCGGTTTCCTTGCTCACCCCGACACCCGGAATCGCGGTTTCGTCCCCGAAGGTGAGCGACCCGGTCGGTGGAAGTTGTCCCGAAACGTGATTGTGGAAAATGAACCCGTCGGCACCTGCTGCGGCAGCGTAGCCGAACTTCTCCATTCGGTGAATAAACCGACTCCCCGCGGGTGTCGTCGTGCTTGCAACCGCGATTTTTCCGGCAACGTCGTTCTCGTCGATTTCGTCGGGCATGCCGTGGCCGACATCGACCAATTCGCCCTGTACGTCGCCAGCGGGCGAGTACGGCAGCGCGATGGTTTCGAACGAGCGTTCCACCGGGTCAGTGACCGCGAGTCGTGCGGACCCACGTGACCAACAGTCCATCTCGAACGATTCGGTGTGGGCGTTTCGCGCACCAGCGCGTTCGAACCCCTCGGCGACGAGTTCGGCGGCCCGTCGCTCACCGGGATGGCCACCCATCCGATTTTCGAGTTCGGTCAATTTCGTCAAAAACGTCCATGGATACTCGTCCTGCCACATTCCGGCGAGCGCTATCTGTGCCTCGTCAACCATACCCCCACTGTGTCGTCATCCCGTAAAAACCTCTGTCCGGCGGTAAAGTATCCTTCCGAAATCTCAACGTTTACAGGGGAGCTATCCTTACCAGTATGGTATGAGTTCTGTTCCCGAACGGAGCGATATCGATACCGTGTACAAATGGGATTTGGAGAGCATCTACGCGAGCGACGACGAATGGGAGGAAGCCTACGAGAACGTCGAGGACCGATTGGGTGACCTCGAAGCGTACGAAGGCCAAACGACGGACGACGGCGAAACCCTTCTCTCGGTTCTGCAACTCTCGGACGAAATCGGCCGCGAGGTCTCGATGGTTGCATCGTACGCCCGAATGCGAAGCGACGAGGATACCTCCGACCAACAGTATCAGGCACTTTCGACCCGTGCCCAGTCGCTCGCTTCGCGTGCCCAGAGCGCGTCGAGTTTCATCGAGCCGGAAGTGCAGTCACTCGACCGCGACGAACTCGACCGCATGATCGAGGAGACGGACGGTCTGGAACAGTACGACCATTACCTCGACGACGTGATGCGGATGAAAGAGCACACCCGCTCGGCGGAAATCGAGAATCTACTCGCGGAGTTCGGCGAGGTCACGGGTGCGTCCAGCGAGATCTACAACATGCTCTCGAACGCCGACATGGCCTTCCCGACCGTCGAAGGCCCTGACGGAGATGCGGTCGAAATAACACAAAGTAACGTCGTCAACCTGCTCAAAAATCCCGACCGCGAATTCCGGCAGACGGTCTACGAGAACTACTTTGACGAGTGGAGTGACGTGCGGAATTCGGTCGGCGCTGCGTATAAAAACAGCGTCAAGTCGGACGTGAAGTACGCTCGCGCCCGGAACTACGACACCGCACGCGAAGCGGCGCTGGACGGTCCGAACGTCCCGCCGGAGGTGTACGACAATCTGCTCGATACGGTGCGTGACAACCTCGATAAACTCCATCGCCACGCCGAACTCAAACGCGAGAGCCTCGGAGTGGACGAACTCCGAATGTGGGATATCTACATGCCGATGACCGACTCGAAGAGTCCCGACCTCGACTACGACCAAGCGGTCGAGTACGTCGTCGACGCCGTGGGTGCGCTCGGGGAGGACTACCAGTCGCGCGTCGCTGACGGCATCGATTCGCGCTGGATAGACGTGTACGAGACGCAGGACAAGCGGTCGGGTGCGTACAGCGGTGGGACATACGACACGCAGCCGTTCATCCTCATGAACTATCAAGACGATGTCACCTCGATGTATACGCTCGCACACGAACTCGGGCACTCGCTTCACTCGCAGTTGACGAGCGAGACGCAACCCTACGTGTACGGCGGCTATGAAATCTTCGTCGCCGAGGTAGCCAGCACGGTCAACGAGGCACTCCTGACACACCATCTACTCGAAACCGTCGAGGATCCGGAATTCCGTCTTCACGTGTTGAACGAATATCTGGAACAGTTCCGCTCGGTTCTCTATCGCCAGACGCTCTTCGCCGACTTCGAATACCAAACCCATCAGGTAGCGGAGAATGGCGAGGCACTCACGCCCGACCGACTAGACGAGATCTACGGTGACCTCAAACGCGAGTTCTACGAACCCGCGGTCGTTGACGAGCGAATCGAGCGTGAATGGATGCGTATCCCGCATTTCTACCGCGCCTACTATGTCTATCAGTACAGTACGGGTATCAGCGCCGCCGTTGCACTGGCCGACAAGATTCTGGAGGAAGGCGAACCCGCTGCCGAAAAGTACCTCGACTTCCTCAGCAGTGGATCACGAGAATACCCGCTCGAACTTCTTCGCGATGCGGGTGTCGACATGGCGTCGCCCGAACCGATTCAGCGAGCCCTCGATGTCTACGACGCACATCTCGATAAGATGGAATCGTTGATTTAACACGGGACCCGCTATCGATTTCGCCCCACGAAGAACAGTCTCTCAGTCGCTGTCCCGCCCGGATTGCTCACGTTCGATTTTCACCGTCGTTGGATCTTGCATATTATATTTTTTTGAAAATATCTTGGTGTAATTTGAGTCAAAAAGGGAGTAAATACCCACAAAACCACGGCAACACGCGTGATTATTTTGAAGATACAGAAGTCTTCCGGATGGTCCGCGACCCAAAGGCACTTTTAATGTGGCGACATACGAAGGAATAACAAATGTCGCGCAGTCCATCTGTCCCTGATAGACCAACACTCGAACTCGATCCGGAGATGTCCGATGAGGAGCGCCTGTCGGCACTCCAGGAACACTTTACGGATATCGTCAAGGTCAACGAAAAACTGCGTGAACGTGTCGAAGACGCCGGAGAACGCCGCGAAGATCTTGCCGACGAGGTGGATCGTCTTCAGCGGGAGAACGAGACGCTGAAAACGACGTCGCTGTACGTTGCAACGGTTGAAGACGTGACTGATGACGGTCTCATCATCAAACAACACGGAAACAACCAAGAGGTGTTGACGGACGTCGCGGTGCAACTGCGCGAGGACATCGAGGCCGGTGATCGGGTCGCAGTCAACGACTCGTTTACCATCGAGCGACTACTGGATATGGAGACGGACGCGCGAGCACAGGCGATGGAAGTGGACGCATCGCCGGACGTAGCCTACGACGACATTGGTGGTATCGAAGAACAGATTCGAGAGGTCAGGGAAGCGGTCGAAGAACCCCTCATCAACCCCGAACAGTTCGAAGCCGCCGGTATCGAACCGCCATCCGGCGTCCTCCTCCACGGGCCACCGGGAACTGGGAAGACGATGCTGGCGAAGGCAGTCGCCAAGCAGACCGACGCCACGTTCATCAAGATGGCCGGATCGGAACTCGTTCAGAAGTTCATCGGCGAGGGTGCCAAACTCGTCCGCGACCTGTTCGAACTCGCATCCGAGCGCGAACCGGCAGTCATCTTCATCGACGAAATCGACGCGGTCGCATCGAAGCGTACCGACTCGAAAACGTCGGGCGACGCCGAGGTGCAGCGGACGATGATGCAACTGCTCTCGGAGATGGACGGGTTCGAGGACCGCGGCGAGATCCGCATCATCGCGGCGACCAACCGCTTCGACATGCTCGACAGTGCCATCCTCCGCCCCGGTCGCTTCGACCGCCTCATCGAAGTGCCGAACCCGGACGAGGAGGGTCGTCACCGTATCCTCGAAATCCACACCAGCGACATGAACCTCGCGGACGACGTGGATTTCGACCGACTTGCCGAGGAAACCGAAGGATTCAGCGGTGCCGAAATCGAAAGCTTGACGACTGAAAGCGGTATGTTTGCCATTCGCGACGGTCGTACCGAGGTGACGATGCGGGACTTCGAGGGCGCCCTGGAGAAAATCGAGGCCGGTGACGACCCGGTGCCGAATCTGCGATACGCGTACTAAATCACCACTTTCCTCGTTCGCGGTGAATTACTTTCCCCGCTTGTGGTGAGTTGCCTCCTTTCTAGTGGCTGCGTGGCTGTTGATTCTGTGGTTTGTGCGGCTTGCTGACTCCTGCTACCTCCGGCGGTCGCCGATTTTCGACCGGTCGGCGTTTGGGATGTGGTACCTGCCTCTCGATCGAAACCGCTCGTAAGATCGGCAGTGTTGAAGCGACTGGGGCTCAGTATTCGAGTGACAGCGGTAAACATCGGGAAATCCCGTTCCGAACCATCCGGGATAAGTAGGTGATGCCTGAAATCACTGTACCAGAACTCTCTCCCAGTGGCACGTTCCCGGCGCACCGAAGCAGGTGGCTTTTTCTTCCCACACAGTGCCGACTCTCGTATGCGAGTTGACCTCGGCAACGTCCTCGACACCGTTGCCTCTCCCGGCGTCTCACGCGACGCACTCGACCGATTGGACGAGCGCGTCGCCGACGCCCACGAGCGAATCGAAACGGGACGCGAAAACAACGAACACGGGTACGAAGCACTGAACCTGCCGGAGACGACCGATACCGACGAGATTCGGGCCGCGGTCGAACCGTTCGCGGATGCCGAAACTGTACTCACGGTCGGCATCGGCGGAAGTGCGCTCGGCGCGGCGACGCTGGCGCACGGACTGGAATCCGATGTGGATGCATACTTCTTCGACAACGTGGACCCCGAACACGTTTCGTCCCTTCTCGACACCATCCCGCTCTCGACTACTGCAGTCAACGTGGTCTCTCGCTCGGGAACGACGGCCGAGACGCTGGCGAACTTCCTCGCCGTGCGCGACGCGATGGAAGCGGACGGCGTGGACTGGACGGACCGAACCTTCGTCACGACCGGCGACGAGGGCAATCTCCGAAACCTCGCACACCGACACGACCTGCCCGCACTCGACGTTCCGGACGGTGTTCCGGGGCGGTTTTCGGTGCTTTCGACCGTCGGATTGGCCTGTGCCGCGATTCAGGGTCACGACATCGACGCGGTGCTTTCGGGGGCAGCGGCGGAGGCGAATCGGCTGTCGGGATCGCTGTTCGATTCACCCGCCTACGCCTACGGAACGGCGTGCTACGCGCTGGACGAACGCGGGGCGGGAATCAACGCGATGATGCCCTACGCCGAGTCGCTGGAGACGTTCGCCGAGTGGTTCGCTCAGTTGTGGGCCGAGAGTCTCGGGAAGGATGGACTGGGTCAGACGCCAGTCCGAGCGCTCGGTGCGACCGACCAGCACTCCCAACTCCAGCTGTACCGGGCAGGCCCCCGCGACAAGATGGTCACGTTCGTCCGTCCGACCGAGCGAGGGGACCGTTCGATCCCGAAAACCGACCTTCCCGGTCTGGAGTACCTCGGCGGGCAAAGCCTCGGAACACTGCTCGACGCGGAGTTCGAAGCGACCGAGGCGAGTCTTGCGGAATCGGGACAGCCGTCCGTCCGTCTCGAAATCGACCGCGTCGACGAATATGGACTCGGCGAACTCCTCTACTGTTTGGAAGCGTCCTGTGTCCTCGCGGGTGAACTCTACAGCGTCCAGACGTTCAACCAACCGGCAGTCGAGTGGGGCAAGCGTGCCGCCCGCGGCTTGCTTGGCGGCGGCGAGTTCGACGAAGCTGATTCGGTTGCTGACAAGTCGAATCTCGTGATCGAATAGCCATCGTTCACAAAGCATTTACCGGACTACGAAGTGTAATCAAACGTCCTCTGCGTCTCCTCAATGGCGCACTTACAGTATGATGAGTAACAACTACGTTTCGACGGTTCTCGCGGCTTTCGTCGCAATTTCGCTCTTCACCGGCGCGGCCACTGCTTTCAGTGACCCCGCTTCGTCCGACGGATATCCCGTAGAGACGCTCGCTGATACGCCGTTCGACCACGATACGACCGAGGCGAACAACAGTTCCGTGTCGCTCGATTACGAGGGTGACCTCCTCGTCCTCGATGCTGCCGCGAACCAGACGCTTCATGGCGAAACGACCCTCGAACCGGATACTGAACTGCTCGTCGAAATTCACGCGACGAGCCAGTTCTTCAAATCGCGGCCGGTTGCGGTTCGACCGGATGGAACGTTCACTGCGACGTTCAACTTTAGCGACTACGACGCCGAAACGGAGTTCGGCGTCGTCGTCTCCACGCGGAAAAACAACTCGACTGCGGAAGATCCGCTCGTCGCCGTCGATGGTGTCCTCCAAAACGGAACGGAAACGACGACGACAACGACGACGGCGCTATCGACGACAACCACGACCAGCGATTCCGTGACGAATGACACCGAAGCCGAGATGACGACCGAGAAGACCACCCCTGTGGCCGACGAGAGTGTCGATACCTCCACGACTACCGTCGAATCTAGCGATACCGGTGGTCAACCCGGGTTCGGATTGGTCGTCGCAATGGCCGCGCTCGCCGGAATCGCACTCCTCTCCCGTCGCCACTGAACGTCTGGTCGTAGCATCTTTACTCCCGCAGTCCCTTCCTCCGGCTATGGAAGACGGTACAGCGGCAGGCGTCGGTGGCGATTCGCCGACTCGTGGTTCGCTCGGCCAGATGGTGCGTGCGGTCACAATCGGTGGCGTTCTCGGCTTCTCGGGCCTGCTCGCTATCTCGCTATGGGCGACTGCGTTCCTTCTCGTCCTCGGTCCCAACTCGCTTGGACCGATGGAACGACTCGCGCTTTCCACGCTTTCACTCGGTTTTGGGACCGGAACGGTCGCCGCCCTGTTCATGCTCGGCCGTGGATACGGATTGTCGTATCTCGATTTCAAGCTCCCCAATGCGCGTGATTGGGGCTATGTCGTCGTCGGCACGATCGGCCTCCTCGTGTTGCAGATCATCGTCGGCGTCATCCTCACCCAACTCGGAATCGGGACCGCGGACCACAGCATCGAACAACAAGTCAGTACGGGCAATCCCGAAATCCTTCTCATCATGATCCCTGCCGCATGGCTCCTCATCGGCCCGGGTGAGGAGTTGCTCTACCGGAACATCATTCAAAAATCCCTGTACGGTCCGTTCTCGAAATACGGTGCGGTCGTCGTCGCGAGCGCGATCTTCGCACTGGCACACATCCCCGCCTACGCGGCAGGGTCATCGACGCTCGTCGCGACCGGTGGAACGCTCATCGTCATCTTCCTGCTCTCACTCCTCCTCGGTGGTGCCTACCTCAAGACGGGCAACGTCACCGTCTCGGCACTCATACACGGCTCGTTCGACGCAGTCCTTTTCGGGCTGATGTACGTACAGTACGCCGGGTAAACCCTTAGGAGGGGTTCTTCCGCGAGAGCGGACTGCCACAGATCGGACAGCGGTCTTTGTCCTCGTCGAACTCCCGACCACAACCGGCACACTGGAACGACCAGTTTCGCTGTTCCTCGATGCCGTCCTGAGCGATAACATCGACGGCCACGTCCATACGTTCGGCGACGTTTTGCATCGCGTAGTCGTCGGTGACGAGCGTCCCGTCGAGTTCGAACGTGGCGGCGATGAGTCGGATGTCCGTCATCGACAGGACGTCCAAATCACCAGTCTCGTCCGCGGCACGGCGGACCTTTTCGACCGCATCGTCGCGTGGCAGGTGGATGTGCATCCCTGACCCTTCCATGGCGTCGAATCGGAAGGCGTGTTCGCCCTCTAGCTCCTGTTGGACCATTGGAATGGACGCTGTCTGTTCGGTCGTATGATACTCGTTGATAAAAGCTGAGGCGTCTAAAACGTACATTACCGCTGAACTACGATGTAATCTTTGACCGCCTGTACCCGGTTGACGGGAAGTTCGAAATGCCCATCCTCATCGATTTCGAGGTCGACGGTTTTCGGGTCGATCTGTTCATCCGGTTCGACGACGAGGCTGGACAGTTCCCCCGTCTTCAAGTTCATCGTGATGTTGTAGAGCATCCCCAGTTCCGTGCCGTCTGACCCCATAACGGCCTTCCCTGAGAGATTCTCCGCGAGTATGTCCGACATAGTTGGGGGTTACCGACCGCTACTACATAAACTCCACGGGGTGGTATCGGTGAGGAGAGCCGGTGGAGTCCAAGGCGAGTCTCCCATCCGTTGCAGTCGTTCGTTTTCGAGTCCGGATGAACCACTCTTTCGTGCCCCATTTTTTCCACGTCCTGTCGCACCTGCGTGGCGATGGAGTTAAATGCTGTGCGGGGTTGTTCTGTGATAAGAACTTCTCCCGGGTGGTAGGTATGTCGGACACAGATTCACACGAGACGGAAACCCCGTCTCTCAGAACCCCCATCGTCGCAGTCCTCGGTCACGTCGACCACGGCAAAACCAGCTTGCTCGACAAAATCCGCGGCTCGACGGTGATAGAAGGTGAAGCGGGCGCAATCACACAACACATCGGTGCAACAGCGGTACCACTCGACATCGTGTCGAAAGTCGCCGGGAAACTGGTCAATCCGGACGATTTCGACCTTCCGGGACTGCTGTTCATCGACACGCCGGGGCACCACTCGTTTACGACCCTTCGGTCGCGCGGTGGTGCGCTGGCGGACATCGCGATCCTCGTCGTCGACGTCAACGACGGGTTCCAGCCACAGACTGAAGAGGCGATAAACATCCTCGCACAGTCACAGACCCCGTTCGTCGTCGCGGCGAACAAAATCGATACGACGCCGGGATGGAATCCGAAACCGGACTCGCCGATTCAGGGAACGTACGACGCACAGAGTGATCGAGCACGCTCGACACTCGATCAGAACCTGTATGAACTGATCGGTGAACTCAGTGATGCAGGATTTTCGGCTGACCTGTACTGGCGAGTGCAGAACTTCCAGAACAACGTCGGTGTGGTGCCGGTCAGCGCGGAGACGGGCGAAGGCGTTCCCGACCTGCTCACGGTGCTGATGGGACTGGCCCAACGGTACATGCGCGACGACATGGAAATCGACGTCACCGGACCGGGCGCCGGAACGGTTCTCGAAGTCAAAGAGGAGAAAGGCTTCGGGACGACCCTCGACGTGGTGCTTTACGACGGTACCGTCGGCGCGGACGAGACTGTCGTCGTCGGTGGCAAGAACAAGCCGATAGTGACGGACGTTCGCGCCCTACTGAAACCCCGACCATTGGCGGAGATTCGAACCGAAGACCGATTCGAGAAGGTCGATTCCATCGGTGCCGCGGCCGGGGTTAAAATCGCCGCACCGGGTCTCGACGACGCGATGGCGGGAGCACCCGTCCGAGTCGTTCGCGACCGGGAAATCGATGACGTTATTTCGGAAGTCGAGGCGGAACTCGCAGAAGTCGAAGTGAGTACAGCAGAGGAGGGTGTCGTCGTGAAAGCCGACACGCTCGGCAGCCTCGAAGCCATGGTGAGCACGCTCAAAGAGGAGGAAATTCCGGTCATGCTCGCCGAAGTCGGAGACGTCGCGCCGCGCGATATTCGATTTGCGACGACTGCAGACGAACCGAAACACCGAACGATTCTGGCATTCAACGTCGATACGCTCGCGGAGGCCGCTGACGAAGCGGAACAACGGGATGTTCGTCTTTTCGACAGCGACGTTATCTACCAACTCATCGAGGAGTACGAAGAGTACGTGGACGAGATGGAACGTGCACAGCAACAGACCGTGCTCGACAACATCACGAGACCGTCCCGCTTCCGAATCCTGGAAGACCACGTTTTCCGGCAGAACAACCCCGCAGTGGTCGGCGTCGAAGTCATGTCCGGAACCGTCAAAAACAACTCCTTCGTCGCCAAGTTCGAGGGCAACGAACCGAAGCGGGTTGGCACCATCAAAGGGATTCAAGAACAGGGTGAGGACGTAGACGAGGCGCGTGCGGGTACTCGCGTCAGCGTCGCCATCGATGGCCCGACGGTCGGTCGGCAAATCGAGGAAGGTGACGAACTGTGGATCGACTTGCCCGAAAAACACGCCAAAATCCTGGAACAGGAGCTTTCCGACGACATTCCGGGCGACGAACTCGAAGCGCTTCGAATGTATCTCGACAAACAGAGAAAACGCGATCCGTTCTGGGGCAAATAGGGCGAATACGCTTTAGTTGGTGGCCGGAAAACTGGGGGATGGAGGGAAGTACATGAGCGTACGTAGCCGTATCGCTCGATAGTCGGTTTCGTACTACGACCTCGTGTTACTCGTCCTTTCGATACTACTCGTTGGCGGGTTCGTGGTCAGCGTCTCGAGTTCGATGCCGATCCATCTCGGGACGATGCTGACGGGGGTTGTGTCGTCGCTGGTCGTCGGTGACGCAGTCTTCAAACGACCGCCTAACGGGCAGTCGGAGTGATCTGGTCCTCGACTGCCTGTTTTACTTGGAGTACGGCGCTAGCGGCCAGTCCCCGAGCGACTTCGTCGCGCTCTTCTTCGTCGAGGAGGTCGTCATCGAGTTCGTCGTCGTCGGGCTCGAACCCGGCGCTGACGATGTGACCGACCGGTGGCTGAACCGAGACAGTCGCCTGCGGTCCAGTAGCACCGTTTGTGACATGTGATCCAATGACGTATTCGTCCGGCAGGAACTTCCGGGTCAGGGTGGCGATGTCGGCCACGCTGTCCCGAAGCGCGCGCGTCTGCTCTGGGGAGAGTTCGACGACATCGACGGACGCACGCTGTCCGGCCTGCGTCACGTCGGGGGTTCCAGCATACGGAGTATTTCCATTCATGCGGTCTGCTGTCCTTCGATAAGGCCGTCAGCCGTATAAACCCGTCGTCGTCGGAAGTTAACAAATCGGTTCGCTCTCGCCGTATACTGCAAGAACGACGGCCGTAACGTACGTCCCCGGTTCGGCGTCTTCGGTCACCGTTTTCACCGCTTCGTCGTCGAACTCCCAGTCCCGGAGTTCCCGCCCCGCTTCCAATCCGGCCCGAACCCTGTCCTCGATTTCTCCCGCATCGGTTTCGCCCGCGGCCTCGTAAAACAGCCCTGCGCCGTCGCTCTCGGTCCAGCCCAAACCGGCCGAGACATGCCCGGGACCGGGCCTCGTTGCACGCGCTTCGACGACTGTCAGGCGATTTCCTGCCGGACCGAGATCGGGCGCGGTACCCACTGCTTCGACCGGCGTGTCGGCGGGGATGACCGACGAGACGGAGACGAGATTGTAGTTGTGGACGTTCGCGTCCGCGAGTGCCGCATCGTATGACGACATCTTCGTCGGCCCGCTCGCGGTTCCCCAAACGACCCGAATCGTGCTCATGCAAGGGGGGTCGGATGTTCGAGGGAAAGGGTCTGTCGATTCTAGCGAGGTGTGTGTTGCGGTAGCATGGCCGGTGTCGTCCTGTGTCGGGTTCCTCTGTGGGTGGCTGAGCGAACGCAAATCGGCTGCGAGTGACGGAAAACTCCTGTCACGAAGGTCCCGAAACACGCTCCATTCTTCGCGGCTGAGACTTGCGACCAGCAACCGCAGTCGACACTCCCTTCGTCAGCGGCCCAAAAACGATGCGAGAATCGTCGCTTCAAACAGCCAAAAACCCCTCCTTCTATTCGAAATCCCGCCGCATGGCGATTTCGAACCACGGGCAGAGACGGAGTTGGCGATACCAGCGCGGATTCTCGTATAGTCGCTCGTAGGGGACCCACATCAGGCCGCCGACTTCCTCCTCGACGGGATTGAGTGAGGTGTCCGTGAGTGTGAGTTTCAACACGGCACAAACCTCGTGCTCGACGCCCTCTTGAGGGTAGTAGCGCTTGTACTCGAACTTGTCCGTCTGTTGGAGGTCGTCGTACTGGTCCGGCGAAATGCCGAGTTCGTCTTCGAGACGCTGACGGGTGGCTTCCTCTTGGGATTGCCCCGGGTTGGGGTGGGAGGCGACCGTGCCGTCCCAGTAGGTGTCCCAGAGACGCTTGGTCGGCGCACGCTGGGCGAGCAGGATGTTATCGTCTTCGTCGAAGATGAGGGCGGTGAACGCACGGTGGCGGATGCCGTCTCCAGTGTGCGCTTCGAGGCGGTTGACGATTTCCAAATCGTTGTCGTCGGCATCCACGGCGACGACGGATTTACGGGCGTTTTTATGAACTTCGTCGGTATCGTCCGAGGCAGAACTAGCGGACGTGTTGGTGGCGTTATCAGCGCTCATACTGCTACAGAGAACCAACCGTCTCAAACGTTCTTCGGAACACGTCCACGAACGAGTCGTCCTGGTCCGTGTCTTCCCACCCCGAGTCGCGGCATTTAGGTTCATACGACCCCGACTATCGAGCAATGACCGACGCCGCAACCACCGGAGAGGACTACTCCGGGCTGTTCGGCGCGTTTCGCTACAGCTTTCGCGCGACTGATTCGACGGTTTTCCGCCTCTACGTTCTCGTTAGTTTCGTTCTCGGGGCCGTTCTCGGCTTGACGTTCGTGCTGGCGCTCATCTTCTGGTTCGTAGAAACGCTCGGCCACTCCGCCTTCGACACCTCCTCGAACGCCTTCCTCGGCGTCGTTGCGCTGTTCATCCTCGGTCCGCTCTTCGCGCCGGTTCTGTTCGTCGCGCGACGGCATCGCCGCGGTGAGGCAACGGTTCCGGTCTACGATACTGTACTCGCACTCAGTGGCTTTCTCTTCGTTATTTCGCTGTATGCCGGACTCGTCATTACGGTTCCGCCGGAGTACCAATCGGCCAACGCGGGCGCGATCGGGACCTTCCTCTACTCGCTCCCGCAACTGTTCGGCCTCGTCCCACCACTGGTCGCCGCGCTGTTGATTTTCGTTATCCATCGGTTTACTCGGTGACGCAGTTTTCCGGAGCGTAATCCGGAAAAGGGTCGACGACCTACCCATGCCCATGACCGAGAAGACGAGCACGTTCCTCGTCACGCACGCCGAAGCGGAGTCGGCGGTACTGAAGGACGTACACGACGGACAGGTACACACCCTCTCGAAAAACCCCGGCGTTGATGCCAACGACGCCATCGACGCCACTGTCGCGCCGGAACCACCGATGGAGATGACGTGGGACGTCGTGGAAATCGACGACCAGCGACCGCTCACGGTTCACGAGAGCGAGGAACCGCCGACGGTCCATGAGCGGAACATCGCGGCGGAACAAGCGGTTGGCGACCTCGAACGAACCGAACGCGCCGGAATCGGCGAGATTCACGTCCTTTCGGTGCCGCCGGAGGAAACGGAGGACGCCGTGAGCGATGTGCTGGACGACGAAGGGACGCTCGCCCGCGCCGCCCGACTTGGCGTAAATCGCGTGGAAATTCGCTCGGAAGAGGGTATCGTGAGCGTTCGGTATCTGCCGTAACAGCGAATCATGTATTCCCGCTAACTCCGAGAATCGCGCCACAGTGAGGGCAGTCCCAGACGTTTCTCGAACGCAGAATTCCGCCAGCGGATGCGTCGCTTTTCACCAGTTTTTCGACTTCTTGGCCACAGTCAGGGCAGTGAGACATACTCACGAAATCACAGCAGAAGAACAAAACTCACGGAAGTACGGCCGAATCCGGACGTTTTTCGTCCATCCCTGAGAATCCCCGCCTATGGCAATGCAACCGCACCTGCTCGTTGACGAGGGCGACCTGAACGACATCGCGCTGATTCCCGGCGACCCGGGCCGCGTTGACCGAATCGCAAAGCAGTGCGATACTTCGGATGTCGTTTCCGAAAACCGCGAGTACAAGGTCGTCAACGCGGAGTACGAGGGCGTTCCGCTGACGATTTGTTCGACCGGTATCGGCTGTCCTTCGGCGACCATCGCGATCGAGGAGATGGAAGCCGTCGGCGTCGAAACCGTGATTCGTGTCGGAACGACCGGCGCACTCCAACAGGACATCGAAATCGGGGATATGGTCGTCGCGACCGGCGCGGCGAAAGACGAGGGGACGACCCGGCGCTACGAGAAAGACACCTACCCCGCGGTGCCGGAATACAACGTTCTCTCCGCGTTGGTCGATTCCGCGGAAGCGAACGACGAGGACGTTCACGTCGGTCCGATCGCGTCCGACGACGCCTTCTACGCCGAAACCGACGAGTACGTTTCGGACTGGGAGGAAGCGAACATCCTCTCGGTGGAGATGGAAGCCGCGGCCGTCTTCTCAGTTGCCCGCCGGAAAGGAATGCGCTCGGGAGCCATCTGCACGGTCGATGGCAACCTCGTGAAGGGGACCCAGAAGGGTACCGACACCGAGGACGATGAACTCCCCGAGAAGGCGAAAAACAACGTCGAACGGGCGATTCGCATCTCGCTGGACGCGGTCGTCTCGCTCTCGGAATAACTACCCCGCATCGGGTGACTTCATTTCCTTTGGGTGTCACCCTCTCTCAGTAACAGAACGCATTTATTCTCGAATGGCGCAGTTTTTCGTATGCTTGATGACCTGCGTATGCGCTATCACGCGGCACTTCGGCGCATTCGCCGGTTCGAACGGCGGGAAATTCAGCATTTCACCCAGTGGGTCGAACACACTCGAAACCTCACTCGGCTCACGATACTGGTGGTCGCACCCATCATCATTGCGGTCATCACGTGGCTCTCGAACACGGTGAACGTCGTAACGTTCTTGCTCTTCCCCCCGCTTGCATCGGGGACGTACACCCTGTTCGCCGACCCGGAAGGGAAGTACGCTTCTCCCACTCGGTTCGTCGGCGGCATGACTGCGGGGGCGCTCTGTGGCTGGGTCGCACTGACGTTCTCCGCCAGATATCTGTATCACGTTCCGCCGGACTCGATGACGATTCACGCCGGAGGGGCGGCGCTTGGTATTCTCCTCACGGTGCTCGTGACGTGGTCGCTCAACGTCGAACAGCCGACCGCGTTTTCGTCCGCACTACTCGTCCTGATGTTTCCCTTTGGCGAAATGGGGAGTTTTCTTTCAGGGTTCCTGTACGTCGCCGGTATCGCAGTCTCTAGCAGTATCGTCGCTGGCGTGTTCGTCATCTGGCGACGGGAGTTCTACGAACGGCGGGCACGGTATCTCTATCGTTCGACGAAAGGCGACGACCACGTCCTCGTCCCGATGCGCGGCGAGGACGCCGAGGAAGCGGCCATGTTCGGTGCAAAACTGGCCGCGGCACACGACGCGGGCAAAGTCGTTCTCATCGACGTCGTGGACGAACACGCCATCGAGAAAGCGGAACGGGATATCGAGGCCTCCGACGGCGGGAACGAACCCACGCTCGTGAACCCGGAGTCCGCGGAACTCGTTTCTGAGGGGGAAACCGCCGAAGCACAGGCGGCGGATGTCGCCGCGGACCGCCTCGAAACGCAGGCACACCGAATCCGGACGCGGATGGGTGTTCCCTGTGAAGTCGTCGTCGCGGGAGACGGCAAAACGTCCGCGAAAACGGTTCTGAACACCTCTCGCGAAGTGAACTGTGACCTCATCGTCACCCCGTACGAGGAGAAACACGGCGCGCTCTCGCCGTTCGTCCGGGGACTGTTCCGCGGAAACGTGGACGCAATCGCATATCGGCCAGCCCCCGACGGAACGCCTCGTCGACGATGGAAGCGCGTTCTCGTCCCGATCCGACGAGCGGGCAACACCGCCCACACGATGATCGATTTCGCACGGCGACTGGTTGGGCGGTCGGGGTCGGTCAGTGTCTGTACCTGCATCGACCGTGAGGCGGAGCGCCGAACAGCCGAATCGACCCTCGCGGACCTCGTGGAGGCGTTCTCGGGCGTGTTCGAAACGCGCGTCTCGCGGAGCAGTATCGAGGATTTCCTCGCCGCGAACGACGACCACTACGACCTCATGATAATCGGCGCGAGCACCGACCGAAGCGCAGCATCGCGGTTCATCTCGCCGCCGACGTTCGAGCGAATGCACGAGATCGACTGTGACGTAGCGGTCGTGCATCACGGTTGAGCCGCGATGCACGACCACATCAGAAATCGTCCAACGTTTGGTTCAGGGGGTCTCCCGCTAACTGGTCGGCCAGTTCTTCGACGTGTTCCCCGCCGAGTGCCGCCTTCACCAGCATCCGTCCGACGAAGGCGGGGCTGACCACGATATCGGCTCCTGCCCGGCGGAATTTCTTCACGTTGTCGTGGTCGGTCGCACCGGCGACGATTCGAACGTCGGGATTCAACTGCCGAGCGGTCAACACCGTGAGTGCGTCGTCGGCGTCGTCATCGGTCGCGACGAGCACCGCCTGTGCTCGTTCGATGCCGACCCGTTCGAGTAACTCCTCGTCGGTAGGGTCGCCATGGATGACGGTTCGGTTTTTGGACCGAAGTTCGTTGACGAGCGCTTCGTCGTCGATGACGAGTGCGTATTCGGTTCCGTTGGCGAGCTCATCGACTATCCATTCCGTAAGCAGGTGGCCGTATCCGAGTACGAGTAGGTGATTTTCCATGAGTTCGATGTTGGTGTCGGTTGTTCGACCGAGGGCGCTTGCGAAACTGTTCTCCACCATCGGCACAAATAGAACACCCAGTGCAGCCGCGAAACTACCGGTTCCGAGGATGATGACGGTCATTCCGAACGCTTGTGCGAATGGTGCCGTCGGTTGGATATCGCCATACCCGACGGTGCTCGCCGTCACGACGGTGAAATAAAAGGCTTCGAAGAGGGCATTGCTGCCGTCGATGCCGTCGAAATACTGCCGGAGTGTGTACGCACCGATAGTCCCGTACAATTGTGCTCCGACGACGGCGGATGCGGCGGCGATTTGCGTCGTCGTCGGTTCGATCGGATGTTCGAACCGGTGACGAGTCCGAATCAACATCGGAAGGGTGACGAGCGACCCGGCGACGAGAAGGAGCGAGTACGGCGTCGATTGAAGTATTCCATGTATCGCGGCGATGAGGACCAATATCGTACTCGCGTACCAGGCCGCACGAAAGCCACGGCGGAGGCCGAGGGCTGCGACGAGGAGGAGAAAGCCGACGATGGTGCTAGTGTATGCTGTCGTCGTCCGAACGACGTCGGGAATGATTCCGCCGAACAACCCGCCGTTTCCTCCGGTGCCGCTGAGACCAGTGGAGACGAGACCGGTCGCTATCGAAAGCAACGCGACGCCGATGGTTAACCAGACGACGATACGAGCGGAGACGAATCTCCCCCGCGCCACTCGCCCCATGTGAATCTCCATGCTACCTCCCGTGCGATAAATCAGGTGGCCGAACGGTACGCGAGGCCGACCACCGCCGCTGCCGCTAGTTCGACCAGCTCACAACGTCGTTTTGACATTTCTGTCGGTACGCCTTTGTAACTGCCACTACAGTCCGGCGTATGGACTATTCGTTCCCGGTCGCTGTGCTCCTCGGGCTGTATCTCGGGGCGCTCACGGGGGTCGTTCCGGCGCTCGTCGCGTGGTGTCTCGGCTTCGTGTTCCGGTACGTGACGAGCGTTTCGCTCCCCGGATTCGCGGTCGTCGTCCTCGGCGTTGCCATCGCGGGTGTACAGGGTGGCTTGTTGGGTCTTCTCGACCCCACTGTCGTCGAATCGCCGGTGGTCGTCGTTGCAGTCATCGTCGTCATGTTGGCGACACAGTACGCTCACGCGAAGGGCGACTCCATGGGCGCATCGTTCCCCCGGCGGGTGGGTCTCCGTCAACTCCGGGACCATCGTCTCTCCGGCGATGTGATCGAACGAGTCGGCCGGTTCGGTCGGGTTCGTGTTCGGACGACGGGCGACGTCGGTGACATCGATGGTTATCCACCGCTTACCGATGACCTCAGGTCGGCGATCCGTGACGGCGAATGGACGTTTCCTGCAGATCTCCCCATCGCCGAGTTGGAATCTCGCTTGGCGGACCGACTTCGAACCGAGTACGACCTCGCCGACGTTTCCGTCGAGATCGACACGGGAGGAAAGGCGACAGTTCGTGCCGCACCTCCGGAAGGTTCGCTTTCCCGTCGCCTTCCTTCGAACCGTCGCGCGGTATCGGTCGATTCCCTCGTACCGACGGGAATCGCACGTGGTGACGAAGTCGCCCTCGAACTCGGTGACGACGAGGTTGTCGGGACGGTTCTTAGCGCGAAAACGGAAGGAAATGAGTCCGAGGACGACGCTGACGAAGATCCGAGCTCCGTTTCCCGCGCACCGACGACGACCGGTGGGGACGGCCGGGTGACGGTTTCGGTTCCGAAAGCCGACGCGAGCGACCTCATCGGCGGTATACCGACGAAACTTCGGGTGCGGTCGCGGGAGATTCACCCCGAATTCGAACTCGTCCGTTTACTCCGACAGGCGGGCAAGCAGTGGCGGCGGGTACAAATTTCCCCCGGAAGCGAGTTGGAAGGGATGGCGTTAGGTGGTCTCTCCGTTCGCGATACATACGATGTGGCGGTGTTAGGTATCGAGCAGGCAAACGACTGGACGGTCGCACCGTCCGGCACCACGACCCTCACTGCCGGGGATAACTTGTACGTGGTCGGAACACGCGATTCGCTCCGTCGATTCGCGGAGGTGGTCGAATGATGCAGCCACTCCCGCAGAATCCGCAGGGAGCGCTCGTCCAAATTATCGGTCTCGGAATCCTTTCGGGAGCGGTCGCTGGCGCGGTTGCGTTCGTCCATCGATGGTACGCTCGGGAACGCGTGCCTGCTGGACTAGCCATCCTTGCCGGCGTCGGCGCGGTCGGCGTTTCATTGGGCACATGGCAGACGCTCCAACCGTTTTTCACCGCCGGAAATCAGGACGTCCTGACGATCCCCAACGCGACGAAAAACATCACTTCATTCGTCGTTGCGGCCATCACCGCCGTCGTCGGTGCGCGAGTCGGCGACCGACTGACGACCAACATGGCAGCCCTCTCGGGAGCGAAGAAACTCGACGACGACGTGAGTCGAATCGTCGGCGCGGTCGGGCGGATGGTTACGGTCACGATTCCCGAAAACATCGGCGACATCGACGGCTATGACACTGTTTCGGATGAAACGAAAACGGCGCTGGCTGGGTCGTCGTTCGTGTTTCCACGCGGAATCACCGTGTCCGAACTTCGAGAGCGAATCATCGCCCGACTCGAGGACGACCACGGCATCGGACACGTCGATATCGACCTCACTTCGGATGGAACGGTCGAATATCTCGCACTCGGCAGCCGAGTCGCGGGACTCGGTCCGCTGCTCGTCCCGGGAACGGTCGCTATCGCCATCCGAGCGGACCCTGCATTCAGCGCCGGTGCTGGCGATTCCGTCGCTATCTGGCGACGAACTAACACTGGATCGGAACGCCTCACGACCGGCGAAATCAGGGGTGTTGCCGGGGACGTGGTGACGCTCGCCGTGGATGCAAACGACGCGAAGACGTTCGACACGACCGAGCGGTATCGACTCGAGACGCTTCCACGGCGGACACGGCCGGAACGCGAGTTCGTCACCCGGCTTCGCTCCGCGGACGTAACGATGGGTGTACTGACGGTTGAACCGGAAAGCGCCCTCGTCGGTCTTCCGGTCGGAAGCATCGATGCAACCGTCGTCGCAGTCCGACCGTCTGACGGCGCTACGGAGACGCTTCCGCTTCGTGGTCGGCCGCTGGAGACAGCGGATACCGTGTTCGTCGTCGCCGAACCGACCGTCATCCGGCGAATCGAACGGGCGGCAAAAACGGATACCGAACCGATCGACGCAAACACGACTGCTCGGAGTCGAATACGGTAGTCTCGGTGGAGACGATGAAGACCGTTTGCAGGACCGTCGTTCGAGCGTAACTGCGCCACGCGAAAATAGCATCCCGATGCCAACGTCAGGTGATGCATGTCCGTGTACCAGCGTCGTCGGTATTTTTCCGGTGTTCGCCCGCTGTCTTGCTGGCCGACCCGACTATCTCGCTGGCTTTTCCCGTCATTTCGTCGGCCATTCCTGCTGTTTCGACGGTTTTGGTTCGCTCGCGTCCCTGCAGGCGAACCGCAACCGCTCTCCCGCCGAGAGAGAAAGCGACTTCCCGCGTCCGACCGTCACGTCGTATATGCAGTGGAAACTCTTCGCGGACCTCGCGGAAATCGCGGGAGGAAAGGACGTATCGGTGGCCGCCGAGTCGGGCGACACCGTCGGGGACGCACTTTCGGCCCTCCTCGAACCGCGTCCGGAACTCGAAAATCGCGTCTTGGACGACGATGGCCACCTCCGCGACCACATCAACGTACTCCGAAACGGAACGAACGTGTTCACCGAAGCGGGATTGGAGACGGAACTCGAACCTGGCGACGAGCTCGCGCTCTTTCCGCCGGTGAGTGGTGGATAGTTCGTGAACGTCCTCGTAACGAACGACGACGGCGTCGATGCACCCGGCATCGACGCGCTCTACAATGAACTCTCGGTAGTTGCCGACGTGACCGTCGTTGCACCGGCGGACAACCAGAGTGGTGCCGGACGGACGAACTCACACAAAGTCGCGGTGGATAACCACGAACGCGGACTCGTCGTCCACGGAACCCCCTGTGATTGCGTCGCGGTCGGTCTGCAAACTCTCGACCCGACACCTGACCTCGTCGTTTCGGGCTGTAACGCTGGACCCAACTTCGGCGCGCACAAACTCGACCGCTCCGGGACGGTTGGGGCCGCCAAGGAAGCAGTCTACCTGGGTGTGCCCGGAATCGCAATCTCGGCCTACGACCCGATAAGGGGCGGGCAACGCGAGTTCGAACGCGAGGATTTCGCCCTGCCGTCACGGATCGCACGTTATCTGGTCGAAAACGCCGATTCCATCGGCTCGGGCACTTACCTGAACGTCAACGTGCCGACTGTCGAGCGGACGGTACCGATTCAAATTACCAGACCGACGAGGGACTTCGGCGTCCGAATCGAGCGGGACAAAAACGACGATGGATTTGCAGTTGTCGATCAGTTTTACGACCCGCTTCGCGGAGACCGCCCGGAGGAGTTGGACGACCCGAAAGGCACCGACCGCCGGGCACTCGCCGATGGAGAAATCAGTATCTCGCCGCTTGGGGTGGGCCACGAACGAAAACGAAGCGACGACCTGTCGAAACTCGCTGACGCCTTTCGATAAACCGTCTGCCAGGGATACTACTCGGTCAAATCCGCGCCCATCACGAAATCAGGGTCGTCCGAAATTTCCACTCGACAGTAGGCGGTGTCACTGACGAATCGAACCGTCTCGGGAATCAGCACTCGCGCCTTTTTCGCGCCCCGTTCTCCGGCATCACGTGCGATTTCGGTGAACAGCGCTCGTGCGGACTCGGTGTCCCCCCACGCACCGACTGCGTATTCGACCCACGTTTCGGGTTCGCCATCGTCGTTTTCCCACTCCCACTCCCGGGAGACGGTCGAAAACCCCTGCACGCCGTCGTCCTGGATGACGAGCAGTTCGTCGTTTTCGGCGCTTCGACGAAGGTCTTCACGTGTGAGTTCCGAGAGCGCCCATGACTCATCGAAATCGAGCGCGAGACCCTGTAGATGTGTCCGAACGTCGCTTCCGGTCCAGAACTTCCACGCTGCGTTCGCGTCGTCAGTAACGGACAGCTCGGAGCGCACGTCGGTGTCGGGTTCGGGATGCGCCCACCGAAATTCGGTGACCGGATCGTATCCGGCGGCGCGCGACGACCCGAGTCCGGCGACGTTCCACGAAAACACCATGTTTCGGAAGACGGTCGCCCCGCGGTCGCGTGCCCAGCCGAACAGTTTGTCGGTCATGCGGCTTGCGACACCCTGTTCGCGGAAGTTCGGGTTGACACGCATACCTTGTCCCCAAGCTTCCCAGTCCGAAAGCATAACCGCCTGTACGATTCCTGCGATTTCGTCGCCAGCGTCCGCGACGATGGTGTGTCGATCATCGCCGTCTATCCAATCGTGATATACTCGCGGGATGTAGTCGTCGCCGTCGCGGTCTGCCCACGTGTCCTCGGTGAACGCGATGACTCCGTCGTAATCGTCGTGAGTGGCTTTTCTGAGTTCTATCTCGGTCACTCCCATGGCACTGACCGTTCGGAAATCTCTCCCGCGATGGGTTCTTGCATCGTGGTCACGGGGTCGTCGCTGTTCGCCAGAACCCACATCAGTTTCACCTTCGCAGTGCCTGGTAGCATATCTTCACCCTCTACGATACCAGCGTCGAGGAGGTCACGTCCGGTGTCGTACACGCGGTCACAGACGCGGCCTTCGATACATTGACTCGTCATGACGACGGTCGTTCCGCTTTCGACCAGTTCCTCGACTCGGTCCGCCCAGTCGGAATGGACGTGTCCCAGCCCGGTTCCTTCGATGACGAGCCCCGCCTTCCCCTCGGCGAGATCGAGTGCTTCGACACCCATACCGGGTGTGAACTTGAGGAGTTCGACGTCACTTTCGATGTCGTCCCTGAGCGTGAGTTCCTGCGCGCCTCGCTCGTCGTACTCGCGTCGGAACGTGACTTCTTCGGCCTCGTAATCCACTGCTCCGAGTGGTTTCGCACCGACGGTTTGGAATGCGTCCCGGCGCGACGTGTGGTTCTTTCGCACTCGGGTTCCGCGGTGAAGTGCGCAATCGTCGTCGCTTTCGTTTTCGTGCATGCAGACGAGCACCTCCGCGCAGTCGGACTTTGCGGCTTCCACGGCGCAAACCGCGTTCATCACGTTGTCCGAGGATGGTCGGTCGGCGGAACGCTGACTTCCGGTGAAGACGATGGGAACCGGCGTGTCGAGCATGAACGAGAGGGCGGCGGCGGTAAACTGCATCGTGTCGGTCCCGTGCATGACGACGACACCGTCCGCGCCGTTCTCGATCTCTTCGTATACTGCCTGCGCCAAGTCCTGCCAGACGTCGGGCGTCATATTTTCCGACAGGATGTTGGCGACGACTCGACCGCGGTAGTTCGCTCGCCCTGCGAGGTCGGGCACCGCCCGAAGGACGTCCTTCGCGTCGAATCGTGCAGTCACAGCACCGGTTCGGTAGTCCACCGTGGATGCGATGGTTCCCCCCGTACTGATGAGCGAAATCGTCGGTAGTTCCGGGTCGAACTCCACGATGGACGAGTCGCCCGTCTCTCCCTCTTCGATGTCGTACACGTCCGATTCGAGCACGTCAACGTCGGCATCGTCGCGGTCGATTCCAACGTTGTAACCGCCGTCGAGTTTGACGACGAGGTTGCTCGCCGTCGAGGAGGGCAAAAGCACCCCTTCGAACGTCTGGTCTGCCCGTTCGACGCGGACACGGTCCCCTGGATTCATACCTCGGGGTAGCGCGGCGTTGGACTTCAATCCATTCGTTTCGGGGAAAGGCACATTATCTCCGGGAGTCAACTCGGATACATGACTCAGCGAACTCGGACGCGCGAGACGAGTGACGACCTGTCCGATATTCTCGGGGACGAGAGTGGAGAACAGGGAGGGGGAAGCGAGAGTTTCCGGAGTCGCACCAAGCAGCGCGCGGTGAACTTCTTTTCACCACGGTATTTTCTCCTGGCCGTGGTTGCACTGACGGTTTCGACGTTCGTCGGTGGGTTCGTTCCGTTCGTAGGAACGCTCGGTGGACTCGTCGGAATGTTCGTCGCGGCGTTCGCGCTCGGTGGACTGACCAGCGAATCACGAACGTTGGAAACCGCGACTGGCGGCCTGGTTGCCGCAGGACTCACGCTCCTCTTAGGGAATCTCACCCTGCTGGCAGCGGGCGGAACGACCGTCGCTGCCGTCGGACTCGGTGCAGGGTTTCTCGTGGCCGGTCTGGGCGCGTATTTCGGCAGTGACCTCCGAGATGGTCTGACCCGCGACCTCTGAAGTCGCCGCGAAAGAGCTTCAACCGGAAAGCGTCCAATGGCCGTCGTTTCGCTCGACGATTCCCCGCTCGGCCATGGTTGCGAGGTGTCCTTCGACGACGTGTTCGGGGGCGTTGGTTTCCTTGCTAATTTCCCCTACCGTTTCGGCCTCTGCCGCGAGCGCGGCCAGAATTTCGGATCGAATCGCGTTTTGGCCCGTTTCGTCCACTTCCTCGCTGAGTTGGTCTAGCACGTCCGTGATCCGGCCGTGAACCCATCGTTGTGCGAGCGAGAGTTCGCTCTTTAACTCTTCCAGACAGTTGAGCTCTTCGGCGAGACTGGCGATTTCACCTGCTTCGGCGTCACTCACCGATTCGGCATCGCCTGATCGTGTGTTCCCGTACTGAACGTTCAGCGATAGATACTGACACGTGCTCACGTCGAGGTTCGGACTCGCCGGATAGGCACTTTTCATATCGAACTCGTATGGAGAAACGTCGACTTCGAGTCGGAGGTTCCGTGAAATGTTGAAATATTTGCGCCGCTGGTTGTCGGTTCGGCTTTCGACCAATCCCGCCTCTTCGAGTTTTCGGAGGTGATCGATGACCGCCTTGGGGCTGACGCCGAGATATTCGCTTATCTCTGTGACGTAGCAGGGTTTGTGCGAGAGAAGTCGCAAGATTCGCCTGCGATTTTCATTCCCGAGGATATCGAGCAGCACTGCGGAGTCCATTCACGTCAACGACTTGGTAACGCGGACGGAAAAGCGTGTCTCTCGCCGTGAGCGAACGTTGCCGATATGTGGCACCAAACCAAAAGACTCGTCATTGGACGCTCAGACGCCGTTTTCTGCCGTTTTAGCTGTTGCCGTTCTTTCCGTTTCCGATGCCGCCCGAGGAGTTCCCGTTGCCGACGCCGATGTTTCCGTTGCTGGTGTTATCGTTTCCCGGTGTCGTTCCGATTGCACTCCCGTTCGAACCGTTGCCGTTGCCGACTCCGGGTGTGTTCGTCGAGTTGTTCGCGTTTTCGCCCGGGACGCTCACGCTACGAAGCGAGCGAGCGACCTCGGATATTTCGGGACCGCCGACGGTTTTCGTTTGTTCACTCATGTTCCGGAGTTTCCTGTTTCCGACCCCGACCTTCTCCGCCCGCGGTTTCGTCTCGTTGATTGCGTTTTCGAGGGAACGAATCTCACCGACGATTTCGCTCATTCGTGCCTGATACCGTAGGGTGCTGATTTCCCCGTTGTTTCGTGCTTCGACGAGGGCTTGTTTGCGCTGTCGCACGTCTTCCAGTTCGGTCTCCAAATCCGCGACTTGGTGTCTGACGAGGGACTGTCGCGCCGACCTGTTTTCGGTGTTGTTGAAGCGGGCAACCCAGAGGCCGGTATCGACCGTGCCTTTTGTTTGTGAGGTGCTGACTTGCATGAACGACGAAATTTCAGCGCCGAGTGTGCTGTTAGAACTCGTCGTGTTCTGATCGGTTTGGAATGCGTTCGGGGAGACGTTTGCTGGTTCCGTGGACGACGGTGCGGCAGCGGTCGGCAAAGCGACGGCGAACCCACACACTGTGAGCGTCGCCAACAGGACGGCGCGAATGGCGTGCATCAGTAGTTCATTACTGTCCCTTCTTTTAAAAAGACGGTAATTCGTTCGTTCTGTTCACATCTCGAGATGGAGATACGAGAGACGGAAAGAGAGTTTAAAAGCCGATTAAATTCACTCTAACCGCTCGAATGCTCGGTCTGCGGCGAGGACGGAAACCACTGAAAGAACAACTGTTGCAAGAGGGAGCAAGACACCGGGTTCGTAACGAAGTGGTGGATGAAACCCGAACCCGTAGTCGAGAACGTCGCTTGCCAATGCGACGCCGAGCGCCGCGACCAACGCCCCACGTGTCGTTCGCCCATAGTGGGGGATGAGAAACGCCTCGACGACGAACGCGAGGTGGGTGATGACGATTCCCCAGTAATCCCAGACCGCGTTTGGGTTCCATGGCGGACCGAAATACGCCGAAAATCCGAGGTTGAGTGCGACGAACGTCCAGATGCCGAACTTGACAAGCCAGACGAACGCAAAGGTGTGAAGGTACGCAAGAGGGAGGTTCTGCGGCGCGTTGGAGAGTCGATTGCCGAGATTGGGTAACAGCGTCAGAAACGAGGCAGTGACGAGGGCCAGTGCCATCGGTGAATCGACGTACAGTGGCCAGAGAAACGTCGGTACCTCGGGCATCGTCTCGACGTAAAACCGAATCCCAACGAGAATTGCCAGCGAGTTCACGACCAGCAACCACACTAAGCTTGGCGTATTTTCGAGATAGTAGCGGGCGTACCGGTCGGGAATCTCCATATTCATCACCGTGTAGTGAACAACTAAAAGAACTGCTGTCATCGTTGCATGGCCGAAATGAATAGAATTATTTATATACTATGTCTGCCCTTCTATATAATGCTTTTGCATAACTGCTATATAACTATTACCTCTTGTGTGTTACTGTCTATCATGTTCGAGTCGTTTTCCAGCGGCTACTACCTCGGGCGACTGTACGTCGAACCACATCGGGCGGACCACGCCGTCATGTCCCGAGATGACCACGAGCGCGTCAACCAAGCACTCTACGCGAGCGGCGACGGCGTCGAGCGACTCGACTGGCCACTGGTGATGAAGATCGACCAGCAACACTTCTCCGTGCACGCAGAGGAGGGTGTGCCGGACCGAACCCTCGTCGTCCCCGACGACCTACTCGAAAACACTCGGATTCGCAACCCACCCGAGCTAAAAGAGGTACTGTTAGCGAAGGCCAACCGGGTCGAACAGCTCATGCAGTTTCAGCCGCACGATCATGGGTTCGGAAACGGTGGTGCCGTGTAAACGACGGACCCTTCGATTCAAATACCCAACTGCAGGCTGCGAGCGTGTGCCAAACACCTGCGTGAAATGATATGTCGTGTCTAGTTCCCGCGGCCTTGGAGTTTCTCCTCTTCGGGTAGATCCACGTTGGCCTCGCCTTTCATGCCTGCCCCGATGTCCTTGCTGATTTCGCCGAGACGTTCGGGGTCGTCCCAGTTGTTCGTCGCTTCGACGATCGCGTTGGCCATGACCCGTGGGTTCTCCGCCCCGAAGATACCTGATCCAACGAAAATACCGTCACAGCCGTGGTGCATCATGAGCGCGGCGTCGGCGGGTGTCGCGATGCCACCTGCCGCGAAGTTCACGACGGGAAGCCGCCCTGCTTCGGCCGTTTCGTGGACGAGTTCGGCTGGTGCTTCGAGCTCTCGGGCGAGCATCTCGCGTTCCTCGTGAGTCTTACCCTGCAGTTCCCGAATGGCTCCTTTGATGGTCCGCTGGTGATGAACGGCCTGGTTCACGTCGCCCGTACCTGCCTCGCCTTTGGTTCGGATCATCGCCGCGCCCTCGTTGATTCGGCGGAGTGCTTCGCCGAGGTTCCGTGCACCGCAAACGAACGGGGCGGTGAACTCGCGCTTGTCGATGTGATAGGCATCATCCGCGGGGGTGAGCACTTCGGATTCGTCGATCATGTCCACGCCGATGGACTCCAGAATCTGGGCTTCGACCGAGTGGCCGATACGTGCCTTGCCCATGACCGGGATGGACACCTCGTCGATGATCTCCTCTACGTCGGCGGGGTCCGCCATTCGCGCCACGCCGCCGCGTTTCCGGATGTCCGCCGGAACCGCTTCGAGCGACATGACCGCGACCGCGCCCGCGTCCTCCGCGATTCGTGCCTGTTCCGGATTGACGACGTCCATGATGACGCCGCCTTTTTGCATCCGCGCGAACCCGCGCTTGACGAGTTCCGTTCCACGCTTCAGTTCCTCGATGTCGGTCGGCTCTGCCATGGTTGTCCCTAACGAACGTGGGGCTTAAGACGTACCGATTGCTCGGCGTTCCGCGATTCGTCGCTCGTCCGGTCCAAAATCGCGTCCTCTGAACCGTATCGAAGGCTCTTTGCCTCGACCATCCGTGCCCGCGAGTATGACCGACCTTCCGGCCCGAGATGATCTCCCGTGGTACGTCGCGCCGCTTCCGCAGTGGCTGGAGGATTTCGGCCTTCGAATGGCGTGGGCCATCGTCGCTATCAACCTCGTCGGTACGGTGTTCGGTTTCTGGTACTACGGCTTTCATCCGCTTCCGCTCTCCGACCCACTCATAACGTGGCAGTTCGCGGTCGAACCCCCCGAAACGTGGCTATTCGTCCCTGACAGTCCGGTCGCCACGCTGTTTATCGCGCTCTCGCTCGGCCTGTGGAAACTCGACCGAAACACGGAGTGGGTGAATGCTCTCGCGTTCTTCGGCTGTATCAAGCTCGGAGCGTGGACGCCGTTCGTCCTTGCGGCGTTCTTTTCGGGTTTCATCGGGGTCGGCTGGCCGATGTACACGTTCCTGTTCGTCAGTCACCTCGGAATGGTCGCCGAGGCGTTTCTCATCCACCGCTACAGCGACTTTCCGGTCGGTGCCGTCTTCGTCGCCGTCCTCTGGTACGGCGGAAACGATATCGTGGACTACTTTCTTCCCATCGTCGGGACACCACACCACACCGCACTTCCGGCGCAGGAGGTGCTTGCTGTCGGGTACAGCCATCCGACACCGGCCCACGAAATCGCGGCGGCGGGTGCGGTTACGCTGACCCTGTTGGCGACCTTCCTGGCGCTCACGACGCGAGTCGAGAAATTGGAGCGACCGAACTGACGACGTTCGGTAGACGGCCGAACTGTCGTGAAACGAAACTCCTCGGGACATCGCCGTTCGTCAGTATCCGAGATGTACTCCCGATTATCACTGTATCCGAGAGTACATTTTAGTAGATGCCCGTGCGAATAACTACCATGACGTTCGGGAACGATGATGATTTGAATCAACCGTCGAAAGTTTCGTTGATTGTCAAGGAAGGGACGAACGGTCGCCGTGCGATGGCGTTTCTCGCCGCGAACGATGGCCATGCATATACCCGAAACGAAATTCGAGATGGAACGGGGATTTCCGATGGAAGTATCGGGCCGGTACTGACCCGTTTAGCCGACGACGGGCTGTTACACCGTCATGGAGGGCAGTGGACGCTCGCAGAGGAAGGGATAGCAGCGCTGGAGTCGGAGGGCCTCTTGGACGAACTCCGCGAAGAATGGAACGCAGGCTGGTAGAACGGAAACGGGGAGAATGATCGGTCCGGTTCGCACTCGCCGCTCGTGGGGCACGTCTTGCCCTCTCGAACCCGTGCTGGTCTACATTTCGCCGTTCGTATGGGATCGTACCCACAACTCCCCTATTCGGGAGAGTCGCGTTCGGTGGGACTTCCCGTGCTCTTCCTGCTCGATATAGCCTTTCCCGCCCGGACCCAATCTATCGACGTTGTAGATGACTTTCGACCTGAAGCTGTCGGTGTACTCCTCGTTCAGATCCTTGGAGAGCGCTTGGGCGAGTTCGCTCACGCTTTCGAACTCGCCGTGTTCCCCGAGCGTAAACAGAATGAGTTCCTCGAAGGGTTTGACGTTCGAAAACGAGGCGACCGGTAGTTCCACGATGTGTCGTCCATCGATTTCCTTCGCGCCGATGGTCGTTCCCCGCTCGTCGAACTCCGAAAGCAGATCTCGGGCGCTTTCGAGTCGGATCTCGATTCGCGCTTCGTCCACGTCGCCGTCGCGCACCGACGCGAGCAAGTCGATTTCCTCCCGCAGTTCCTCGGCGAGCTCGGTTTCCAAATATTTCTCCGGAGCCGTGTAGTAGGTGTGTATCTTCTGACGATCGCTCTCTCGCTCGACCATGATGGAGTGGGCCGCGGTCGCAAAGGCGAAACTCACCGTTCGTGGCATCGAACTGACGTTCACCCAAATTTCCCCGCCCGCGTCGAGTTCCGTGTTGATTCGGTCGTAGGCTTGTTCGAACGCTGCGTCGTAGTCGTAGACATCCTCCAACACCACTCGCTCCGTCTCCGCACCAAGTAGGTTCTCGAAATCCTTGCCGAGCTTTCGAGAGAGGTTGCGGGAGTACTCGACGTTTGCCTCGCTTCCGACCGCGCCTTCGAGGAGGATAACGCGGTCGACGTCGAGTTGGTCGCGCACGAGTGGCGCGATAAGCCGGTCGTAGTCGAATCCGACCGGAACGATGTGTGTTTGCATACAAGTCGGTTCTCATGAAGTAGATTTAAACTCGTCGTCAACTCTCTCGGCTCGCGTGTCTCTTGTGTGTCGAATTTGGTGTTTCAGAACTTCTTCATGATAACTGGAAGCCACCGCGACGAAACGAACAGCGAGTAGCTACCATCGGTGTACGCGTGCTACGGGTGACAGAGGGTGGTGCCAATTTGTCGCTAGGTATCGCCGACTCCAATCAAACGGCCACCGCCACCGTCCCGCGACAGCCACACCCTCCCCAACCGATTCGCTTCGCTCATCCCTCGCACAGCTCCGACGATGGCGTCTCGGACGACCGTGTACTCGACGCCACGTCAGTGCGCGCCACATTGCTTGATCGGCCATCCGGATGGCCCCGCCAGCGCGGAGTCGTACTCGTACCTCACTTCGTTCGTCACGAGTGCGAACGCGCTGGCGGGGAAGAGTGGGGAAACCGGCGGTGGCGGTTCCTTAGCGGATGACGGCCTCGGAAGAGCGAAGCTCTTCCGGTGGCTTCGTTTGTTGTCGGCAACAGCTATCCCTGAAGTAATAGAGTACCGATCAAGACTCCATGCAACTTCTGAAAAGCGATCCCAGAAAACTCAGCGATCAAAAATCCGCGTTTCCAACTAATCGGCTTGTAGGTCGAAGTAGAGATTCGTCTCCTCGTTGAATGCGTGCGACGTAACGGTCGAAACGGAGACCGTCAGCACCAGTCCGACGACCATGCCGACGACCGATGCCAGCCATCCGGCGTAACTGCCGGGCACGAACGGCAGGAACACACTTGCGAGGTAGAACACTTGACTGCCGACGATGCCGAAGTACATCCCCACTCGTGTCACCCGCGACCAGTAGAGCGCGACGATGACGGGAAGTGCGAGTTGAGCGAACCCGCCGAAGGCAGTCGAACCGATTTCGACGATGGCTTTCGGCGTGTAGAGGCTCGCGACGAACGCGGCGAGTGCGAAGACGGCGACGCCGATTCGGCCGAGGGTGTCCTCCCAACCGTCGCTGGCGTTTGGGTTGACGAACGGACGGTAGAGGTCGCGGGTGAAATAGGACGACCCGGAGAGCAGCATCGAATCGGACGAGGACATCATCGCGGCCATCGCACCCGCGACGACCAGCGCGGCGAACCACGCCGGTGCGTACTCGGCGAGCAGGACGGAAAGGACGTTCTGGTCTGCGGCGTCGATTGGCAGGCCGCGCGCCCACGCGCCGAGCATGAACGCCGGGACGAACAGCAGGACGACCATAATCGGCCACAGCGAAAAGGTTCGTTTCAGCACTTTCTTCGACCCGGCGACGAAGAACCGCTGGTTGACCTGCGGGAACATCGCCACGCCGAAGGCGATGCCGATGGCCTGCGAGAGCATCCACTGTGGGGAGTACACGCCGCCGCCGAGCGAGAGGAATTCGGGATTCGATTCGGCGAGGGTTGCAGTCGCAGAACTCATCCCGCCCAGTTCGGCGAGCACCCAGAGCACGGCGGCCCAGACCATCACGAGCATGAACGCCCCTTGCAGCGTGTCCGTCCACGCGATACCGCGCATTCCCGCGAGAACGACGTAGGCTATCATGAACACCGTCACCAGACCTGCACCCATCGCGTAGGAGAGCTCGCCGCCGGTCAGCGCCTCCAGCGCGGTTCCCGCCCCAACCTGCTGGAGCATCACGTATGGGAACAGCCAGAACAGACTGATTCCGGCGATGAGTCCACGGAGCAAAGGTGACCCGAATCGGTCACCGAGCATCTCCCCGAGGGTGACGTAGCCGTGTTCCCGTCCGAGAAGCCACTGCTTGTAGCCGACGACGTACCACAGCACGGCGAACAGCACGCCGTCCATCAGCCCCATCACGAGGATCCACTCCGGTCCGGAGCCGTAGGCGAGGTTCGGTCCCCCGAAGAACGTGAACGCCGACAGGAGCGTCGCGAACGTGGTGAACAGTAGGACGACGGTCCCGAGCGTTCGACTGGCGAGGTAGTAATCCTCCGCACTTCGGTCGGTCAGTCGATACGCCAACAGGCCAACGAGCAGTGAAAGGAGGAGATACCCGCCGACGATGCCCAATTGGAGCGTCGTCTCGTTCATATGCTCTCCTCAATGCCGAGTCCCCACGCTCGGTCCGCGAACAGTTTGAACACGAGTGACACGACCGCCATCCATCCGATGTGCCACCAAAGCCACACCGGCAGACCGTACAGTACTTGCCCGTCTCCCCAGAGAAACCACGGTATCGTCAACGCGATAATCACCGCGAAAACGACCATCCAACCGATTCGTGCGGAGTCGTTATTCATCGACCCAACTGTCTGACCGCGAGATGATAAGATTTACCAATCACTTTCGAAATACGCCTTCGAAGAAAATTTGTCTTCAAAACTACTCCAGTCCCGTTCATTGCCGAACTGATCGCTCGAATCTAGTGACAACGGCTAACACCGTAGAAGACCCAGAAGCGCCATGGCACGCACTGCGATTCAGTTGTACACGCTCCGTGAACTGGACGAATCGCTCCCCGACCTGCTCGCCCGCGTCGGCGAGACCGAATTCGACGGCGTGGAGTTCGCGGGGTTAGGTGATTCCGACCCCGAAATCGTGGCAGATGCACTCGATACTGCGGGACTCGACGCCGCTGGGGCACACGTCCCGATCGAGGAACTCGAATCAAACACGGAGGCGGTAGTGAAAACGTATCACAAAATAGGTTGTGACAGGCTCGTCGTGCCGTATCTGGACGAATCGAACTTCGACAGCGAGACGACGGCGACGGAAACTGCACATCGACTCGATGCCCTCGCGGAACGGGTCGAAGCACATGGTTCGACACTCTGCTATCACAACCACGACCACGAGTTCGCTGAAATCGGCGACAGGACCGGTTTTGACGCCTTCATCGCGGAGTCCGACGTTCATATCGAGCTCGACGTGGGTTGGGTCGTCGCCGCGGGCCGTGACCCGTATTCGCTTCTCGACTGTCTTGCCGGAAACGTTCCGTTGGTTCATCTGAAGGACACTGCCGATGGCTCACCGGTCGAACTCGGCGAGGGCGATGTGAACGTGGCGGATTGCGTGAACGCTGCTCTCCGGGCTGGGGCTGAATGGATAATCTACGAACACGATGACCCCGATACTCCGGAATCATCACTTGTCAACGGTGCAGAACGATTGGCGGGGCTGGACGGCTGATCATACATTCTGCTCAAATATTGTAATAATTTTCTCAATTTTCGCAAAAATTGACGCAAAATCGAAGGAGAGAACGCTGGTGACGACAGCTATTTCAGCGTTCAAGCGCGAAAATGAGACGTATCCATGGCACGGCTCATGGACGCATCACAATCACGCCCTTCACAGGGGCAGTTCATCACTCATGGACGATACAGCGAAATACCTCATTCACGCAGACATTACCGCCGACGGGGTGGTGGAACGGAGTGACGTCGTCGGCGCGATCTTCGGGCAAACCGAAGGGCTGCTGGGCGACGACCTCGATTTACGGGACCTCCAGCAGTCCTCGAAAGTTGGCCGTATCGACGTGCGCGTCGAGAGCGAACACGGCCAATCGTTCGGTACCGTCACCATCGCCAGCAGTCTCGACAAAGTCGAAACGGCGATCCTCGCGGCGTCACTCGAGACTATCGAGCGCGTCGGCCCGTGTCGCGCGAGCGTCAGCATCGCCAACATCGAAGACGTCAGAACCGCGAAGCGGAGGGAAGTCGTCGACCGCGCAAAGGAACTCCTGTCGTCGTCGTTCGATGACGACGTAATGACGAGTCGTGAGATCCTGGCCGAAGTCCGCCAGAGCATCCGCGTCGAAGACATCACCGAATACGAAGGCTTTCCGGCCGGACCGAACGTCACGAACACCGACGCCATCATCGTCGTCGAAGGTCGCGCGGACGTGTTGACGCTTCTCCGATACGGCGTCAAAAACGCCATTGCAGTGGAAGGAACGAACGTCCCGGATGCCGTCGCAGACCTCACGCAGGAGTGCACGACGACCGCGTTTCTCGATGGTGATCGTGGCGGTGACCTCATCCTGAAGGAACTCGAACAGGTCGGTGATATCGACTACGTGGCCGTCGCCCCCGACGGGAAATCCGTGGAAGACCTCTCTCGCGACGAGGTGATGTCCGCCCTCCGAAAGAAACGCCCACTCGACCGATTCGAACGCGACGAGACACAGTTCGCCGCCGCGACGGACGGTAGTGCGCTTCCTGCTCCCGAAAACGACGAGACGGATACCGAACGTCCCATCGAGCCATCGACCACGGACTCGCCCGACGACGGGGTCGAATCCAGTGCCGAAGTCGAAACTGGCGAAACCGTTGCCGACACGTCCCACGGGAGCGAATCGAAGTCAGACGACGAATCGGCGGTCGCCGAAGACGACTCACTCGTGGCCGAGGCTGTCGAATCGGAACCGTTGGACGATGCAACCGACCTCGACACTCCGGACCGCGAACCACAAACGATCCGAAGCCATGCGAGGACGGTCATCGAGGCCGAATCCGAGACGGTACGATTGCTGGACGATGACTATTCGATTCTCGCGGAAGCACCCGCCGCCGAAACCTTCGACGCCATCGAACGTGCGGAGTCCGTTCCACACGCTGTCGTGTTCGATGGAACGCTCAGTCAGCGAATCTTGGACATTTCGGCCCAACGTGGCGTCGAACAGATCGTCGCCCGTGACGAGGGCGAATTCGTCAAAAAACCGACGACGGTTCGTATCTTGACGGTGGACCAGCTTTAGCAACGTTTTCCATACACGAGGGCAGTTCCGCCATCGGCGTAGTAATCCGACACTGTTCGCCACAACTCGAACCCAAACGATTCGTACAGCATCCGTGCTGATTCGTTCGCTTCGTGCACCGTAAGCGAAACGTGTTCACAGTCCCGTTCCCGTGCCATCGCCATCGCTGTTTTCAACAGCTCCGTGGCCCGCCCTTCTCGACGATGCATCGGCTCGACGACGAGCTCTGCGAGGTACGCGTCGTCCGAAATCATCAGCAGGACGTAGCCGACCGGCCGACCCTCTGCAGTCGAAACGAAGGCGAGTCCGCCCCCCGAAAGCGCTGTTTCTAACAGTTCCGGTGCCGGTTCGGCGAGCCACGTCCGAATCGTACGCAGACGTGGAAGGTCAGCAGTGGTCGCTTCCCGAATCACGCCGGTAGCCCTACCAGCAGCGAGAGCCCCGCACCCAAGAGCGCTCCCGAGAGCGTCGCGAGGAAGTTGACGCTCTGATTCCCGATTCTCTCTCCTTCGATAGTCGCACCGAGGAGGCTGTCGACGGTCATCCCACCGATACCGGCCATCGCGATGACGATGCCGCCGAGCGGTCCGATCGTCCCGAACAACGTGACGGCGATGACTGCGACGACGATCGCCCCGAGGGCACCGGCCAACTCGCCTTGCCACGTGACGCCTCCGTCGGTACCCGGTTCGACGCGTTTGAGCGTGGTAATGAGCCGTGGGTTATCGAACACGCCCCCGATTTCGCTGGAGAGGGTGTCACTCATCGCGGTTGCGATGCTTCCCGCGAACGCGAAGAGAAAGACGGTATTGGCGACGGGTAAGCGATCACTGGCAGCAAACGCCAGCACTGCGAACAGTGCGACTGCGGCATTTCCGAGAACGTTTCCACCTCCACGTGCGCCTTCGTTGGCTTCCGCGACGCCGTTCTCCCGCTTCTGTTCGTAGCGGAACTTCGTGGACAGCGCCCCCAACGCGAAAAACGAGATGAGGACGGCGAACCACGGGTAGCCACCGAGGACGATGGTGAGCAGCGCGAGGAGAACGCCGGTGAGCATCCCGGTTACGGAAGCGGCATCGAGCGCCCACGAGATGTAGCCAAAGCCGACCGTGACGGCGATCGCTATCGCGACTTCGAGCGGCGTCACCGTCACGGTGAGGTCGGCGAACAGCCACAGGAGGAGCGCCACGGAGAACATCACCAGTGGGTCGTCGCGCTCGAACAGGACGGAGCGGAGCAGTCCTGCTAGGAGTGCGCCGCTCGCGGCGAGGAAAATGAGGATGGGTATCATCGAATCGATCGGTGCATCGCTGACGGTCAAAACGACGACCTGCGCAGCGAACGCCGCGACGAAACCACCGACCGTGAAACCTGCTGTCGCGGTGATCGCCGTATTACTCCACGAACGGGCGACTTGTTCGACCAGGTTTCCATAGACGAGCAGACAGACGGCGGCGACGAACACGCGTGTCGGTAGATCGACGACGATGACGAGCATGGCCAGCCCTGCGGTGGCGAAGGAGAATGCAGCGAGGCCGCGAAGCCTCCCTTCACTGCGGTCACTGGGCCGTGCGAACAGGTCGAACACGACCCCATCGTCAACGACAAGCGCGAGCGCACCGATTGCGGCGAACAGTGCGGCCACGCCCGCCACCAGCACCGATCCAACGAGGGCTACCGTTCCGACTGCCGCGAACGCTGCCGCCCGTCGTATGCTCGTGGTCACGATGTGGATTTTCGGGGACGAACACTTAATCTTCCCGAACGGGACATGGCGTGACGTTTAAGATTCGATAGCGGTAACTCCGCGCCAGTGGGACTTTACGACCGGTACCTCACGGCACGCGTCCGCCGCCACGGAGCGGACGCACCCAGTCACATCGCCGTCGTCATCACCGAACGCGACCTGCTCGAACAGGGCGCCTACGAAACGCTCGAATCGTTCTTCGACTGGACGTTCGACTACGGCGCGGAGCGCGTCACCGTCTACGTTAGCGTGCTGGATTCCGGCGCGGTGCCGACCCTCAAACGCGAACTCGAAAGCATCCGCGCACCGCGAGACATCGCGGTGCGCGGCCCGGACGATCTCACGCCCGCCGAGGCACCGATTCAGGTGAGTATCGGACTCGGTGGGAAAAGTGAATTCGCGCAGGCGGTGCGCGCGGTTGCAAAGGACGTGAAAGCAGGAGACGTGTCGGTGGACGGAATCGACGAATCGGCCATCGAGTCGAGACTGGTGTTTCCGACCGACCCCGACATCGTCATCAAAACCGGGGCGGAACGCCTGTCGGACTTCATGATCTGGCAGTCGGTGTATTCGGAACTATACTTTACCGACGTGAACTGGCGGGATTTCCGCCAACGGGATTATCTTCGTGCAATTTTGGATTACAAGAATCGACAGCGACGGTTCGGGCGGTAGGGACAGCCATCCAGTCACACGCCTTTTCGAACATGTCCCGAAAGGACTGCTTATACTCCGTTCCGCCGGTCTCGAAACCGCTAGTTCCATAATTATGAAATAGAAGACGACAGTTGTACTCATCGGGATGGGGACACCGAGTGATGGGACTGGGAGACGGGCGTATCTCCAGGCAGCCGGTGTCGCGCTCGCGACGGCGGTTGCGGGGTGTGGCGGGATGTCCGAACCGAGCAAAGAGTCGGTTATCCGTCCGTACCGCAACCGATTCGAGGAGATCATCGACATCGGGGAACTGGACCGGGATAGTGCCGAATCGGTCGATACGGTCGTGAATCGGTCGATACGCGATGGAACCCTGCTCTACTTTCCCCCCGGAACGTATCGACTCTCGAACCTGGACCTCTCCCACTACTCGAACTGTGGGCTCGTGGGAAACGAGTCCACGCTCGTCGTTCCGGCGGGAGAGCAGGGAAACTGGATTTACGGGGAACCGGTTCGAGACCTCGTGCTCGATGGGTTCACCTTCGACTATCGGGAACCCACGGCGGCCCCCGTCGTCGCTTTCTCGGTTGCCGGGGGGAACAACGTCCTTCGGAATCTGACGTTCAAGGGGAGTCGTGGTCCGTACCCACGGAGCGGTCTCGAACTCGAAGTTCCAAAGCGGTCCGCATCACTGCTCGTCGAACGAGTCTACATGCGAGGTGGGTCGCGGAATGGAAACGCGATCTTCACGCATACAGGCCATGGATCGCTGAAATTCGTCGATTGTCACGTGGAACATTGGGCGGAGGGTCTCTATGCATCCCCGCACTCCGGCCCACTCCTGGTCAGCGGCGGGACCTACGCGAACAACGGTATCGACCAGATACGAATCGGTGGCGGAACGACCGGAGCACGGGTGGAAAACGCGACCGTTCGTATGGACGACCCACAGAACTCGGAAGCGAAACCGAACATGCGTGGGATTTGGTTGGAGGAAGGGACGAACGCAGTCGTGGACAACTGCACCATCGACATCACGGACTTGACCGGGACGTACAGCTCGGGCGGCATCGTGGTCGAAACGCAGTTCGGAAGCGCGAAAATCACGAATACGACGATTCGAACGGATCGCAGCGTACCGGCCATCAACATTCGCGTGCCGACGACCGAGTATGACCCGGAAACGATGCCGAGCATGAAACGTCTTCCATCGGACACTCACGTCAGTTGCGAGAACGTCTCGATTTCCGGAACCGCGACGGACGGAACCGCCGTCCTTCTCGCAGGACGGAACGGCTGTAGATTCGAGGATTTCTCGATTCACCACCCGCTCGGCAAGCGGGATGGAATCACCATAAAGAGCGGGCGACGGACGACGATCAGCGACGCTCGCTTGCGTGTGAGTGGCGTCCCGATCGTCACGCCCGGCCCGATGCCGACACTGCGAAACGTGGATCTGGGTGGGAACTAATTTATTGTCACTGTAGCCGAATGTTCGACAGTATCATCGTTTTCCGCAAATGTCGGGACTGGCTCGTCGTTCGAGGTCAGGATACTGCACAACCGGCGAGACCCATCGATGCGACCATCGAACCACACGTGTTCACTGCTGTTCTTCGATTCATTCTTTTAATGGAATCCCGCGCGAATTCGAGAATACTACCCAGAATTTTGTTCCTCGCCGCTCTCCAATTCGTCCATCGATACTCCATCCGGCACGTATTCGCGGAACGTCCGGATAATCGAGCGCGCTTCGTCCAACTCCACGCCACCCACCGCCCGTACGAGTGCCAGCGCGCGCTGGACTTTCGCCTGGTGGAACGATTGCTCGCGGGATTCGTAGGTTCGAACTGCGCGCAGGAAGTCGATCTTCGAGAACTCGGGCCAGTAGGGCGTACAGAAGAAGACGGCGGCCTCGTTGCCGTTGGCGTGCCACGGGAGGAAGTTGCTCGTTCGTTCGTCGCCGCCGGTTCGGATGATGAGGTCCACGTCGCGGAGCGGGCGGTCGTAGAGTCGCGCTTCGATGGTTTCGACGTTGATGTCGTCCGGGGAGAGGTCACCCGTTTCGACTTCACGGGCCACGTCTCGGGCCGCGCCGAGGAGTTCGTTCCTGCCGCCGTAGGCTAGCGCGATGTTGAGGACGAAATTGTCGTAGTCGCGGGTTTGTCCTTCGGCGTAGTCGATGGCATCCCGAACGCGCGGCGGCAGTTCAGGGACGTCACCGATTGCCCGGATGCAGACGCCGCTCTCGTGGACGCGTTCCGCGTCGGCGAACTCGTACAGCTTGTCCTCCAACAGGTCGAACAGGGATTCGCGTTGGTCCTTCGGACGGTCGAAATTCTCGGTCGAGAAGGTGTACAGCGTTAGCTCTTCGACGCCGATATCCTCACACCAGTCGAGGACGCGCTCGGTCGTTTTTGCACCCTCCCGATGGCCGTCGGAGGCTTCCTCGCCCTGTTTCGTCGCGTACCGTCGATTTCCGTCCTGAATGACCGCGACGTGGGTCGGTGCGCCCGAAATACTCCGCCGCAAATGTCGTTCGTAGGCAGTCTCCAACTGTCGCCGGGCCCGCGTCAACATCGTCTTGCTCGTTCTCACTCGTTCGATCGCTATCAGCCTTATCCTCCGGCTCCATGCTTGTTAAATTATAATATTGACATTTTCACGAGGTCAGTTGCATACCTTTTTAACTGTGGCCTCTCTCTGGTAGAATGCAATGGCGAAAGGTACGGTTGACTTCTTCAACGAGACCGGTGGTTACGGATTTATTGACGCAGAGGACGAAGACGAAGACGTGTTCTTCCACATGGAAGACGTCGGCGGCCCAGACCTCGAAGAGGGCCAAGAAGTCGAATTCGACATCGAACAGGCCGACAAAGGTCCACGCGCGACCAACGTCACGCGCCTGTAAACGTATCGGTAGTGATTACTTCCCGCGGGAGGTCACACTGCCGCGCGAAAACTACAATTTTTGAGCATCGTCTGTACTCGAGAGCGACGGCGTAATCGTAGGTCGTATAACGGCCGCCACGTATCCTCGGATATGGATCGCGTCATCGACGACGACCTTTATCGGCGCACGAAACGACTCCTCGAACCTGGCGAGATAGCGCTCAATGGAGCCATCGTCCACACTGACCTCGGAAGTGACGCGGACATCGAGATGCATCAGGCGTGTGTAGACATCGGCGACGTGATCGCGGAAAACGCGGGCCTCGACGCTAGCGACACGTACGTCTACTCCGGCACCGACGACACGGATTTCGCGTCGAATCAGCATCAGGGTCTGACGCTCTCGGACGACGAATTCGTCTGGGAGTGTCAGCAGTTGCTCCGCGACGGATCGTTCGACGTGGTGTTTTATTACGAAGCAACTGCCGATCAGCAGGGCATTCTGGATGGAATCCAAGATCTCGGGTTCGAGGTGACTGGCGTCGAAGGGTGAACGTCCTGCGCGTCCGACCTGAGAGGTAGCGGCAACCGGACGCAAGTCAGAAGCCTTTACATATGGCCCATTCTAACGGACTGATAGTAAGACTGGGAGCGCTTCGTATGAATCGTATATTCTCTATTCCCCGGAGGCAAACCTCGTGACAACAACAGGTGGCGTAATCTCGGGCGTGCGGGTTTCCCACGACCGAGCGAGTCTCGACGATGTTGCGGCAGCTTGTCATGCTGACCAACAGGAAATCGTCGCACGACTCGTCAAAGAACCATGCGTGACGGAAGCGTTCGCGCTTCAGACGTGCAACCGCTTCGAAGCGTACATCGTGACCGACACACCGTCGGCCGGAGGAGAAGTCCTCCAGGGGTTCGCCCCGGACGTAGCCGACCACGCTGTCGTGACGATGGGGCACGAAGAGAGCCTGCGTCACCTCTTGCGTGTTACCGCGGGACTGGAATCCATCGTCCTCGGTGAAGATCAGATAATCGGGCAGGTGCGCGAATCGTACAAGTCCGCACGATCCATCGGAGCTATCGGCCCGATGCTCGAAGAGGCACTGATGAAGGCGATTCACGTCGGCGAACGTGCTCGTACCGAGACGGCGATCAACGAGGGGGTCGTTTCGGTTGGTAGTGCCGCGGTAGCGCTTGCGGACGAACACCGCGATCTCGATGGTGCAACGGCACTCGTCGTCGGAGCGGGTGAGATGGGAACCATCGCGGCGCACGCACTGGCGGATGCAAATATCGAGACGCTCATCGTCGCCAATCGGTCGGTCGAGCGCGCTGAGACGGTTGCGGAGGAGGTCAGCATCCCCGACGCTCGTGCTGTCGGCCTGACGGCGCTTCCCGCCTGTCTCCCGCGGACTGATGTGGTCGTCACGGCGACCGGAAGCGATGGATACGTCCTCGATGCCGACCTCCTTTCGGGTTCTGACGAGACGTTGGTCGTCGATATCGCACAACCCCGCGACGTTTCGCCCGCCGTAGCCGCACTCGATGGGGTCTCCGTCCACGATATGGCCGCACTGGAGTCGGTTACGGACGAAACACGAAACCGACGACGGGCCGCCGCCGAGTCGGTCGAAACGATGGTCGACCGGGAGTTCGAAAACTTGCTCGAACAGTACAAACGAAAACGCGCTGACGAAGCTATCGCGGCGATGTATGAAGGTGCGGAACGGGTGAAGGAGCGAGAGCTCCAAACCGCACTCGCTCGACTCGACGCGAAAGGCTTGGACGACGACCAACAGGCGATCGTTGAATCCATGGCGGATGCGCTTTTGTCACAACTGCTCGCACCGCCGACCAAGAGCCTGCGCGACGCGGCAGCGAAAGACGATTGGACGACCATCAACACCGCACTGCAACTGTTCAGTCCCGAGACCGCCGAGGAACCGCCGGAGTTCGTGGCTAAGCAACTCGAATCGGCCGCGGACGACTGAGCCACTCGGAACGCATATCGAAGGACTTCACAGGAGCGAGGAACGCAACATACCACCGAGACGGCAAACGCTTTTATCTTATTTCCACTCGTCCGCCCAGGCATGGCAAGCCTACTTTCCGACGACGAGATTCAGACTCGACTACCGAACGGTTGGGAACGCGAGGCCGACGAAATCGTCCGTAGCTACGAGTTCGACGATTATCTCGATGGTGTCGCGTTCGCCTCCGAAATCGGTGAAATATCGGAAGAGGAGTTTCACCATCCGGAGATCATCATCGGATACGAGGAGGTAGAAGTTCGACTGACCAGCCACGAAGCGGGTGGGATTACGGACAAAGACGTGGAGATGGCCGAGCGGTTCGACGACGTGCGCTGATGAACGCCCGGTACGTCTTCGCGGTTCGATTCCGCCTCGACCCGACCGCTTCCGGTCTCTCGCTCGAACCTCGGGAGTTCGAGACGCGCCTGTCACGACGGGCCGACCCACCGGGGACCGATGGGTGGCTGTTTTTCCGCGACAACCTCTGGCGCGGTGAAATCGGCGACGATCGGCATTTTCGCGACCTGACGAGCGACGCGCTCGGCGTTTCGGTGACGAGTGTGGAGTACCGCGCCTTCGAAACTGACGAGGAGTATTACGATGCCCTCAAGGAGGAAATCGGGGAGCAGTTGGCGGAGTTCAAGGCCGATACGGTGTCAGAGGTGATCTCGAAATACCTCGGTAGTTCCGTCGAGGTGAAGTATTAGCGGTGGTTTTGTGATCGATCAGCGAATGGTAGCACACTTCCAATCGTCGATGGAACGATACTATGACTTCGCTTTACAGACGCGATGCTTGTACACAGCAGATTCAGCCAACGTGTGACCACCTTCTCCGACAACCGCTTTCAAAATCAGCCCGCGAAACTTCCCTTACAAATCCTTGATAGTCATCACGGCCTCTTCGAGGTCCGGAGCGTCGAAGAACTCGCGACCGATGTAGGCGTTCGCACCGCCAGTGTAGAGGTCATGGGCTGCGGTTAGCACGTCGTCGGGGAGCGGTTCCGGTTCAACTTCGCACAGGGATTTCCAGTCGGCGATACCGCGCTCTTTTGCGCTTTCCTTCGCGTCGTACACTGCATCGACCCACCCGGACTGCTCGCGCTTGTGGTACTGGCGGATGAACTCCTTGCTCACCTGTTGGCTGTAGAACGTGAATCGATTCTCGTCGAACGTCCCGACCACGTCCGCGACGCGGATTTCCCCGTCGTAGTAGCAACACTCGATTTTCCCGTCCTCGTGAACGAGGTCGGCTTCGGCGGCCTGTTTGGTGATGATATCGTTGACCTCGTTGGCGAGGGTTTCGAGCGTCTCGACGCTTGCCTTTCCGGCGATCGTGTCTGCCTCTCGCCGTGAGAGATAGCGGTCTTCTTCCTCGTATTTCGTGGAGAATTCGACGACGGGTTCTTCGAGTTGGACCGCGCCCTCGGGCCACTCGGGAAAGTCCAACCCGTGGTCGGCGGGGTCGGTGCGGCGTCGGAGACTCGACCCGACTGGCACGCTGTTCCGGAAAACGATTTCGAGTGGGATGAGGTAGTTGTCGTCAGCTCCACTGTGGAACAGGTCGTAGTCGTAGTTTCGACCCTCACGCGGCAGGTTCGGCACCTGTGTGAGATCGATGGCCATCTCGGTCGGCGGTGTTGTCGCGTCGGACAGGGAAACGACCTCGCCATCCGAGACGACGCCGCGATAGTGCGTCGGGATTCCGGCATCTTCCAACAGCTCGAAGTTGAACGCCCCCATGGTGCAGAGGCTCGCACCTTTATCCTCGATTTCGTCGGGCATCTTGCCCCAGTCGAACACCGAATAGTCGTCGGTAAAGACGAACGAGCCACGTCCGAGGGAGTCCGGCGTCGGTTCACGCTCGACCCGGAACTCCTTCACACTCGTCATGGTGTGTGGTCTACCGTGCCCGGACTAAGAAGTTTCCATCCTCATGTTGAAATGAGCCGGTAGGCTGCTGAGAGATATACACACTCGTGTGATGGGTTCTGCCGTGACCCTGCGCTTTTTCACGGTCGAACTGGATGAGGAGGATATGGCTAACGTGCGCGGGGAAAACAACGTTCCGCGGGACCAGTTCGGTTTCGAACACGTCCCCGAAACCGACCAATCGTTCGAGAACGCGCTCGAAGCGGCACGAAACGGCGAGCGGTTGACGGTGGCGGACGGCGTCGAACTGCTGACGACCGGAACGGAATCGCTCGGTATCGACATCGCCAGAAAGGAACGCGTGTTGGAGGCCGCGGACCGGCGCAGAGAGGAAGTCGTCGGCGACTACGTCACATTCGTTGCCAACCTGAACAACAACGTCACGACCGCCTGCAACACCGGCTGTCTCTTCTGTAATTTCAAGAACACTGCCCAGAATTTCGAAGTCGGCGCTGGCGAACACGGTGGATTCACGAAAACGCCGGAAGAATCCCGCGATCTCGTCGCGGACGCCCGAGAACGCGGTATTTACGAGGTGACGTCCGTCAGCGGACTCCATCCCGGACTCGCGTTGGATGACGAACACCGTGAAATTCTCGAAGCCAGTGACCGCGGCGACCTGAACTACAAATCGCCCGAGGCATACGAAACCGACCCGAAAACGTACGTCGAACATCTCCGCGCGATGAACCTTTCCGGAATCCACGTCCACTCGATGACGCCGGAGGAAGCCTATCACGCCCGGCGTGGGACGGAGTGGGGGTACGAAGCGGTGTTTGAGAAACTGCAATCCGCCGGACTGGCGAGCGTTCCCGGCACCGCCGCCGAGATTCTGGTGGACGAGGTGCGCAGAGTCATCTGTCCCGGAAAAATCGACACGAACGAGTGGTTGGAATCGATGGAAGCCGCGGCGGCCGTCGGACTCGACATGACGGCGACCATCATGTACGGCCACGTTGAAAACGAGATGCACCGCGTGATGCATTTGGAGCGGGTTCGTGACCTCCAAGACCGAACCGGCGCGATAACCGAGTTCGTTCCGCTATCGTTCGTCCATCGAAACACGCCGCTCTACGAACGTGGAATGGTCGATGCTGGCGCGACCACCCACGAGGACGAACTGATGATTGCCGTCTCGCGGCTCTTTCTGGACAACGTCGAGAACATCCAATCGTCGTGGGTGAAGTACGGCGACGCACAGGGGTTAAAGATGCTCTCCTGTGGCGCAAACGACTTCATGGGAACCATCCTCTCCGAGGAAATCACGAAACGGGCGGGGGGCGAGTTCGGCGAGTTCCGCTCGTTCGAGGAGTACGTCGAGATGATAACCGCAATCGGCCGGACTCCAGCGGAGCGTACCACCGACTACCGGCAGATTCGACCGATCGACCCCGACGATTCTCCGTTCGGTCCGACCTTCGGTCCGTGTGCCGACGGAACGCCACTCCTCGAGTAGGGTATGAAACGTGTGACCCCATGGTGCCCGGTTTACTGGCATGATGTCAGATCGGATCGGCTGTCGTGTCGGTGCCACCGATGGGTTCACGATGGCGGCCGGTAGGAAGGCTCGTTCCGGGAGAGAACAGTCCGGTATCGCTCACCTGCGACACCGTCGGATTCGATTTTCTGCCGGATGCGAGCGGACGTCCACTCCCGTTCGTCATCGAGGAATCGACGATACACTGGTAATCGCTCACGTAACGGCACCCCGGCTTCCGCCGCGATGTCCTCCAACTCCCGTAATGCGGGCCACGCGTACTCCGGATTGATATAGTCGTCCGTGACTGGCGAGACGCCGCCCAAATCATCGACGCCGCAGTCGAGGAGTTCGCGCGTCGGCGAGAGGTTCGGCGGTACCTGTACGGAAACCTCGTCGGGAAGTGCCGCTCGGGCCATCGCCACGGCCCGTCGCATCGTTTCGACGGACGGTTGTTCGAACCGTGAGCGCTCGTTGGGTACGACGTTCTGCACGATGACTTCCTGAATGTGACTGTACCGCTCGTGGAGTTCCCGAATTGCAAGCAGGCTCTCGGCTCTATCGCGCCACCCCTCGCCGATACCGACGAGGAGTCCGGTGGTAAACGGAACGTTCAATTCGCCCGCCGTTCGGATCGTGGCGAGTCGTTGGCCGGGGTTCTTCCGTCGAGGGCCCGCGTGGGCCGACACGTCGGCCGTCGTCTCCAGCATTACGCCCATGCTGGCGTTCACGTCGGCGACGAGTTCCATCTGGTCGCGTGTCTGGTCGCCCGGATTCGAGTGGGGGAGCAGTCCCTCCTCCAGCGCGAGTTCACACATCTCGCGGAGGTACGAATGGATGGAATCGTGCCCCCACTCCGCGAGTTGGTCATTGACCTTCGTGTAGCGGTCGTCGGGGTCGTCGCCGAAGGTGAACAGGGCTTCCGTACAGCCTGCGTCCGCACCCATCTTGACGGTTTCTCGGACTTCTTCGGGCGAGAGCAAGGAGGCCTCCCCCGGCGGGTCGAAGTAGGTGCAGTAGGTGCAGGTGTACCGGCAGGCCGTCGTGAGGGGGATGAAGACGTTCTTCGCGTAGGTGAGCGATTCCGCCGGTTCCACGTCCTCCGGGGTGACGGCGAGCAGTCGGTCGATGTCGGCCTCGTCGAACGTGATGTCGATATCGTACTCGTCGGCCCCCGGAATCATTGACTGGTTGTTGGACGGGTGGGTAAAAGTTCGTTTGGAAGTCGGATACGAGTGTGTGGGACCGTCCTTATTCGTTGATTCCTTATCAATAATGTGGATTGATATTTTCTTTCTATACTGCTCCGGGACTTTGGTGAATGCAGTGATCCACTTCCCCAAAACAAGACATCGAGTAGAGTCAGCAGTGTTCAGCGACAGAAGCGTTACCCTCCGACGTTACGATAAAACCGACTCACAAGGGCGACTTGCTCACTTTCTATAACAACCCGTGAAATCCGAATCTTCAAGCCATTTAACTCTCAAAACAAAATAACGAATGTCACCGCCCGACGACGCCTCTCCACGCGAAGTTTTCCACTGGTTCAGAACGACCGAGGACGAACCGGTCGCCTTCATCCGTGATATCCTCACGACGGCGATGTGGGCGGTCGGAATCGGTCTGCTCCTGTTCGCGATCAGCGGCGTCTGGCCGCCGCTGGTGGCCGTCGAAAGCGGCAGTATGGAGCCGCAGATGTACCGCGGTGACCTCATCTTCGTGATGGAAGAACATCGATTCGCGGGCGATGGTGCGCATGCAAATACGGGAATCGTCACCTACCGCGCCGGACAGCGGTCCGGCTATTCGTCGTTCAACGAACCCGGCGACGTGATAATCTTCAAGCCGGACGGAAACGGACGGGCGACGCCGATAATCCACCGCGCCATGCTTTGGGTCGAAGGGGGCGAAAACTGGTACGGCAGAGCCACCCCCGATTATGTCGGCGATGCGGACAACTGCCGAGAACTGGCCAACTGCCCGGCCCCACACGCCGGTTTCATCACCAAGGGCGACAACAACGCTGGCTACGACCAAGTCGGATTCGGCGCGTACACCGGTCCCGTCAAACCGTCGTGGGTCGTCGGCAAGGCGAAACTCCGAATTCCGTGGCTCGGACATGTCCGACTCCAGTTCGCCACGACCACCGCGCCGGAACCGCTGGACCTCGAAACGCGTCCAGCGACGAACTCGACCACCGTTCCGATCCGTGTCCTGGCGTAATTTTCGACCGATAGTTTCCTTCGACCGTCCAGTTTTCCCTACTGCCCCGTCCCCTCGATTCGCCGGTCCCGACCCGCCTCGACTCGTCCGTCCGTCACTGAGAGCGAGAAGCCTGCCCCCCGAAGCCAATCGCGGGCCGACCCGTCGCTATGCATCAGCACCTCCGCGATGTCGGCCGATTCGTCCACGTCGGTTGCGAGCCGGTGTGAATCCACCTCCGCGACTGAGGCCCCCGCATCGTTCGCGATTCGGCAATGGTCGAGATACGAGGTTCCGTGGTAATCCACCCGAAATTCGTCGTGGCGGGAGACGAGCGCGTTCGTCCCGCCGCCGCGACCCGGCGCGAGCACCACGTCGCCAGCGGTCGAGAAAAGCCGTTCCAATGCGTTCGGCGTCGCCAGCGCGAGGTCCGCCATCACGATTGCGGTGGCGTCGTTTTCCCCCAGCATGTCGTTCACCGCGGGAGTCAATGGTCGTGAATCGACCGTCTGGGGTGCGTCCACGTCGGTTGGACTGGTGGTGAGCACTCGCGGTTCGTGTCCCGTCGCGCGAATCGCCGAGAGTACGTCTTCGAGCATCGCCATCGAGAACTCCCGACGCTCGTCGGGGCCGAGGGTGTCGGCCAATCGCGTTTTCGGGTCGCTCGCCGAGAACGGCACCACCACCTGCATGGTCATCCCTACTGGGTTGGCGTGTTAAGAAGTTGCGAAAACGGCGTCGAAAATCGGCGTCAGTGTCGTTACCGCAGTCGGTTCGTGTTCCGTTGCTGGGAACGGTACCAGAACCCAGCACCGCCGACGACTACGAGACCCACGATAGCGACGCCACCGTACATCAGCAGTTCGCTCTGTTGGGCCGATTTGTTGGCCTTCTCTGCGGCCGAACTGGCGCTGTTTTCCGCTTGTCCGGCGATATCGACGGCGTTGCCGAAGTTACCCGCCTCGTAGGCGGAGATGGCGTTTTCGACGCGTCCCTCGGCATCCTCGGTGTTCGCACCGGCCGGGGCTTCATCGATGGCCTTCTGCGCGGCGGCTATCGCTTCTCGTGCGTCCGTGCTATCCTCGGTGTGGTAGTTCGCCGACCACGAATCGATTTCGTCGCTGTTGCCGCCCTCTCGGGTCTGGCTCAGTGTGGCGAGCGTGAACGCCTGTTGGGGTTCGTATGTGAAGTTCTCGATTTCCGGAACCGTTCCGGACACCTTCACCACTGTTTCGCTCGCGTCACTGTCGAGCGTGAGGGAGTGGTTGAACGACTGGCCGTCGTAGGACTTTTTCGCCTTCTGATTTCCGGCCTGGTCGTACGTCGTCACCGTCCACGTTACGTCCATCAGTTCAGTCTCACCGTTGAGCGTCCACTGCTCGTAGTCGCTGTAGAGGTCGGTTAGCGTCAGCTTCGCGCTCACTTCGTCTCCCACGTTCGCGTCGTCAGGAATGCCTTGCGTCTCGGTCGAAATCGCCGCGGCAGGGACGACTGCCGAGAGGGCAAGTGTGAGGACGAGGAGAAGTGCTGTCAGCTTAGAACAACGGGTCGAGTTCATCCTCATCATCCTCAACGAGATTTTCGAGATTCGTCTCGCTCTCCTGTTTGATGTCGTCGATGTTGTCCTGCGCTTCGATGGCGACCTGCTGAAGCTCCTTGATTCGTGGCACGTTCGTCACTCCCGAGAGGAGGACGACGCTGGCCACGTTGGGTTCGTTGACGGGATAATCGCCGCCGCGAACTTCCATACTGCCGGTTTGCTCCTCCAGCCACTTCCGCCCGCGCTCTATCCCTTTGCGGTTCAGGTGCTCGGTCGGACCGCTCATGACGAGCAGTGCACGCTCGGTTCCCTGAATCTCACACGGAAGCGTTAGACGGCCGAGTGCTGCCTTTCGCACGAGACTGGTGATTCGGTTCGTCGTGTGTGCGGTATCCTCCGTTTGACCGCCACCGCTGCCGGTGAATCGGGAAAGGAGCCCGCCGGAGTTCTGCATTTCGACTTCCTCGGCGGCGTAGCCGATGGTCGAGACGCCGCCCCCAGCGAGCGTGTTGATGATTTCGCTGGAGTCCACGACGCTCTCTGCAACGTCGTCGTCGCCGCCGATTTCACCTGCTCCGAAGAGGATACCGAACCGCGTAACGATCTCCTCGTTGATTTCGGAGTAGCCGCTCTGAACGCTCTCACCCGATTGGCGCCACGAGTCGTTGTCGAACACCATCAGGTTGTCCACTTCGCGGACGAACGTCTGGAACGAGCGCGCCGCGTTGAGGGTGTAGATGCCTCCTTCGTCGCCGCCAGGGAGGATACCGAGTCCGTAGACGGGTTCGGTGTAAATTCGTTTCAGGTGTTTGGCGACGACCGGTGCGCCACCACTTCCTGAACCGCCGCCCATTCCGGCGATGATGAGAAACGCGTCGACTTCGTGAACGGGGATGTTGTCGATCGCTCCCTGTACTTCGTCGATGTCCTCTTCGGCGATTTCCGCGCCGAGTTCGTTGTCCGCACCCACGCCGTGACCTTTGACGCGGGACTGTCCGATGAGCACCCGGTTTTCCTCCGGAACGTGCTGTAGGCCCATGAGGTCAGCGCGAGCGGTGTTGACTGCGACTGCGGCGCGCACGATGCCGCTTCGTGTTCGCTGGTCATATTCCAGGAACTTGTCAACTATTTTTCCGCCTGCCTGACCGAATCCGATCATCGCGAGTTTCATTTTTCGGTACCGTTCTCCGTTGAGAGAACAACAGAACTAAACACCGTATAAACCTTGTGGTGTTTGGTGTATTACTTAAAAGATAGTCGCAGCAGTAAACGCCTTGAGGCGGTATTTTATCACCATTCTGGTATCGGAATAGACAGTACGCAGACATCCTCTCTTTAAGTCTGGATATGTCCACGATGTCGGGGGTTATGAAGTGTGGATATGTGCAAACTAGTTAGAAAATTGCCAACTCCGCGCGCGCTCGTCCAGACGCTGGTTCGAGCGCCTCAGCTTTCGACGCCGAGGTATGTCGCCAGCGTCGTCAACGAACTTGGTTCGACGCCGAACGCCGTCACGTCGTTCTCCTGCACGGTGTTGTCGAACTTCAGCGACCGATACTGGTCCGCACCCATCGGGGCACCCGGAATCGTCCCGCCGATTTTCAACCCCGCCCCCGCCAATGCCATCGGCACCGAAACGATAGTCACCGGTTGCCCCTCCGCCTGCCGGACGAGTCGCGCCACGTCAGCGAGGGTGAGTACTTCCGGTCCGCCGATTTCGTAAGTTTCGCCGTCGTGTGTTTCCTCGACGCTGGCGGCGAGCATCGGTGCGAGGTCACCGATCCAGATCGGTTGGAATCGCGTTCTGCCACCGCCGGGAAGCGGTGCCAGATACGGCGGCGTGAGTTTCTTCGTGAACGAGAGAAACTCGCTCTTGTCGCCGAAGACGACCGACGGGCGGAAAATCGTCCACCGGAGGTCTGAATTTTTCACGAGTCCCTCTGCCTGTCCCTTCGATCGAATGTACTCCGTCGGACCGGTCGGGTCCGCACCGAGGGCGCTCATCTGGACGATTTTTCCGACACCGTGCTCTTCGGCGGCCTGGACGATGTTCTGGGTGCCACCGAGATGAACGCTCATGTGTGTCACTCCTCGCGGCGGTTTGAACAACGGCGAGAGGGCCACGAGATTTACGACTGCATCTTGGTTCTCGAACGCGTTCTCGATGGACGCGAGTGCGGTCACATCGCCTGTCGCTTGTTCGACACCCGCTGGAACGTCGGCATCGTCCGGAGTGCGTGCGAGCACCGTCACCTCGTGTCCTCGCCCGTGTAGTTCGCGAACGAGATTGCGCCCGATAAATCCGGTACCGCCAGCTACGAGAACCTTCATAGTACGGATATGTACGTGATTGTAGGTAAAGCTGTCTACCACGAAACCCGGAAGGTTTTACCTCCCAACTCGAAGGTCCGGCTATGCTGCTAACGCTGGAGGGACTCGACGGGAGCGGAAAAACGACCGTCTGGGAGGTGCTCCACGAGGAGTTTTCCGATGCGGTGTTCACCCGCGAACCGACGAACTCGTGGTACGGGGAGGCTGTCGATCGTTCAATTAATGACGACGATGCGGACTCCATTGCCGAACTGTTTCTGTACACCGCGGACCACGCGGCTCATCTCTCGAACACGATTCGGCCCGCGTTGGACGACGGAAAACTCGTCATTTCCGACCGCTACTCGGACTCCCGCTATGCCTACCAAGCGGTCGCGCTGGAAGGCCACGTCACGCGACCGATGGAGTACATAATCGGAGTTCACAAGCCATGGACACGACCGCCGGACTGCACTATCTATCTCGACGTTGACCCGGAAACCGCGGCGGCGCGGAGTGGGGCGACGAACAAGTTCGAACAGGCTGGATTCCTCGCGCAGGTGCAGTCGAACTACGAACGATTGATGGATGCGGAACCCGGTCGCTTCGTCCGTATCGACGCGACACGATCGCCCGAGGCGGTCATCGACAGCGTCGTTTCGACCATCGAACGCGTCACGAGCGACGAGTAGTGTGGACGGTCGGAACGATCTATTGGACGACCGGTCGGACGAGTAGTTTTCAGGGTGGGGGTCGTACGACCCCTATGGCAGAACGGGATGACGACTCGGGATTCAGTTTAACACTGCCCCCGATGCGCCTTCCACCGGTGACGTTCCCCGACCGGGTTCGCCTCATCGCTCCCCTCTTCGAACGCCCGGAGCATCCGGAAAAGTCGGCACGACTTCGCGTTCGTGTCCGAACGCTCGTCGTTTTCCTGCTTCTTTTCGATGCGATCGACGCTTTGTTCGCTCTCCAAGGTTCGCCAGCACCGTGGTTTCGAGCGGTAGTCGGAACCGCGATATTGATGATCATCGTCGGTCCCGTGAGTGTTCTGTATCTCTGGGAAGGAGTGGCGGTTTTTGCGGGCGTCGGCTGGTTCGCAGTCGTCCCGTCAGCGACTCTGTTGTTGCTTGTTCGATTTGTTCGGCAGGTCGACTTCCTCGGGCGGGGGCATCCAGAACAGGTCGATGGAGAGCCCGAGCGTGAATGGAAGCACCCAGACGAGAATGAGCGCGGTTCCCCTATCTCGGATGCCGGTGCCCCCGAGTCCGACCGCACCACTCAACAGGATGGTGGTGGCGACATAAACCAAGGGGACGAGGAGGAGTGAGTACACCACGGCGCCCCACTTCGTCGAGAGACGAAGGCGGAAAAAACGAATAACGACTGCCGTGATGACGGTGTTGACGAGGATGATGACGAGGAATCCGAACGCCGTGGCGGCCGAGACCATGCTCGCTAGTAGGATGTCAGTGCTCTTTTGCGTACCGGAAGACGACGGGAAATCGGGCCTTTTCTCGACGTATTTCTGTCGTACCGGAGCACGATGGATAACGCGACCGTTGTGCCTGTGAGCGGTCGGTTCGTATCTAACGGTCACAGTCGAAACCATTCCATCATCTTCGACTGGCTCGACGCCGTTGCTAAACCCTCGATGCTTTTCCACCCCGTAACAAGGTTTACGCTGCCATCTCACCTTCCATCTCGTATGGCAATCACCGCTCGTGACCTTATGACGACCGACGTCGAAACGGTTTCTCCCGACGACGAGATCGGTGAGGTGTTGACCCGCCTTGCCCGTGTTCAGTTCAACGGTTTCCCGGTCGTCGAAGATGGGGAACTCGTCGGTATCGTGACACAGCACGATCTCGTCCACATTTTTCAACCAAGCGACCGGACGCTCTGGATTCCGATCGGTTTCCCACCGTTTCTCGAGAGTCTGGAGTACGGAATCGACCTCTCGTGGAACGAACTCGACGCCGGACTCGACCTCGCGAAAAACGCGGGCAAACCGATCCACGAGATCATGACCGAGGAGGTGGTGACGGTTTCGCCGAACGATGAGTTGGACCGGATTCTCGATTTGCTGGCCGACGCCGAGGCGGATATCAACCGATTACCCGTGCTCGAAAACGGCACACTCGTCGGAATCATCGCGCGACAAGACGTGATTCGTGCGATTCGTGATCAGCGCCGCTCCTCGAAATAACACGTCCGAAGGCGGTGCCCATTGGATACCAACCAGATTTTAACCACGAATCACCGATCTATTCGGTTCGTCTTTGTAATCCCCGGCTAGCTATATTATTTGACATATGTTCGAACTCACCATGCCCTCCTGAGATATGGCTGGCAAATAAATTCACAACAATTAGTAATAAATCTAGTATACTAGATTGTAGTATTAAGTGCTGACTACGCTATTTGTGTTTCATGCGTTCACACAAAACGCTTGGACGACGACAGTTCATGACTGCTGCTGCCGGAACCGCCGCCGCCGCTGCTGGTGTCGGTGCACTCTCCGAAACAGCGAGTGCTGCACGATTCAACAAATATAGCTCCGTCTATACGACGGAGGACCTCTCCGTTCGTTCCGGTCCGGGAACGGGTTACTCCCGAAAAGCGGTCGCCGACAAATATACCGGCGGTTACGTTCTCGCTGGCCCACAAAACTCGAACGGCTACACCTGGTGGAAGGTACGATACAACGCGGATTCGAGCGGAAGTACGGTTACTGGCTGGTCCGCAGGCGACTGGCTCGTTCACTCGGACTTCTCTTATCCCGCAACTGGAATCGTCACCGCGACCTACTACGACAGTCGAAGTTCGGGTAATCACGGTGCCGTGGACATCGCCAACGACCGATACACGAACGTCCGCGCGACTCGCGGCGGAACCGTCGGAACCGTCGGATGGGACCCTGACGGGTATGGAAACTACATCATCATCAATCACAGCGGTGGCTTCCAAACCTTGTACGGTCACCTCTACTCCGTTCTCGTCTCGGAAGGCGAGAGCGTCTACTGGGACCAGCACATCGGAGAGATGGGAAGCACCGGTAACTCCACCGGCCCGCACGTTCACTACGAAATCCGCAAGAACGGTGTCCGACAGTACGTCCCGCCGAGCGAGTCCGACGAAGGAAACAAATACTTTGAGCGGAGCGGCGTCCCGAAAGTTTACTACTAACTCCGGCATTCGACGGGGGTTTTCGAAAGCTACTCCCTTCCGCGAGGGTGATGTCGAGTAGTGACCCGGTACAGAAATGCAGTGCTGTTCGTCTTCCTCGCCGCCGTCTGGGGGTCCGCGTTCATGGCCATCAAGGTCGGACTGGACTACTTCCCACCGGTGTTGTTCGCGGCCATCCGCTACGACGTTGCGGGCGTCCTGATGCTCGCGTATGCCGTCTACGTCACCGACCGATGGCTTCCGCGCACCAACGATGAGTGGCGACTCGTCCTCGTCGGCGCCGCGTTGATGATTGCGGGCTATCACGCTTTCCTCTTCATCGGCGAAACGGAGACGACGAGTGCCGTCGCGGCTATTATCGTCAGCTTCAGCCCCGTCCTCACCACGGGGTTCGCGCGCGTCCTCCTTCCCAGCGAACGGCTCGAACCGTCGGGAATCGCCGGACTCTTCCTCGGACTCGTCGGTGTCGCCGTGTTGAGCCAACCGAACCCGAACAACCTGCTTGCGGACGATTTCGTCGGCAAAATCCTCGTGCTGCTGGCGGCGCTCTCGTTCGCCTTTGGAAGCGTACTCACACGCCGAATCGACGCCGAACTGCCCATCGAAACGATGGAAGCGTGGTCGATGCTACTCGGCGCGCTCATGATGCACGTCATCAGCATCGCCCGCCCCAGTGAATCGTTCGCCGCGGTCGAGTGGACGCCGGAAGCACTCGTCTCACTCGCCTATCTCTCGCTCGCCGCCAGCGCGATCGGCTTTCTGGTCTACTTCGACCTGCTGGAACGACTCGGTCCCATCGAAATCAATCTCGTCTCCTACGTCGCACCCGTCTTCGCTGCGGTCGCTGGCCTGTTGTTCCTCGATGAAACCATCACGCCCCTCACCGCGCTCGGGTTCCTCATCATCTTCGTCGGATTCTGTCTGCTGAAGCGACGGGCGATTTCGCGTGAACTGCCACGTCTTACCGGCGTCTTCTCGTCCGGTCGATGAAAACAAAAGACGAAATCCGTGCAACGTCCGGACTTACGCGAAACCGTACAGCACGCCTTCACCGTCAGTTCCCCCGATGTCCGGCAGGGTCGCCCGCTCCGGATGCGGCATCATGACCGCGACGGTGTCCGACTCGCCGACGATTCCGGCGACGTTTCCTTTCGACCCGTTCGGGTTCGTTGCATCACTCACGGTACCGTCTTCGTCGCAGTAGCGAAAGAGGACTCGTCCCTCCGAATCGAGTTCGTCGTACTTCTCCTCGGTAATTTCGAATCGGCCTTCGCCGTGAGCGATCGGAACTTCGATGACCTCGCCCTCATCGTAGACAGCGGTCCACGGGGTATCGGCGTTCTCGACGCGTAGGTAGACGTGTTCGCACTGGAAGCGTGCACTTCGGTTGGTCGTGAACGCACCGGGAGTCAGCCCCGATTCACAGCCGATTTGTGCGCCATTACAGACGCCGAGGACGGGGACACCCGACTCGGCGGCCTCGCGCACTTCGGCGACGATCGGCGAGTTCGCGGCGATGGCTCCCGCACGGAGGTAGTCGCCGTAGGAGAACCCACCGGGGAGCATTACACCGCTTACGTCCGCTGGTAACCCATCCTCGTGCCACACGAGCTCGGCGTCGATATCGAGGTGTGAAAGTGCGCGTTTGGCGTCTCGGTCACAGTTGCTCCCGCCGAACTGAACGATAGCGACGGTCATCGTTCCTCGACGGCCACCGTATAGTCGTGAATCGTCGGATTGGCGAGCAGACGCTCCGCCATCTCTCCGGCGCGCTCTTCGGCGTCAGTGACGGATTCGGCATCGAGGTCGATTTCGAACTGGTCCGCCGAACGGAGCGACTCCAGTTCGAAGCTGAGTCGTTCTAGTGCTTGTCGGGTAGTTTCCGCTTCAGGGTCGAGGACACCCTGCTTCAGCCGAACCGTCACCGTCGCGGTGTAGCCAGTCATCACCTATTCCTGCGTGTCTGTGTTCAAAAACTCTTTTGGAACGATTCTCTTGTACACGTTTGTGTATTCCGAAGCGCGAAATGGTTCGAACACGCTCCTTCGAGTGATTTTTCGGTCAGCTTTGCCCGCTTCTTCGAGTGATTTCGGTTCAGGCTCCCCGTGACTCGTATAGGCGGTGCCGAAAATTTTGCAACGTCGGCAACGTTTTTGTTCCTCCACTGCTTTACACCCATCTCATGACTATCCCCCGTATTTGGCAGGTGGAACGATGAACTCCCGTGAGCTAACCGAAATCACGGTCGTCGGAAACGATGACACCGGACTCGTCGCCCGTGTCACGACCCTCCTCTTCGAGCGGGGAATCAATATCGAGGACGTCGATCAAGCGGTTCGTGACGGTATCTTCCGGATGACGATGCACGTCGAAACGAGCGATATGACGGTGGACGAACACCGGCTCCGCCGCGACTTGGCTGACCTCGGCGACGATTTGGATGTGGACGTCCGGGTGCGGTTTCCGTCTGAACGAGACACGCGACAGGTCGCCGTCCTCGTTACGAAAGAATCGCACTGTTTGCAGCGATTGCTCGCTGCACGAGGCGACCTCGATGCCGAAATCGGCGTCATCATCGGTAACCACGACGACCTCGAACCGGTCGCTAAACGACACGGTATCCCCTTCCACAACGTTGGTGACGAGAAGGGCGTCCACGACGAGGATCATCTCCTTTCCCTACTGGACGATTACGATATCGACCTCCTCGTGCTCGCACGGTTCATGCGGATTCTCAGTCCGGAAGTGGTCTTTCGATACGAGGGTCGCATCATCAACATCCATCCCAGCCTCCTCCCGGCGTTCCCCGGCGCGAAAGCCTACCGACAGGCGAAGGAAGCGGGCGTTCGCGTCGCTGGTGTCACCGCCCACTACGTGACGACCGATCTGGACCAAGGGCCGATCGTCACCCAGCGCGTGTTCAACGTCCCCGACGACACGACTGTGCCGGAGATGCGCGAACGTGGTCAGCCCCTCGAAGCGGACGCACTGCTCGAAGCGGTGCGCTTGCATCTCAACGACGACGTATCGGTTCGGCGCGGCCGCACGGAACTCACGGACACCGACGAGGAGTACCGCCTCGGCATGCCGTCGAAACTGGGCGAGGTGACCCCCGACAGCCCCATCGATGGGAGTGTTATCGATGAGGCAACCGGCGAATCGATCGGCGAATCGGACGACTAAGACCGACGATCGTCACCCACTTTTTCGAGCGAGAACGAAATCGGTCGTATCGCCCATCGAATCGTTGACAGTCCGCCGCCAGCGGACTTCGAATCCAGCATCTTCGACAATGGTCGTACTTCCCTCGGGCGCGAGAGTGCTCCAGTGCATCTCGACGCCGGTTCCGAGCCAATCGTCGTTCGACCCTTCCCACGCCGACGAACCGACCGTGAGAAGGAGGTATCCTCCGGGTCTGAGGACACGATGGAACTCCCGTATCACATCGGGATGTTCATCGATCGGGACGTGGATGACCGAATAATACGCACAGACGCCGTCGAATGCCTCGGTTGAAAGACCCAACTGCGTCATGTCGGACTGACAGAACCGTCCGGCAGGGACGTTTTCGCGTGCGCGCATCACCTGTTCGCGAGAGAAATCGATTCCGACGAGGTCGTATTCGGCGGCCAATCGCCGAGCGATTGGCCGCCCCGCGCCGCAACCGGCATCGAGCACGCGGGCGTTTTCCGGGAGACGATCACAAAACTCGCCCAGCAGCACCGTATCGTCGCCACTTTGCGCTCTCTCTGCGAGATAGTCGTCCGCGATTTCGTCGTACGCCCGGCGGACCTCGGTGCGGCGAACGTCGTTTCTATCGGGGGACATACGGGGACGTCGATTGGTTGGTTCGTCTTCCGATAAAAACGTTCGGTGGTGATTCGTCGTCCGCGACTGTTCCCGTCACGGGTACCTACTGGAACTGGTTCTGTGACCCGATGGCTTCGGTTGCTGGGGGTTGTTTGCACACGGCGATCGAGTCGCACACCCTCCTACCGACGTATCGAATACGGAGCGTGCATCGCGCAGTTGCGTTCATTACCGCCACAACACTGATTCGAGCGTGGTTCCGAACTCCCGAAGTTCTGGAAAAAAGCCGTGAATTCCGACCAAAAGCCACTCCTCGCCTCTCACTCGTCGTTGGGGACTGGCTCGTACTTCGAGCCGACGGGGAGCTCCAGCGCGCGTGGCATCACGCCGAGGGTCAGTTCGTTCCACTCCCCTATCTCGCCGTCTAGGCTGAACTGCACGGGGTCGTCCCGGGCGATCTCGATATCCACCGTCGGCGCTCGTAGGTGTGTCACGTTCTCGGACTCCGTGCCGAACAGTCGCTGAAGGAGGGCTTCTCCGACGAGGTTCGGGGCGGGCATCTCCTCGATGATCGTGACGTTGAGCAGGCCGTCCTCCATGTTCGCTTGCGTTCGCCCCTTCGCGGGGAATCGTCGACCGTTTCCGACGAGGACGAAGACGGCATCACCCGACCACGATATCTCGCCGTCGCTCGATGTGGTAACGGTCAACGGAACGCCGTCGAAATCGGCCATCAACTGCAACGTGTTCACGACGTAGGCGAGCACGCCGAGGCGCTCTTTTTGCTCGGAGTCGGTTTCGACGCTCGCGTCCGCGGTGAGGCCGCCGACGCAGGAGTTGATGAACTCCCGATCGTTCGCGGTCCCGAGGTCGATTCGTCGCCGCTCGCCGCGTTCGAGCACGTCGAAGGCGTGTTCGATGCCGGTGATGCCGATATTCCCGGCGAAATTGTTCCCGGTTCCCGCCGGGATGACGCCGAACGTCACCGAATCGAGTGCATCCGCCGAAACGAGACCGCGGACGACCTCGTTCAGGGTTCCGTCGCCACCCGCCGCGGCCACCATCGATGCGCCGTTCTCCGCGGCTTGCTCCGCGAATTCGACGGCATCCCCTTCTTCGCGGGTTTCGAGGATCGTAAAATCGCGTTCCGCAGCGAGTTCACGGACCTCTTCGGCGTGTTCTGCGTCCCCGCTAACGGGGTTCAATACGACGACGCGCTCGTACTCGATATCGTCCGTCGCCGCGAGGTCGCCCTCTGTTCCAGCCTCGTCGGCATCCATATGGTAAAAATTCGGCGGAAAAACCAAAGTTCTGTCGGCAGTATATTTACGGACGTGTTCGCCATCGACCTTCACGCCCATACGCGGTTCTTCCACGGCCACGAGCGGGCCGCGGAACTGTTCGACCCACTCGGTGTCAGACTCCTCACGCTGGCCGCACGCTACCGCGAACTGGATGGAGTCGCGCTGACGAACCACGACTACTATCGTCCGTTCGGCGGTCTTCCGGTCGAGACGATTCCGGGGATAGAGATTTCGACGACGAAGGGCCACGTGCTGGTCGTTGGCCCCGACCCCCCGACCAGCACCGAACCGGGAACGCTGACGCCCCACGAGGTAGTCGAGATGGCCCACGAACGCGGATGTGCGGCCATCGTTGCTCATCCCTACCGGAATAGCACGGTACGCGAAGTCGGTGCGGATTTCGACGCGATCGAAGTAAACGGCAAACACCCACGAACGGAGGAGTGGGTACGAACCCTTGCGGAACGCAACGGCCTCCCGCTGGTCGGCGGCAGTGACGCTCACTATCCTGTCGAGGTCGGTCGCGCATACACGCGTGTGGATGCTGACGTGCTCACCCCCGGAAACGTCGTGGAGGCGATTCGAGACGGCCGCGTCGAACCCGCGGTCCGACGCGGAACGTTCGACCAGGGTGTTCGACGCCTGTATCGAAGGATCCACGAGGGGAAGGACAACCTTCATCGCCCGAAGGAGGAATCGCCGGGCGTAGGGGAACCGCCGCAGCCCGAGGATTGAGACCGTAATCACCCGGTTTTCCTTTCGGGTTCGGACGAAGTATCCTCACCCGAGTCGTTCGTCCAAGAGCGACCTTCGACTCATCTCGGTACCTTTCGGGTTCGGACGAGGTATCCTCACCCGAGTCGTTCGTCCAAGATGAGTCGAGTCTTCGTGCTCACGACTTCTTCCAACTCACGTGCACGGGTGATGAGTTGATTCACGCCCTGTGTGTCGGCGGCGTCCACGACCAGGACGATGTCGTCTTCGCCGCTGACTTGCCAGACGAAGTCCACCTGTTCCCACTCCGCGAGTTGGTCGGACATCTCGGTGGTATCGACGGCCACGTCTACCCCGATTTCTATCATCGCCTTCACGTTCCCTGTTCGAGTTGCGACGGTAAACCGCTCGATAACGTCCTCCTCGGTCATTCGTTCGACTCGATTTCGAACCGTTCCTTCCGAGGTTCCGACCTCCTCGGCTATCTCCGTGTACGGTGTTCGGGCGTCTCGTCGGAGGAGATTCAGAATCTGTCGATCGAGTGCGTCCATTGAGATTAGCACCTAGTCGGGGCTGCTACTTCATGATTACGAATATCGTAACAATGCTTCGAAAGCAAGGTTTATTATCCCGGATTCCATATGAATCTCGTAATGCCGGGTGCCTATGTTGCGCTGGAGGGTGGCCATGTGGTGGAAGCCCGTGGTCGCGCTCCGGGAACGGCTTGCGGGGAACTGGTTTTCACAACAGCATACACTGGATACGAAGAGAGCCTCACGGACCCATCCTACGAGGAACAGGTCCTGACGTTCTCGTATCCGCTCATCGGGAACTACGGTGTCCGAGAGGAACGCTTCGAAAGCGACCGAGTCCATCCGCGCGCCGTCGTCGCGCGTGAACTGACCGACGACGTCGCGGAGTGGCTTGAAGCCGAGGGCGTTCCAGCGGTCGACCACCTCGATACGCGCGACCTCGTCGGCGGGATTCGGGAACAGGGCGCGATGAAGTGCGGTATCGCGGTCGGCGAGAACGCCACGCCCGAAGACGCGCTCGCGGAACTCGAACGCTGCCCGGGGATGAGCGACCACCAAGACATCGGTTCGCAGGTCAGCGTCCACGAACGGGAGATTCACCTCGGCGAAGACACCGACGACGAGAAGACGGTCGCACTCATCGACTGCGGTGCGAAGGGAAGCATCATCGACGCGCTCGTCGAACGCGGCGCGGACGTTCACGTGCTCCCTCACGACGCGACTACCGATGATGTCGAGAGCGTCGACCCCGACGTGTTGTTCGTCTCGAACGGCCCGGGCGACCCTGCGAACTTCGAAGCGGCGCAGGAACTGGTCGAAAACTACGTCGGTGAACTCCCGCTCGCGGGTATCTGTCTCGGTCAGCAGATTATCGCCCGTGCGCTCGGTGGGACGACGGAGAAGATGGACTTCGGCCACCGCGGCGTCAACCAGCCAGTTCGTGACCTCGAATCGGGTCAAGTCGTCATGACCACGCAGAATCACGGCTACACCGTCGCCGACCCCGGGGACCTCGACGTAACGCAAATCAACGTCAACGACGACACCCCGGAAGGGTTGGAAAGCGACGAACTGTCGGTTATCACTCGTCAGTATCACCCCGAAGCCAACCCTGGCCCCCACGATACTTTCGACTTCTTCGACGATGTGCTTTCGATGGCACCCCGAAAGCGGATCGTCGCTGCCGACTGATCCGGCGGGTCCGCATCGACTCCGATTACATCGACACTATTCTCCGATTTCTATCGTGTTCTCGCCCGGAATTTGCCAATTCAGCTCGACTACTCCCCGGGCGGTCCCGCGCAATCCATCCCGACTGACGACTTCGAACGTTCGGTTTTTGGCCTCGGGGGTAAACGGCGCGGCCACCATCAGCCGAGCAACGTCGGCGCGTGGAATCGCGCCGGAAACGGTTTCACCACCTTCGCCGATCAGCACGTCCTCGGTCGCAGGGGCGTTCGTCAATCTCCCCGGCCGGATGATAGTGTAGGAGAGTTGGGACGTACGAAGCACTGCTTCGGCGTGATTTTTCGCGTTCAGGTTGTTCCAAAGCAGCGCCCGAAACGGTGCTGGCATCCCTTCGCGGGAGTCGCCGACCCCGATCGCACTCTCGAAAACGAAGTGGTCGATATCGGCCGCAACTCCCGCATGAACGAGGTTTTCGACGCCCGCCCCGTCCACGAGCCGTCCGCCGATAATGACGCTGGGACCTGGCTTCGAACCGACCGCACAGAGAACTACGTCGCAGTCGGTGACGGCTTGTGAGGCGTCTGCCGGGTCGAGGAGATCTCCGACGATAACCTCGTCTGCACCCTGATTCGAGAGCTTGTGCTCTTCGTCCGGCGACCGCGTCATCGCCCTGATGGTGAGGTCGGCGTTCCGAAGCCGTGTCAGTATTTCCCGGCCCGTCCTCCCACTGGCACCCGCGATCAACACTCGTTGTCTCTCAGAACTCATCTCCACCGTTGTTCGCTTAGGACGGGCAAAGTTCTCGCGGCCGTGACGGTTACGATTCGACTGTCAATACGCGGTCCGAAAGGACATAGCATGATAGGGGTGTGTTATTTCCGTCGGCTTCCGAAACCTCGAACTACTACTCCTGTCGAGCGCTCTTTAAATTCAGGGGGTAACGTACATCGACTATCGTGTTCTGGACGTATTTTTCACCATCTAATTAAAAATATTTAAGTCGGGTCGGAAAATACAATCGGGTGGTTATGACACCATCACGACGGCAGTTTCTCAAACTCACGGGCGCGACAGCAAGTACGGGAGCGATACTGGCGAGTGCGTCGCCCGTTTCTGCGCACGCGAAACCGAATATGCGGTGGGTCGCGGCGGATTCGAGCAACTACGATGACGGTCGGTACGGCGAGAACATAAACTGGTACATCGTCCACGTCGCGGAAGGGAGTTATTCGGGAACGATCAACTGGTTCCAGAATCCCGATGCCGATGCTAGTACCCACTACGTCATCGAAAACAAGGATGACCCCGAAATAACGCGGATGGTGGACGAATCGGATACGGCGTGGCATGCGGGCAACTGGGAGTACAACAAACAGTCGCTCGGCATCGAACATCCGGGCTACACGGGCGAAACGACGTTCGTAGACGGCATGTACGAAAAATCCGCCGAAATCGCACAGTGGGCGGCAGAGACGTACAACTTCCCGCTTCGCGTCCGACGGTACGACGTCGCGCCGTGTAATCCAAGCGATGACGGTGGTATCATCGGGCACGACCAGATCCCTGACCCGAACAACTGTTCGGCGGGCGGTGGAGCGGGTCGCCACGGTGATCCCGGTTCGACGTGGAACTGGGGTCGCTACGAGGGCTACCTCCGACGCTTCCACATGGGTGCTGGCCAGCACGTCGTCACTTCTTCCGATCTCAACGTTCGGGACAGTCCGAACGGCTCCGCCATCGACACTGCACCCGACGGCACGGCAGGTGAAATCCTCAGCGGCCCGGTCAACGACGGCGGTTACGAGTGGTACGAGGTCGATTATGAGGGAAGCACACAAACCGGTTGGTCGGCGGCCGACTGGCTTCTCTACGCGCGGTTCGGCCCGAGTGACAGCGTGACAACTACCTCCGCGCTCTCGGTGCGCACCAGTCCCGATGGGACGAAAATCGATACCGCTTCCAACGGCGAAGGCGGAACCATCCTCGATGGTCCGGTCGATTCCGGTGGCTATCGCTGGTGGAAGGTCGATTACGACAGCGCACAAACCGGTTGGTCGGCTGGTTACTGGCTCCAGTAAGCAGTCGGCAGCAAGTTTTCGTTGTGTTCGAAGCATTCGGAACAAAAAAGTGTCCGTAGGGATACTGGTAACTATGGGCAAACCTGTCGTCGGCAGTAAAAATAACATCACGTATACCGAGGTACACGCCGGAATTCTCGGTATCGTCATCGGTGTTCTCGCGGGATACGTTAGCGAACTCGGATTTCACAGCATGGCGGTCGGTGTCGCCATCGTGTTCATCATGATTTCCCTCGGCGTCGGGATTCGCGGCGACGTGCCGATAGCCCAGCGGACGATTCGGCGCGAACCGTGGTATGCACTGACGGCGTTCTTGCTCGGTGGTGCGATCGGGACGTTGATTTGAATCGGGGGTTCCGTATCGCTGAAAATAGCCGTACTGTGGTGGTACTGACGGTGAACTGTTCGAGCGTACCTGATATCAAAAATACGCTTCTACCAGCCAGTTATCTCATCCCCATTTCTCAGCACGCTTTGGCCTGTCGCCGACGGACTGCACGCACAGCGGTTCATCGCGCGCATCGAGCGCTTCGACAGCGGCCTTCGCACCTGCGACGGTCGTGAAGTACGGAACGTCCTCTTCGACGGCCATCTCGAGCGCCTCGCGGTCGTCGGTCACGAGGAGGTCGATTTTCCCGGCACGAATCGCATCCGCGGTGTTCTCGAACTCGGCGAGGTCGTAGTAGTCGCCGAAGCCAGCCACGTCGAGTTCCACGGCTGCGGTGCCCTCCTCGGGCAGGGCGTTGTACGCGGCGGCCTGTGCCTTCTCGTAGGCTTTGCCGAACGAATCGGCGGTTCCCATCACTTCTCCGGTGGATTTCATCTCCGGGCCGAGGCGGGGGTCGGACCCGGAAAGGCGGTCGAACGGGAGCACGACCTCCTTGACGCTCGTCTGTTCGGGGATCTGCTCCGTCGCATCGAGTTCGGACAGCGTCTCGCCGGCCATCACCTTCGCGGCGAGTTTGGCGATCGGAACGCCAGTCGCTTTCGAGACGAACGGAACGGTACGCGAGGAGCGCGGGTTGGCTTCGAGGACGTACACTTCGTCGTCTTGCACCGCCAGTTGGACGTTCATCAGACCGACCGTGTCGAGGGCGCGAGCGATGTCTTCGGTAACTTCGCGTACGCGACCCAGCGTCTCGTCGTCCAGCGAACGAGGCGGAATCATACAGGCCGAGTCGCCCGAATGAACCCCGGCGCTTTCGACGTGTTCCATGATTCCGCCGATGACGATATCTTCGCCGTCGCTCACGGCGTCAACGTCCAGTTCGACCGCGTTTGCGAGGAACTCGTCCACGAGAATCGGCTTGTCCGGCGAGACGCGAACCGCCTCCTCGATGTACTCTTCGAGTTCGTCATCGTTGTACACGACGTCCATCGCGCGACCGCCCAGGACATAAGAGGGACGCACGAGGACGGGATAGCCGATTTCGTGTGCGAGGTCGAGCGCTTCTTCCTCGCTCGTCGCACTTCCGCCGGTCGGCTGAGCGATACCCAAGTCGTCCATCAGGCGGTTGAAGCGGTCGCGGTCCTCCGCGAGGTCCATCGCGTCAACCGTTGTTCCCAGAATCGTACAGTCCAGTCCCCTGCGTTCGATTTCCGTCTCGAGCGGGTGACCGATATCGACCGAGGTCTGACCGCCGAACTGTACCATCACGCCGTCGGCGTTCGTCGCCTCGATAACGTCGGCGACTTCCTCGGCAGTGATCGGTTCGAAGAACAGTCCGTCGGAGGTATCGTAATCGGTCGAAACCGTCTCGGGGTTGTTGTTCACGACGTGCGCTTCGATACCCATCTCGCGCAGGGCGCGCACGGCGTGCACCGAGCAGTAGTCGAACTCGACACCTTGGCCGATGCGAATCGGACCGCCGCCGACCACGACGACGCTCTCGACGTCGGTGTCGACTTGGAGTTCGTCACGACCCGAGAAGTTTGTCTCAAGGGCCGAGCGGGCCGAGTAGTAGTACGGTGTCGATGCAGCGAACTCGCCAGCGCAGGTGTCTACCTGTTTGAACGAGCGGTCAGGGGCCGACGTTTCGACGACTCCAACGTCCGCACCGGCCATCGAGGCGACCTCCTGATTCGTGAACCCTTTCTCCGCGGCACGGTCGAAGTTCCCGTCTTCGGCGCCCTCGGCCGCCTCCGCGATGCGTTCGTACCGTTCGACGTACCACCCTTCGATTCCGGTGAGTTCCGCGACCTGTTCGGCGGTGTAGCCGCGCTCGAACGCCTCGAACATGGCGTAGGGGCGGTCAGGTGTCGGCGCTTCGAGGTAGTCAGTTTCGAGTTCGTCGTCGCCGACTTCGCTCCACTCCACGTCGGGTTCGTACTCCGAACTGCGGAGGGCTTTCAGCAGGCTTTCCTCGAACGTTCTGCCGATCGCCATCGCCTCGCCGGTCGATTTCATCGCGGTGCCGAGTTCGAAATCCACGTCGTCGAACTTGTCCTTGGGCCAGCGCGGCACCTTCGTCACGACGTAGTCGATTGCGGGTTCGAACGCCGCCGTCGTCTGGCCGGTGATTTCGTTCTCGATTTCGTGGAGGCGTTTGCCGAGTGCGACCTTCGCGGTGACGCGGGCGATGGGATAGCCGGTTGCCTTCGACGCGAGTGCCGAGGAGCGAGAGACTCGGGGATTCACTTCTACGACGCGGTACTCCCCGCCGGGGGTGCCGTCGTCACGCCACGCGAACTGGATGTTACAGCCGCCCTGAATCCCCAAGTCGCGGATGACTTCGAGGGCCGCGTTGCGCATCTCTTGATGGCCGTCGTCGGGGATGACCTGCGAAGGCGTGACGACCGTGGACTCCCCCGTGTGGATACCCATCGGGTCCAAGTTCTCCATGTTACAGATGATGATACACGAATCGTCGGCGTCGCGCATCACTTCGTACTCCAGTTCGACCCAGCCGGCGATCGATTCGGTGATGAGCACCTCGTTGTTGCGCGAGAGTCGCAGTCCCTTGCGGACTCGCTCCTTCAGTTCGTTCATCTCGCCGACGACGCCCGACCCCGACCCGCCGAGGGTGTAGGTCGTGCGTGAGATGACGGGCAGGCCGCCGACCGATTCGACTGCTTCCTCGACCCGTTCGCCGAGTGCGTCCGCATCCACGTCACCGACGGATTCGTCGTCTTCGAGCGTGATGGTCGTCGAGCGCGGAACCGGTTGGTCCAACTGTTCCATGCGCGCGCGGAACAGATCACGGTCCTCGGTGGCGTAGATGGTGTCGAGCGGCGTTCCCATGATATCGACGTCGTACTCGTCCAGTACACCCTCCTCGCTCAACTCCGCGGTAACGTTCAGTCCCGTCTGTCCCCCGAGCCCGGCGATGACTCCGTCGGGACGTTCCTTTCGGATGATTTCCGCGATGGCGTCCGTGGTGATGGGTTCGATGTATACCTCGTCGGCCATCTCCGGGTCGGTCATGATGGTCGCCGGATTGGAGTTGACGAGAACGACCCGTGCTCCCTCTTCCTGTAGCGCGCGGCAGGCCTGTGCGCCGGAGTAGTCGAACTCCGCGGCCTGTCCGATTTGGATGGGTCCGCTTCCGATGAGCAAGATCGTTCTGTCTTCGGTGTCCTCGGTCATGGCTGTTATCGGTGTGAAGTTCGTACATCGTAATAAGCCCCACGAAAGATTACGAGGTGCGAAACCCAGTTTCGAATTTCGGAATCGCGGGCGATAGGAGAGGAATGTGTGACCAGTTCGTATCGCTGAGGGCAGTATGACGGCTAAAAACGGTGAATACGGTGTCGTGACGATTGCTGATGTTAGGCACGAGCCACTCCCTCCTTTCTTCCCTCGCCCGTCGCCTCCAGGCACAGCAGGCGGGCGAGTACGTGACCGATTTGCCACCGCGGGTCGAAAAACGACTTGCTGCAGAAAACGGCTGATCGGCCTTGGAGCGGGCGGCCCAAACCGACCCGCCCGCCCTGCAATCGAACCGGGAATGGGGAACGAACGAGCGAACCCGAACACGCTGCGAGAGGAGCGAGTTCGGGACGAGGAAACCGTCGACATCCTCGGATGAGCAAACGCCAAGCGTTTGTGAGTTACGGAAGACTGCTGGTTTTTACGTACCGCGAAAGACGGTCCGTCTCCCGCAGGTTTAGCGTACGCCTCGCGATTACAAACGACAACACCTCATCGAGCCTTCCGCCAGCACCAAAACGACGTTCAACGACGCAGACCCGTCATCCAAATCGTTCACCTCCCCGCCGACGCATCAGCAGGTAAAGGGTTTTACAGTCGGAACCACTACGTCCGCGCATGTGGAAACGGTTGCTGGCGCTGCTGCTGTTGATTCCGTTACTGGACGGGTTGTTCCTCGTCTTCGTCGCTGGGAATATCGGATGGCAACTCACCGTGGCGCTCGTCGTGCTGACCGCCCTTCTCGGAATGTTACTCGTGCGCGCGGAGGGGAGACACACCATCAGGAAGATTCAGTCCGATATCCAACGCGGTGACATTCCCACCGATCGCATCATCGATGGTGGATTCTTGCTCATCGCAGGTGCGTTCCTCCTGACGCCCGGACTGATTACGGATACCCTCGGATTCCTGCTCGCGTTCCCCGTGACGCGGGCGATGTTCCGAACGGTCGCGAAGAAGTGGGTCATCACGCCCTACATCGACAAGCAGACCGGCGGGTTCGCCTCGGGTAACATCTACACGTTCGGGTTCCCGAACCCCGGAAACTCCGGCGGAGCGAGCAGTTCGAGTAGTTCCGGCGGAAACGGTGGTGACACGTATCGGATGGATTCGGACACCTACGACATCGACTTCGAGGAGGATTCCGATTCGAAAAGAAACCCTTAAACGTTGCAGGGCGCAACGATGAAATGCGCTCACTGAGGGCCAATAGCTCAGTTAGGTTGAGCGCTCGGCTGATAACCGGGAGGTCCGCGGTTCAAATCCGCGTTGGCCCACCTTTCAACGGGGGCCGAGGACATAATCTCCCCAGCCACCTAATCTTGCTGTCCACAACAGTTCTGAGGAGCTCCTCTCGTAATGACTGCTTAGTACGAGTATCCTCGGTTTCAGTTCCGACTGTGGTGAATAACAAAGGCATCCCTCGCCGACTACGTCGCTATGCCGAGGAAATCGAATCGACGAACGATGTTGAAACTCGCCAGCGCACTTCTCGGCGGCGGCGCATTCGCCACCGTCGGAGGAGCGACTCGACAAACAACTACTGGAACCCAACCCGACGAAAACGGCCTCGTAACGGTCGAAAGCGACCGTAGTTTCGACGAGACCGTCGAACGAATCGAGGGAGATATCGAGAACACGGACGCGCTGACCCTCGTCACGACGGTTGACCACTCCGATAATGCCGAGTCAGCGGGTCTCGATTTACCGCCGACGGTGCTGTTCATTTTCGGCAATCCGGAACTCGGCACGCCGCTGATGCAGGCGAGTCGAACCGTCGCCATCGACCTGCCGCAGAAACTGCTGGTCTGGCAGGACGGCGAGACGGTGAACGTCACCTACAACGACCCGCAGTATATCGCAAATCGTCACGGCATACGGAATCAGGAGCAACGACTCGATACGATTGGCCGCACGCTTCGCGCGCTCGCCACTGGTGGTACAGGGAGCGGACTGTAGTGGCAACGGCAACACCAGTTCGTAATCCCGACACCGAAACTGTTTGCCGCGGTGTTCCGCGACGGCGTGCGACGGATCGTGTTGTCGATGCGTGCTTGTCAATGATACCTACCGCCATGTGGGTATCACGTGTCACCCCCTATCGTCGTCTGTCGCCTGTGCTATGGCGGTATCGTGGCCGCTTGCTACGTCTTCCACTCCTCCGACGACCTCCATCTCCGGGTCGGTTCCATCGCCCTCTTTCGCGTCAGTTACCGAGACGATCGCTCCCGCTCCACCCAGCAGCATCAGTAAAACGAGCAGTATCGCCAGTATTCGCTTGTGCCGTAATCCTTCGTTCATTTTCCCATCCCACGTCACGACAGCGACGCGAACAATGGTACGCTCGTCGTCATCGTATACGTGTCGGTGAATCTGAGTCTTTGGCCTCGAACCGCTACCCGTCGGTGGGTTCGCCTTGGAGTCTTCGAATCAACCAAACGAACGTGAGGAGTGCAACCCCCGTCAAAACGTGCTTCGCCAGTTCGCGCCACTCCGGCCGTTTTCGTTCTTGTTCCATGGATTACAGTCGGGTGAGAGGACCAAATGGATTGTGGCGAGTTATGAGGGAGGAGTCGAAGTCGTCGTTTCTGCTGTCCCTTTCGTGGCAGCCTCAGTTCCGATCCCGACCGAACCGACACATCCAGCGAGGTCAACCGAGAGGGGAGAGCCAGAAACCAATCTCACGTCGCTTCGGCAGTTCGTCGGAGTCGGGACGACGGCATAGACTTTCTAGCCAGTTGCATCTCAACTCAATTCGCGTTCGTTCCGCGTTCTCTGTGCTTTCACGTCCTCGACGGTCTCGTTCTCCAGCAGCAGGTCAACCCGACGCTCGAACTCACCTTCGTCGATTTTGCCGCTCGCGTATCGGCTTCGAAGTATGTCGAGGGCATCCTGCTGTTCGTCCACCGGTTCCGATTTCGGTTCGTCTTCTCGCCGTTCGCTCTCGCTTTCCCACCCGAACACTGCGTTGGAGAGAATAGTCAAAATGGGGAGTACTACGGCGAACCCGAGGGCGAACACCATCCAGAACCACTCATACCCGAGAAACAGCGCTGTCAATCCGAAACCGAGGACGAGAAGCGTGACAATCGGTGGAATTTGCCTCTCAAGCGATCGGTGACTGCTGTCCATGTTCTTCTCTTCTCCACGAAGTATAAAATCACTGTCACCCGTTGGGCGAGGGTTCTTACCGTCTGCGACCTACTGTCTCACATGGCAGGCCGAGTGCCATCGGGGCCGGAGGGGGTACCGTTTCTTGGGTCGAGTCTCCGCTACGCCGACGACCCGCTGGGGTTCATGGAACGTGTCGCGGACGAGTACGGCGACGTCGCTCGAATGGATGTGTATACGCAGGAAGTGTATCAGGTCACCGACCCCGAAGCCATTCGCCGCGTTCTCGTAACGAACGCGGCGAACTACCGCAAGCCGAGTTTGGGTGGCGACGAAGGGTTGGGCGGGCTGCTCGGCGATGGGTTGCTGACGAGCAACGGGGAGCACTGGCAGCGCCAGCGAAAAATCATGCAACCGTCCTTCTACGGCGATAAACTGAACGAGTACGCCGACATCATCGTCCGCGATACGGAGACGCTGGCGGATTCGTGGCACGACGGCAAACACATAGATATCCACCGCGAGATGTCCGAACTCACCCTTCGAATCGTCGTCGAGAGTTTGCTCGGTGCGCGAATCGACGGGATGGAGCGAACCATCCGCGAAGCACTGTTGGAGGTCGGCGAGCGGTTCCGCCCCGGCCCGCAGGGATTCGTCCCCGAAGAGGTGCCGACGCCGCGGAACGTTCGCTATCGCCGGTCGGTCGAGATCCTAGACCGGATCCTTCGCGAAGTTCGCAGAGAACACGACGTTCACGGCTCGGAAGACGACTTGCTCGGAACGCTTCTCGGAGAGGAGGCGGACGGACGACTGGACGAGGGATCGGTCCGGAACGAGATGATGACGATGTTGCTCGCGGGCCACGACACGACTGCCTTAACCCTCACGTACGCTTGGGATCTCCTGTCGAGGCATCCCGAGAAGGAACGAACGTTCCACGACGAACTCGATTCGGTAGTCGACGAGTCCCCGACCATCGCCGACCTCGGGAAACTGAATTATTTGGAGACCGTGGTGATGGAGGCGATGCGCCTCTACCCGCCCGCCTACGTCGTTTATCGACAGGCGGCGGAAGCCGATGAACTCGCCGGATTTCATATTCCTGCCGGAACCATCGTCGCTACGCCGCAGTGGGTCGTCCACCGAGACGAACGGTTTTTCGACGACCCCGAAGCGTTCCGTCCGGAACGATGGACGAACGAGTTCCGCCGGGACCTTCCCGAATTTGCCTACTTCCCGTTCGGCGGTGGCACGCGCAAATGCATCGGCGACGGGTTCGCCATGCGTGAGGCAAAACTCGTGTTGGCGACGCTCGGAAGTCGGTTCGCGTTCGAACGAATATCCGACACGCCGCTCTCGCTGGTTCCGTTTGTCACGATTCATCCCGAAGACCCGGTCGAGATGACGGTTCGCGCTCGATAAGTAGTCTATTTTCCGGACCACGGAGGTGACGGATCCCGGCGAGCGTCCCGTCGCGATCCATGTTCGAAACGTTTCACGGCCGGACGGGTCATTGATTTTCGTACTCCCACGGGTGTCCATTTCGCTGAACCCGAACCGAGCGATTCACCCGGGTCGAATACGTAGGCGGTGGTATGAGCACAGGGAACGCGGCTGGAAAGGTGCGATTCGGGCTGGCGCTGGCGCTCGGTGTCATCGTCCCCGGGATGTCGAAATACGTGTTGACCGAGATGGGATACGGGCTGGTCGGTACTGCCGTCTTCTACACGGGCTATCTCACCGCCGCGCTTCTCATCTGGTACATCTGGGTCAGACCGCTGGAACTGACCGGATCGAGCGGGGCATAGCGGAAGTTTAAAGGAGAACTCACACCGACTCACGGACAGGAATGCTTGAGTTCGTCCCACTCCCACTCATCGACGACTTCCTCATCAAATACAACGTGGGACAGGCGGTCTTCGTCCTGTTCGCGCTCTCACTACTGGCCGCGATTCCGCTAAAGTCCCGGAAGGTACTGTCGTTGAACACCATCCTGTTCGGTCTGCTGTTCCTCATCGTCGTGGCGATGGGTGCACCGGCCCACTTCGCCTATCTCGGCGTCGCACTGCTGGTTATCGCCCCATTGCTGTACACGACCGCGAGCAGATAGGATAGAACGCTTTTTTCCCCTGGAGATAGACGGTTCGTCTATGGCAGACGACCTGACAGCCACGCTTCACACGAACCACGGCGACATCGAGGTACGACTGTTCGACGAGCGCGCACCCCGCACCGTCCAGAACTTCGTCGGACTCGCGACGGGCGACCGGGACTGGACCGACCCGAAATCCGGCGACAAAGTCTCCGGCGAACCCCTCTACGACGACGTGCTCTTCCACCGCGTCATCGACGACTTCATGATTCAGGGCGGCGACCCGACCGGAACCGGCCGCGGCGGTCCCGGCTACCAGTTCGACGACGAGTTCCACCCCGAACTCAAACACGACAGCGAGGGCATCCTCTCGATGGCGAACTCCGGCCCGAACACCAACGGCTCGCAGTTCTTCATCACGCTCGCCCCGACGCCGCACCTCGACAACAAACACTCCGTCTTCGGCGAAGTCATCGACGGCATGGATGTCGTCACGGAAATCGGCTCCGTGGACACGGACCGACAGGACAAACCGAAGAGCGACGTCGTGCTCGAGTCGATCGAAGTTCACGACGAATAACGACGCCGAGGAGTCGCGGACAGTTTTTTTCCGTGCTCGACTGTTGATACACCGACGACGGCAACGAGGGTGATACAGCGACGACCTTCGAGGTTGCACGCCCGAACGCACGTTATTTGAGTCGTACCGATCGAACCGCTCACCGTTTCACGTGAATCTCGCCTTGCGAACTCCCACAAGTCAACAGTCCTGGCGATACCCTTCGAAACCGTCTCCCCCAAGCGCGCGATTCCGAAATCACTTCCCCGTCCATCCCAAACCCCCGCGCATGGACGAGTCCGCGAAAGGAACGAAGATCGAGTGGCGAGAGTGGGGTTCGGACGCCTTTTCCGAGGCGCAAGACGAGAACAAACCCGTCCTCCTGTCCCTCTCCGCGCGGTGGTGTTCGTGGTGTCACGAGATGGACGAGACGACGTATTCGATACCGACGTTGGCGGCGAACGTCAACGACTCGTTCGTCCCGGTCCGAGTGGATATCGACCGACATCCCCGCGTTCGCGAGCGATACAACATGGGCGGATTCCCGACGACGGTCTTCCTCACGCCGGAAGGCGAACATCTGACCGGTGCGACCTTCCTCGACCACGACACGATGCGACAGGTCGTCGGGCAGGTTCGCGACCTCTGGAAACACAAAGGGCGAGAAGCGGCACAGGTGCCGCGAAACGTACGCGACCAAAACCCGCCCGCTGACGACGTAACCGAGGAAATCGAGCGCCTCCTGGTCGGACAGGTCGAGGACCGATTCGACGCGACACATGGCGGATGGGGTGACGATGCGAAGTTCCCGCTCCCTCGGACCGTCGAATTCGCGCTGAAACGAGACCGGGAGCGCGCACTCGCCACCTTGTCGCCGATCACGGCGAACCTTTTCGACGACTACGAGGGTGGATTCTTCCGCTACGCGGGAACTCGCGACTGGAACGACGTTCATCACGAAAAAGTGCTCGACGCAAACGCCGCACTCGTGCGCGCATACGCGAACGCCTACCTGTACACGGGCGAGGAACGCTACCGCGACCCCGCCGAGAAAACGATCGAATATCTGACGACGACGCTCTGGAACGGCGAGGCCTTCGGTGGAAGCCAGCAACCCGGCGATGGATACTACGATGGTGATGCGAGCGACCGCGAGAGCGAAGACGCCCCGGCCATCGATTCGACCGCCTTCGCCGACTGGAACGCGCTGGCAGCGGATGCCTTACTGACGTTTGCGGCCTACACTGACGACGACCACGCTCGTCGCTACGCCGAACGAACTCTCGACTTTCTCGATTCGCTCATCGATGACGGTGCCGTCGCCCACTATCGAGACGGCGACGAGAGTGACGAAATCGAGGGGGGCGAATCCGGACTGCTCGCCGACCAGGCGTACGTCGTTCGTGCGTTCACCACCGCCGCCCAAGTACTTGGAGACGGAACTGACGACGGGAATTCCGGCTACCTCGACACTGCGTGCGAAGTCACCGACTACACGATCGATACGCTTCAGCAGGACGACGGCGCGTTCGTCGACGGACCGATCGAAGGGCCTGGACTGCTCGACCGGCCGCTCCGTCCCGTCGATGGAAACGCGGCGCTCGCCGACGCACTGGTGGACCTCTCAGTTCTCACCGACGACCCACGATACGAGGAGACGGCAGCGGAGGCACTCGGTGCTTTTGCCGGCGCGGCGGACCGAATCGGTGTTCAGGTTGCTGGCTACGGAACCGCGGCATCGCGCGTGTGTAGACAACCACTCACGATCGTCGTCGCTACGCCGTCCGGATCCGACCTTCATCGCGCTGCACTCCGGATTGCGGACCACGAGAAAGTTGTCGTCCCGAACGCGGACGGCGAATTCGAGGATGGACACGCCTACCTCGTTGCAGAAGACACGGTATCCGACCCGGCGAGCACACCTGCCGAACTGAACGAACTCGCAGCGGATTTGTTTTAAAATGCAATCAGTAGATAAAAACGAGCATGCGGTTAAAATCTCGGCGAACGCACGTAGCGTTTTTATAGAGCTAGCGTAATGTCAACAGATATGGCAAGTCTCCGCGATTTAGGCCTCTCCGAATACGAAGCGCGGGCGTATCGGGCACTGTTGAACACCGGTCCGACCACGGCGAAGGAGCTTTCGCGCGCGAGTGAAGTTCCGATGGGTCGAATATACGACGTCCTCAACAGTTTGGAGACGCACAACCTCGTCCGCAGTCAGAGCGCGAGTCGTCCGAAAAAGTACGTCGCCGTCGAACCGGGAACCGCGCTCGACCGACTGCTGGACGACAAACTGCAGGAACTGGACGCGAAAGCGGAGCAGTACGAGGACATCGTCGATGAGTTGGGAACGGAACTCGACAACACGGAACCGCCCATCGAGGAAGGATTTTGGACGGCGGCAGTCGGCCCGGAAGAATCACTCGAACTGCTGATCGAACGGTTGGACGCCGCCGAGGATCGCATTGTCATGGTTGCTGGTCGTGTGTCGCCGACGTTCGACATCGGTGATGTCGGTGAAACCGTCACCAAACATATCGAGCAAGCCCTCTCCCGTGACGTCGAAGTCTCGGTGCTCATGTCGCCGGAACTCGTCCGCACGTTGCCGCCGAGCGTCGGTGACCGATACGCGACCACCCTCTCCGACCATCCGAAATTCTCCGTGCGGACGACCTCGAAACTCGATGGGACGTTCAATCTCATCGACGAAATAGAGGTGTGTATCGAGGTCGCAAACCCCCTCTCACCGGGCGAAGCGTTCGCCATGATCGACCTCAAGGATCCGGAGTTCGCCGCGAACGTGAACAGCCAGTTCACTTCTCGATGGGAAGTGGCGGAACCGCTTCGTCTCTAAGATTCCATCCCTACTCCCGTCCGGAGAGTCCGACGAGGTGACCTACTTCCGGCAGGAGGATTTCGTCGGTACCGAGGCGAACCGCGTTTTCGCTCCCGGGAAGACAACAGACGATGACACCATCGACGACACCTGCTGTCGTTCTCGTCCCGACGACTTTCGTCCCGATTTCGTCGTAGGAGAGGGTGCGGAACAGTTCACCGAATCCCGGAAGTTCCTTTTCGAGGAGCGGTGTTACCGCCTCGACGGTCACGTCGTCGGGCGTGACGCCGGTTCCACCGGTCGTCACGACCACATCGACGTCCTTTCTGCCGACGAGGTTATCCACTGTTTTTTGTACTGAATCGTAATCGTCCGCGACTAATTCACGGGTCACCAAGTCGTGCCCTTCGCTTTCGACCAGTTCGGCGATGGCATCTCCCGCGGGGTCCTCGTCGAGCGAACGCGAGGACGAGACGGTGACGACGCCAAACCCGAGTTCGTCTACGTCGTGTGCGTGATGGTCGTGTTCGTGCCGCTGGTCGTCGTGGTGGTTCCCGTCCTTCCCCGTATTCGATTCGTCCCCCACTTCCTCGTCTTCGTCGTCCGTCGATGCCCGGCGTGTGTCACGTGACTGAAGATCGACCATGGCCGTTCTTTCCCGTTGCGCTTCCTAAAAGTCGTCGGCGAATCCGTTGAGTTACAGTTTTACGCCTCCCCTCTAACCAACTGTACATGAAAGCCGTCCAGTTCGAAGGACACGGCGGGACGGAGGTTATCGACTACGCGGAGTTCCCCGACCCGGAACCTGCGCGCGACGAAGTTCTCGTCGATATGAAGGCGGGCGCGCTGAACCACTTGGACGTGTGGACGCGACGTGGGTTGCCCGGACTCACGCTCGATATGCCACACGTCCCCGGCAGTGACGGTGCGGGCGAAGTCATCGAGGTCGGCGAGGGCGTAACCCGATTCGAGCCCGGCGACCGCGTCGCCCTCTCGGCGGGCGTCAGTTGCGGAAACTGCGAGTACTGCCGCCACGGCGAACATTCGCTGTGTGTCAAATACCATATCATCGGCGAGCACATTCGCGGCGTTCACAGCGAACTCGCCGCGATTCCAGAGGACAATCTGCTCCCGGTCCCGGAGGACGTTTCGTGGGAGACTGCTGCCGCCGCGCCACTCGTCTTCCAAACTGCGTGGCGCATGCTTCTCACGCGTGGCGACGTTCGACCCGGTGAGGACGTGCTGGTCCTCGGCGCGTCCGGCGGCGTCGGCCACGCCGCCGTTCAAATCGCCGACTACGCAGGTGCGACGGTGTATGCCACGGGAAGTAGCGAGGAAAAACTCGACCACGCTCACGAACTCGGTGCGGACTACGCCATCAACTATGAGGACGACGACTTCGCCCACCAAATTCGTGAACTAACTGGCAAACGCGGCGTCGATGTGGTGGTAGACCACATCGGTGCGGCCACATGGCAGGATTCCCTAAAGAGTCTGGCCAAGGGCGGACGGGTTCTCACCTGCGGTGCGACGACGGGCGGACGACCGGAAACCGACATCAACCGCATCTTCTGGAATCAGCTCTCGGTCATCGGTTCCACGATGGCATCCCACGGCGAGGCGGACGACGTGATGGAACTGGTCTGGGACGGTACCTTCGAACCCGCGATTCGAGCGGTGCTTCCGATGAGCGAGACGGCACGCGCTCACGAACTACTCGAGAACCGCGATGGGTTTGGAAAAGTCGTCGTCAAACCGGATAGCGAACTGTGATGGCTGAAAACAGGGAGTTCGGACGAAGTGGATGGGTTTTGGTTGCAGTGATGGTACTGGCGTTCATCATCGCGCCACTGCTCATCTACATCAATCCGCCGTATCTCCCGTTCAAGTTCGCATACATCGTCGTACCGCTGGTTCCGGCGATTCTGCTCGGTGCGACCGCGGTTTGGGCCGCCCAGCGCTAAATGTACGTTGAAAAGTATACAAATTTTTCACTGAGTGGTGTGACCACGTATCATGAGTGTTATCCACGTCAGAGACCAACACGATGGGACTTCACATCGACAGGTCGAACTCAAACTGTGGCATCCGGGCTGTTGGACCCTCGAAGTGACCGAGGAGTTCGATGGAACACACATTCTGGAAAAGTCGCTCTACCCGACCGACGAGACGGTCAAGGGGGATTTCATCCTCGTTTCCGAGGGTGACCACGATATCGAAACGCTGGTCGAAGCCATCGACGCCCACCGCGTGGTCGAGAGCACCGCCATTCTAAAGGACGGTGGGAGCCGTGCCCGTATCGTCGTCACGTATCAACGCGCATCGAGCATCGTCCCCGAAATCGTCAATTCGGAGTTCATGCCCATCGAACCGGTTCATATCACCGGTGGATACGAACACTGGACAGTCCTCGTGCGCTCCGACCGACTCGAAGCCGTGTTCGCCAGAATGGAAGGGGAGTACGATATCACACTGGAAGCGATACAGGAGGTAAACCCCCGAGATAACGTCGAATTTGCCGACACCAGCGATCAGATCTACGACTCGCTATCGACCCGGCAGACGGAGTGTCTCTTCGAAGCACACGATGCCGGCTACTACAATTGGCCACGCGAGATATCGGCAAACGATATCGCCGAGAATTTCGGTATCAGCGGCCCGACCTTCCTCGAACATCTCCGGAAGGGTGAGCAGAAAGTACTCGACGCGTTTCTGACGAAACTCGCCGGACGGAACTACTGACCGCTCGACCGAACCGTTCCCGTCGACCTCGCCGAAGTGGGAATCGCTATGAGGGAGTACGTAATTTACGATGGTATGTCATCGAACCTCACGCTTTCCGACGTTCTCGACGTGGAGTATCCCGCTCCTCCCTCGTGGTCTTCGGACGGTGAATTTCTCGCCACCACGATGTACGAAGACGACGGAAACGTTCTCCTCGTCTCCGACCGAACGGGAGACCGGACGTGGCGTTTCGCTCCCGAAGAAGGCTTCGTCTCCGAATTTTCGTGGTCACCGACCGCTCCGGAACTGCTCGTCGCCACCGACGGTGGCGACCTCCTCCTCGCCGTCCCGAACGAACGGACGACACGACGACTCATATCCGGTTCGGACGACCGCGAAGCTTACACGTGGTCGAACGACGGGTCCCGATTCGCCTTCTATCGCGACGGCCGACCCGTCGTTCGTGACGCCGTAACGGGCGACGAACGAACGTACGACGTACCGGTACGTGGTCCGTTCCTCGGTGAATCCCGGATGTTTGCGTGGTCGGACGACGACGTCTCTCTCGCGTATCGATTCGTCGACGACGGGACGACGCAGATCGGCGTCGTCGATGTCGAGAACGACGAACTGGTGTGGCGTACTCGAGACGAGACGGCGAGCAGAAGTCCCACGTGGTTGGCCGACGGTCGCATCGTCTTCGACCAGCAAGGTGAGGGTGGACGCGTGCGACGCATCGTCGCAGTCGATCCGACGACCGGCGAGGAAACCGTTCTCGCCCGGGAAATCGACCGCGAACGCGGCGTCGTCTCACAGGGAGCAACGGAGGTGTCCCCCGATGGAACCCGAATCGCGCTCACGCTTCCACTCGACGGCTGGGATCACGTCCACGTGGTCGATACCGAGACTGGCGAACGCACGCAACTGACGGAAGGCACGTTCGAGGACAAAGGAGTCGCCGACGGGGCGCCGCAATGGCGCGACGACGAGACCCTCGTCTTCGCCTCGAATCGAAACGACGCCGGACAACGTCACATCTTTTCGGTCACGCTCGACGGTGCGACGGAATCACTCGTCGAAACGGCAGGGACGAACGTCTCACCCCGTCCATCCCCCGACGGTAGTGCGCTCGCGTATCTACACGCGGACCGCCACCGTTCGCCGGAACTTCGTGTCGATGTGGATGGGCACACCAATCGAATCACTCGGTCGTCAGTCGAGAACTGGCCAGTCCCACCCATCGAGCCGGAGCGAATCGAGTTCGAAAGCGCGGGCCGGCACATCGAGAGCTATCTGCTCGACCCCCGAAAATTCGAGACGGTTGCGGGCGATGCGACCGACCTGCCTGCGGTCGTCTGTGTTCACGGCGGACCGATGCGCCAGATGCGCGATGGCTGGCACCCATCGCGCTCCTACAGCCTGTTCTACACGTTTCATCAGTATCTCGCCGAAAGGGGATACATCGGTCTATTCGTCAACTACCGCGGTGGTATCGGCTATGGTCGGGACTTTCGACAGGCGATCGCGGGCGTCAGAGGTGCCGACGAAATCGAGGACGTTGCACGGGCGGGACAGTATCTAAAAGAACTCGACTATGTCGATTCCGACTCGGTCGCCGTCTGGGGACTTTCGTACGGTGGCTACGCCACGCTCCAAGTGCTCGGTACACATCCCGACGTATTCTCGCTCGGTATCAACCTCGCCGGACTCGCGGACCTCGAACTATATCGCGACTGGGCAGAAGAGACGAAATATCCGGCCGCTACCTCCGCGGAAGTGCTCCGGATGGGTGGCGAACCGTGGGACGTCCCGGAACGCTGGGCCGAAGCATCGCCGGTGACGCACATGGATCGCTACGAGGCGCCACTGTACAACTTCCACGGGACCGCCGACAGCTACGTCAACTTCGAACAGTTGGACCTCGTCGTGGAAACGCTCACCGACCTCGGAAAGGAGTTCGACGCCGACCACTACCCCGGCGAAAATCACGTCTTTTCGAAACGGGCGACGTGGGAACGAACGCTGGCGAAGGTCGAACGAACGCTGGAGGCGTCACGATGAACGTCTTCGTTTCCGCCGATATGGAAGGCATCACGGGCATCGCCGACCCGCGCGACGTCGTGAAAGACGAAGCGGACTACGACGATGGACGGAAGCTGATGGTCGGCGACGTGAACGCCGCAGTCGAAGGTTCACTCGCGGCTGGCGCGGAGAGAGTGCTCGTCAACGATTCACATTCCTCGATGACGAACCTCCCTCGGAGTGCGCTCCACGACGGCGCTCGCTTGATTCGGGGTGGAACGAAACCCCGGTCCATGATGCAGGGACTGACCGCTGACCACGGCGTCGCCTTTTTCATCGGCTATCACGCCAAGGCCGGAACGCCTGCGGCCGTCCTGAACCACACGTTCTACGCGCAAGAACTCGTCGCGCTTCGCGTGAACGACGGCGAGGTCGGCGAACTCGGATGGAACGCCGGACTCGCCCGCTCGCTCGGCGTTCCGATCGGGCTCGTGACGGGCGACGACGCGACCGAAACCGAGGCTCGTGACGAACTGGGGGACGTGGAAACTGCCGTCGTCAAGGACGGAATCGACCGATTCACGGCCGACTGTCTTCCGATTGAGGCGGCCCGCGAACGGATTCGAACCGCCGCGGAGCGGGCGGTTCGACGGGCCGCAACCGACGACTTCGAGCAATCGGTTCCGGACGAACCGATCGCTATCGAGGCCGACTGGGCGACGACGAATCAAGCCGCTCGTGCGGCAGGGCTACCGTCCGTCGAACGAGCGGGAGGCCGGACGACTCGCGTCGAGGGGACGGACTACGCCGGCGTATTCGAAGCCTCGGTGGCGATGTTACGCGCCGCAGGTGCGGGCCGAAACGAGTGGTACGGATAGTTCGAAGTCGGTGGTTGGGAGGTGACGCTGACACGGGGCGTATTTCGATACCTGTCCACCTTTCGGCGGAACCCTGTTCGCCTGAGACGTCGTCTCCGGTTGAAACCGTCCCCGTGATTTTTAACTGCACCCAGTAACACCTAAACCACAGATCGAACGAGGAAGTCCATCGACTCCCCTTGGCCCGTCTTCGAATAAAAACGCTCGCGAACTCACTCCGCCAGTTCCCGAACGAAATCGTCGATGGTCTCCCGTGCGTTCTCTTCGTCCTCGGCGGTCAACCCCCCGAGAAGCACGGAAAAAATCACGTCGCTCCGTCCGTTATCCCGACGAACGATTCCGGAGAGCGTTCTGCTTCCGGTGAGGGTTCCCGTTTTCGCTCGAACGTCGCAGCCAACATCCGACAGTCGATCTTCGAGGGTTCCCTCGCCGGGTTTCGGGAGCGAGTTGAAAAACGTCTCCGACCACGGTTGCTCCGTGACCCATTCGAGGACGCGAACGATGCCACGGGCGGAAATCAGATTGTACCGCGATAGCCCGGACCCGTCTCGAATTCTGAACGCGCCGACGGTGCGGGAATCGAGGAACTCCTCGATGACTGTTTCCCATTCGCTCCACGACCCCTTTCCACGAACCTCTTTGGCGATGTTTCGAGCGAGTTGTTCCGCGAGGAAGTTGTCGGATGGCACGTTCATCTCCCGAACGAGTTCGGAGACCGGCGGCGATTTCACCGTCGCTATCGGTTCGCCCGACTTCGGTTTTTCCGTGACGTGCAGACCGCCGATGTGAGCCACCCCGACCGCTTCCAGCGCGTCCCGGAACGCGAGCAGGCAGTGACAAACCGGGTCACCGACCGGGACGCGCTCGGTGTTCGATTCGTCAGGTGATCGTCCTTCGATACGAATCGTATCGTCGTCACGAAACATTCGTAACTCGTCCGCGGACGGGTCGATGTTCGTGTCGAGTTCGATAGCACTCGTTCGTGGGGTTATCTCGACCTCCGTGCCCGTCACCGTTACCGAGACTGTATTTCCGTCGAGCGCGAGTGCCGTGCTCTTCGCACCGTACTCGTGCCGTCCGTCTTCCCACATCCATCCCGGCCCACGGGATGCTTCGGAGAACCATCCCACGTCGGCGATGACGTTCGTCACTGTGCCGATGCCGTTGTTTCCGACGCGTTCGGCAAGGACCGACAATCGGTCGAGCGAAAGCGATGGATTTCCCCGCCCTGCGAGCACAAGGGAATCGCCGGATCGAGAAACGTTCGTCTCGAACCGATAGTCCGGGCCGAGATGGTGGTAGGCCAGTGCGGCGGTGAGTAGTTTCGTGTTCGATGCTGGCGGAAGCGGAACGTCCGGGTCGTGTGCTATCAGTTCGTCGCCGCCGAGTTCTTTGGCCACCACGCTCGACGCAAAGGACGCTCCGGTTACCACGAAAATGCCTCTCGCTCGTCGCTCTCCAAGTGACAGGCCGACAGCTGCCCGTCGGCGACTGATTCCAGTTTCGGAATGTGCGCTTCGCAGGGCGACAGATATTCCGCGAGCGTTGATTGCGCCTCATCCCAGTCTCCGTCCGCCGCGTTCGAGATGGCCCGTTCGATGGTCCGGTCGACCGCCGCCGGAAGGCTCGCCGTGAAATAATGCGAGCGAACCGACGCTGGATCGGTATCCGTTTGCAGGTTCTCGTCCCGTACGTCGTTCCGGAGGTCCATGTATTCGCGATATGTGTCCCGAGTGAACGGGTCAGGAATGATGAGTTCGGGACAGCGGGTGTGAAACTTACAGCCCGAAGGGGGATCGCTCGGACTCGGGACGTCGCCGACCAATCTCGATTCCACACCGCGCGTGTCCGGGTCCGGATTCGGAACCGAATCCAGCAGGGCGCGCGTGTAGGGATGATGCGGGTCGGTAAACAATCGGTTAACCGGGCCAGTTTCCACGAAATCACCGAGGTACATCACCGCGACGCGGTCTGCGACGTTCCTGATGACGGAGAGGTCGTGCGTGATGAACAGGTACGTGAGGCCGTACTCCTCCTGTAAATCCTGCATGAGCGAGAGGATCTGTGCCTGCACGCTCATATCGAGACCACTCACGGGTTCGTCGGCGATGACGAGGTCGGGATTGATCGACAGCGCCCGTGCCAGGTTGATTCGTTGGCGTTGTCCGCCCGAGAACTCGTGTGGGTACCGTCCGTAATGCTCCTCCTTCAGGCCGACCTGACCGAGCAGTTCGCGGACGCGCTCCCTGCGTCGTCCTTCGTTCCACCCTGCCGCTTCGAGCGGGTCCGCGATGATGTTCCCGACTTTTCGACGCGGATTGAGACTGGACTGTGGATCTTGGAACACCATCTGGGCGTTTCGTCGAAATTCGTGTTTCGCGTCGCCGTCGAACGTCGTCGTTCTGACGCCGCGGAACTCGACTGCGCCGTCGGTCGGTTCCGTTAAGCCAAGAAGGGTTCGTGCGAGCGTCGATTTGCCACAGCCGGATTCGCCGACGACACCCAGGGTTTCGCCGGGATAGAGGTCGAAGCTCACGCCATCGACCGCTCTGACGCTCCGACTGTCCAGCTCGATCGGAAACCCATCATCCGAATTCCATCGGAGCGAACCAATGAGGCCCGTGTTGACCGGAAAGTGTTTCGTCAGGTTTTCGACCCTGAGTAGCGGTTCGTCGGCTCGTTCCGGGCGTTGCTGCAGGCGTTGACTCATCGTTGACCTCGTTCGTGTAGCATCGGCTCGTTCGCTCCGTAGTCGTCTTTATAGAGGATACACGCCGAGTCGTGATTCGGTCCCACACCGACGCGTGGCGGCTCGATTCGCGAGCAGTCATCGACGGCGACGGGACAGCGCGTACGGAACCGACAGCCGGAGGGCGGGTCGATCGCACTCGGCATCGTCCCCTCGATGGGATTCAGGTCGTCCGCCTGCCGGTCGGGTCGGACGACCGACCGCAGGAGCGACTGCGTATAGGGGTGTTTCGGGTTTCGGTACAGTTCGTCGTAGGGTGCCTGTTCGACCACTTTTCCGAGGTACATCACGGCAACGCGGTCACAGACTTCCCGGACGACGCCGAGGTCGTGGGTGACGTAGACGACGCTCGTGTCGTATTTCTCCTGAATCTCGTCGAACAGGTCCAAAATCTGTGCTTGAATCGTCACGTCCAGCGCCGTCGTCGGTTCGTCCGCGATGATGAGTTTCGGGCTGCACGACAGTGCCATCGCGATGAGCGCCCGCTGGCGCATCCCGCCCGAGAACTCGTGTGGGTACTGATCGGCCCGCTGTTCAGGATCCGGAATTCCCACGTCGTCGAGCAGTTCGACCGCCCTGTCGTGAGCTTCCGACTCCGTGCAGTCGGTGTGATATTCCACGATTTCGGCGATCTGATTTCCGACCGTAAAGACGGGGTTCAACGCCGACATCGGGTCTTGGAAGACGAACGAAATCTCGCTCCCGCGGACGTCCCGTCGAAGTTCGCGTTCGGTGCAGGCGGTGAGGTCACGACCGTCGAACCGAACCGTTCCGTCGACCACCTTGCCGGGTGGGTTGATGAGTCCGAGGAGGCTCTTCACCGTCACGCTCTTTCCGGCCCCACTCTCGCCGACCAACCCAAGCGTCTCGCCGCGGTCCACTTCGAAGCTCACGCCATCGACGGCTTGGACGATTCCTTCTTCGGTGTAGAAGTACGTCCGGAGGTCTTCGACTTCGAGGAGACTCATTGCGTTCGCCTCCCGTCAGTTTCATCTTCGCTCTGCGTTCCGCCATCCGTAGCCGGATTCTCGGTTACCGGGTCGGGGTCGTCGCGCATCGTACTCTCGCTGGAGAGGAAATCGTCGTCCAGTTCGTCCCAGTTCGCCTTGCGGAGCGTCGTTCTGGGGTCCATGGCGTCTCGGAGACCGTCGCCGAGCAGATTGAACCCCATCACGGTGAGGAAAATCATCAGGCCGGGGAACACCGCGACCCACGGGGCGATGATCATGGCTTCTTGTGCTTGATTCAGCATCCGCCCCCACGACGCGGTCGGCGGTTGCACGCCGAATCCGAGGAACGACAGTGCAGCCGCGCCGATAATGACGCCGCCCATCGAGAGCGTTCCCTGCACGACGACCGCAGCCAATCCATTCGGGACGATTTCACGGAAAAGGATGGTTCGGTTCGGCAGTCCGGCGGCTCGAGCCGCTTCGACGTACTCCTCTTCGCGGATGGAAAGCACCTCGGAGCGCATCACACGGGCGTATGCTGGGATACCGATGACCCCGTAGGCGATGAAGAGGTTGTAGACGCTCGGTCCCATGATCGCCATCATAGTCATCGCGAGGACGAGGCTCGGAATCGAGTACAATACCTCTAACAGACGCATGATGAGGTCATCGATTCGACCGCCGAAGTAGGCCGCCGCAGCGCCACACACGATTCCGCCAAGGAAGCTGATTCCGACGGAAATGATACCAATGGCGAGCGCGATTCGGCTTCCGTAAACGATTCGAGAGAGCACGTCCCGACCGAAATTGTCCGTTCCCATCGGATGGTCGAGGGAGGGGGCCGAGTAGGATTCGGCTGTGTTCTGCACGTGGGGGTCCGCGTGAATCGCGGTAATAAGGCTCTTATCGAACACCATGAGGTCGATGGTCGAGAAAATGGCCAGCACGACGAGGATTCCGACGATAACTGCGCCAGCGATTGCCGTTGGACTGTGTCGGAGTTCCCGAATCGTCCCCATAAGCCGGCTTTCGGTGTCGATGCCCGTCTCGGTAAGTGATTTGCTCGTACTCATATCAGTCGTATCTGATTCGCGGGTCGATGTAGGCGTACGCGAGGTCGGTCAGCAGGACGCCGACGAGGAACAACAACGCGAACGACAGCGTCATTCCCATGATGATACCGTAGTCCTGTTTCGTTATTCCCTTGAAGAACAGACGGCCCATGCCCGGAATGGCGAATATCTTCTCGGCGATGACGCTGCCGTCCAGCAGAAACGACAGCTGTAGCCCGATGATGGTCACCAGCGGTAGGAGTGCGTTTCTGAAGGCGTGTTTGAGCAGGATGCGTCGCTCCGGCAGGCCGAACGCCCGGGCCGTTTGGACGTAGTCCTGTGATAGCTCCTCGACCATGCTGGAGCGCGTCATTCGCATCAACGTCGCGGTCTGTGCGGTCGCCAGCGTGATTACGGGCATGACGAGTCGTTTCGCCGACTCCACCGGGTCTTGTGCGAACGGAACGTAGCCCGAGGCGGGAAGCCAGCCCAGTTCGTAGGCGAACAGGAAGATCAGCATTAGACCGAGCCAGAAGTTCGGGGTCGAGAGACCCGCCAGTCCGAAAAACCGCGAGACGTGATCGCCCAACTCGTTGTGCCGCGAGGCGGCATAAACGCCGAGCAGGAGCGAAATCGGGAGTGCGATGACGTACGAAAGGCCCATCAGGGTGAGAGTCGGCCCGAGGCGTTCCAACATGAGGTCGGCAACGGGACGTTTCAGCAGGAACGATTCACCGAGGTTCCCGGTGAGAACCCGTCCGAGGTAGTCGAGATACTGTTGCCAGAGTGGTCGGTCGAACCCATATTGACGGATCAGTTCATCTGCGAGTTCTTGACTGGGATTTAGTCCGAGGTAGATGCGCACCGGATTTCCAGGCAGTGCGTGCATCATCACGAACGTGAGTGTGAACACGCCCAACAAGACCGGTATGATCTGAAGGAGCCGTCGGACGGTGTATCGATACATACTCATGATTTCGTGTATGGAAACGGAAGGTAGTTAGTTGCTGAGCGAGGCGTTCGACCACTTGTTACATAGCGGTTGGGCTGCGAACGCTGTCGGGTCGTACCCGTTGACTTTCTTACTCCACGCCGTTGCGGACTGTTCGGAATACACCGGGATGTGCGGATACTCGGATTGGAACGTCTCCGCGAGTTCGATGTACAGCTTTCGGCGTTCGTCGCGGCTTCCGAGTTTCCGCGCCTCTCGAATCTTCTGGTCTGCTTTCTTCAATTTCTCGCTATCCGGATACGCCTCGTAGAGCATCCCGGCAGAAGCGTTGCCAACGTAGCTGTCTTCCACGCCACCATCGTCATTGCGCGGGTTGCGGAAGAGATAGTAGTAGAAGCCGTCGGGGTCTTGTCCTCCTGACCAGCCATAGATGGTTACGTCGAATTCCCCCGTGTCGAGTTGGTCGAGCCAGCGGCCGATATCTACCTCCTGAACCTCCGCGTTGATACCGACTTGGTCCATCTCGTTTTGCAACTTGATGACCATGTTTTTGAACTTTCCAGACGCGAGCGTGGACATCGTCACGTCGAACCCGTCGCCGTATCCCGCCTCTTCGAGCAACTGCTTCGCCTTTTCGTGGTCTTTCGGCGGATAATATTTTTGTTTCCATTCCTTCCACGGGAAATCCCAGGCCTCGTTGACTTCCTTCGGCATGAACCCGTAGCTTCGTTTGCCGAGTTCTCCCTTCGTTACTTTCAGCATGTCGTCGTAATCGACGAGATACTGCATCGCCTCCCGGACCTTCCGGTCGTCGAACGGCTTCCGTTTGGAGTTGAACACAAGTCCGTTGTAATCGAACTGCGAGATGCGCTTCATCTGGATGGAATCGATGTTCTTCGCTTCCCCAAGCAGTTTTTCAGGGACGGACGCTTGATGCACGCCACTGGTCTTGAGATCAACGAATGCGGTCTGTGCCTCGGGAATAATGCGATATTTGATCTGTTTCAGATTGGCCTTTTTGAGGAAGTAATCGTCGTATCGTTCGAGCGTGAGATGCGAACCGGTCTGCCATTGCTTGAGTTTAAACGGCCCGCTTCCAACGGGCTTCTGGGCGAACTTCTTTTGCCCCTTGTTTTCGGCGGCCTTCTTTGGAACGATGACGGCGTTCATTCCGGTCAGTTCCAACTCGAACAACGCATAGGCGTACTTGAGATTGAACGTCACCTCGTAGTCGCCGGTCGCATCCACGCTTTCGATGAATCCGAGATTCTCCCGATTCGTCGATTTGTTCTTCGGGTCGAGCACCCAGTTGAACGAGTACGCCACGTCTTCGGCGGTGAGTTCGCTTCCGTCGTGAAACGTAACCCCTTGCTTGAGCGGGACCGTGTAGGTCGTTTCGTCTTTCTTTTTCGGTCGTTCCTTGGCGAGATGCGGGACGATTTCGCTCCCGTCGGGTTTCACGGCGAGAAGCGAGTCGAAGAGGTAATGCATCATCGAATTCGCCCACGCGAGTTCGTTCATGCGTGGGTCCAGCGTCGTCGCACTCTCCGGCGATGTGTTGATGAACGTACCGCCTTTCTGGTCAGTACCTCCGGGCCCGTCACCGGTCGTCTTTTGACCGCCACAGCCCGCAAGAACGGTTGCGCCGCCGAGCGCGCTCATCGTGAGGAATCGTCGTCGATTGAGGGAAGAGTCGTATCTTTTTGTCATGGTGTCAGTTGCTACGGGTTATCGCCCGATTCGTGATACCTAATAGCAAAGAAGGATGTAGCAAATAAGACAGCCCTTTCATACTAGGGTTATCTTCTCACAACCAATATCTCTACGTCGTCTTGTAATTTTGGTGAATTTTCATGTCCTGAAAGATACCCCGTAAGCGTGTGTTCCCCCGTCAGTGCTTGCCACTCGTCGCCATCCGTTCCACCACGGCGAACCTGCCCATCCCACGTCCCCTCGAACTGTCGCACGCCGTGTCGCCGAAATGCGACACGGCGTGGTTTTTTCGGTGGTTCGAATCCGCGTTCGTCGGCGTCAGGGATCCCATCCACGTCCCAACCCCAGAGACGACTCGTGGGTAAGCGTACGCTCAACGGAAACGGCGCGCGATTACGAACCCGAAGCACAAACGCCGCCGATTCCCCGACAACGATTTTCCGCGGTGCACGGAGTTCGACCGAGAGGCATCGAAGCGCGACCGCGTTCGGAACGAGTCCCGCGAACCAACTATTCCCACTCTCGGCACCGCCCGCCGGGTCGGGTGACAGCACGTCTGCCGGTTTCATGGATTGGTTACCGAGCGCACGAAAGAAATGCCTTCCTCACGACGGATTTTCATCGGTTTGCCGGCGTGTCCGTTCACAGTCCATTCGGAATCCGGTCGCGACCGAACACGTCCTCGCACGTTTCCCGTGATCGGAGGCACTCGTGGCTGCCGTCGCTCCGCACCAACACGACGGGCGGTTTCGGCTCCGCGTTCGTATGACTCGCGCTACCGAGCGAATACGCTCCTATCTTGTCCACCGCGACGATGTCGCCGGGGCCGAGCTCGGGAAGGGCGACGTTCTCGCTGATTACGTCGCCCGTATAGCAGAGGGGGCCCGCGACGTGGTATTCCCGCGTCGGATCGCGATCTTTCACCGCGTAGACCGGATAGGGCCAGTAGGACGAAACCGAGTTCGTTCCGCCGTCCAGCACCGCAAAATCGGCGTAGGGAGTCTCTTTCACCACGCCGACGGAACCGAGAAAGGTTCCGGCGTTGCCGACGAGCCTGCGCCCGGGTTCGACGAACAGGCGTGGTTCCGGGAGTCCGAGGTCGGAACAGGTTTTCCGAACCGTTTCCGACAGATGTTTCACGATGTCATCGGTGGCGGGCACGTCCTCGTCGTACGGCACCGGGAATCCTCCGCCGAGGTCGAGAACCTCGCACTCGACGTCCAGTTCGTCTCGGATGTCCCCCGCGAAGTCGAGCATCTCCCGGGCGGCGACACCGTAGGGTTCGACGCCGCGAACCTGACTTCCGACGTGTAACTGCACGCCAGCGAGCGAGACTGCATCGGATTCGGCAGCCATCTCCGCAACGGCCATCGCCCGCCCGCTTTCGATGTCCAGTCCGAATTTGCTCTCGCGGGTCGCCGTCGCCACCTCCGGGTGAGTCGGCACTTCCATTGCAGGGTTGCCCCGAATCAGGACGTCGGGGGTCGTGTTCGTCGCGTTCGCCGCCACGATGACTTTCTCCAGTTCTGTGGCGTTGTCCACGAGCAGGTGAGAGACGCCCCAATCGAGCGCACGTTCGATGTCTTCCGGGGCGCGATTCATCCCCGTTAGGAGGACGTCCGCCGCATCGAATCCCGCGCGTCGTGTCGCGGCCAGTTCGCATCTGGCGTAGGCTTCCGCTTTGCATCCGGCGTCCCGGAGGACCGATAAAATACCGAGGTTGTAGTTGGCCTTCACCGCGAAGTGAACCTCCGAGTCCGGGTAGTGGTCGTCCAACGCGCCACGGAGGGTTTCGTAGTTCGTCCGCAAATCATCCTCAAAAAAGGCATACAGCGGCGACCCAAACTCGGAGACGAGGTCGTCTGCGTGCGTACGCAGTCGCTCTCGTCGGGTGTCGATGTCCATGAACCGAAATCCCGCACGGGGCGAATAACCCTGTGCCCTCCCATGCTAGGGACAGGGATTTACCACGGGGACGATACCATCCGCACGATGTCACGGGCCAGTTCGCTCGCCCCCCTCACCGCCGCCGCGCTGTGGGGTGGGATGTACGTCGTGAGCAAGTGGGGGTTCTCCGTCGTTCCCCCGGTGACGCTGGCGTTCCTCCGCGTCGCGCTCGGTGGATCGACGCTGTTCGTAGTCGTCCGACTGACGATGCCGACTCGGTCGTTCTCGCGTACCGATCGCCGACGGTTCGGCGTCCTCGGCGGATGGGTCGCACTCACCCTCGTCTCGCAGTTCGTCGGCACCGATTTGACCACCGCGAGCCAAGGCTCCCTCCTGACCGTTCTCACGCCCGTCTTTACCCTCTTACTCGGGGTGAATGTCCTCGGGGAATCGCTTTCCCGACAAACGATCGGCGGGATGGCGCTGGCCGTCGTCGGCACATTGGTCGTCCTCACTGGCCAGTACGACTTTTCCACCATCGGGGACGGTAACCTCCTCGGCGTTTTCGCGCTGTTCGTCGCCAGTTTCGCGTGGGCGGGCTATACGGTATGGGGCAAACCGCTCGTCAGAACGTACTCGGCCCTCGAAACCGCGACCTATTCCACGCTCGCGTCGATTCCGCTCGTCGCGATTCTCGTCCCGTTCGAACTCGCATTCATGTCACTCGATGTGACGATAACGCTAGCAATCATCGGGGCGGTGTTGTACCTCGGCGTCTTCAGCACCGCGGTGGCGTGGTTTCTCTGGTATCGAGGACTGGAGGAGTTGGACGCGGGTGTCGTCGGCGTTTTCTTTTTCGCACAACCCGTCGTCGGCACGGCCCTCGGCGCGCTCTTCCTTTCGGAGTCGCTCGGTCCGTCGTTCCTTGCTGGCGGCGTCGTGATGGCCGTCGGTGTGTGGATCGTGAGCACGGCAGGGGAGTAATCGCTCGCGGAGTCCTCCCACTTTCGGTATGCGGAGGTGGATCTTCATTGCCGCCCGTCTATCCTCCCCCGATAGTAGAAAAACTGACACACGCGACGGTGCCGATCGAGGACACCGACGAAGCTATCGAACGATGCCCCAACAAACCGGGCTTCGAAAAGGGGACGGTACTCGATTTCGCTGTCGAACTCAATCCCGCAGTGGGTCTTCGGTTCCGTCGACGCTATCCACGATAACATCCCCTTCCGGCCGTTCGACCAGCCAGAACAGTTTGTAGCCGTCCACTTCCCGAACGAACTCGATGTCCGGTGCGTCGTTCAGCGAATACCGACGGAGAGTCCACTGTAACACCGATTCGCGTGTTTTCGCCCGTGATTGGTCCTTCGAGAGTTCCGTCGGGAGCACCAGCACGTCCTCGATTTCCCGATTCTCCACCGCCGGAACCCCGTCCGCCCGTACCACCAACCTGCGAGAGCGGTCCACGCTGGCGACGAACCGGTCGGTATGGTCGCTCATGAACGGCCGCTCGATGGTGATTTCGGCCTCGTACACCCGATATGGGTAGGCAACCGCACCGACCCGTCCCGTTCCTGCTTCCTCGCGCGAAACCGCCGGTGGAATGACCGTGAGTTCCGTTCGCTCGTGGCGTTCGCCGACGAGTTTACTCGTCATTCCAGTAGCCGGATTCGACGACGTGCGCGCGGATATTGTCCGCTTCGGTGATGGCTTTCGGCGACACGTCCCGCCCACCGTCGGTCACGTAGCTCGGCGTTCCGCTTCCGGGTTGGCTGGTCACCTGCGACAGCGGCTTGTCGAACACGTCGAAGTGGTCTTCGACGCCGGATGGTGGCTTGGTCACGAGCGACACTGAGACCAGCGTAATCACCGAGAGGATGAACGCCGGGAACAGGCCGTAGACGCCGACGAGGTTGTAGAGGAACGGAGATGCCTCCTGTGCTGGCATTATTCCCAGTGCGTCGAGGACGCTCCCGAGTTGCGTCCACACTACCATCGTCGTCGCGCCGACCACCATGCTCGCGACGGAACCTTTTGCCGTCACGCGCTTCCACCACAGCGCCGCGATGAGCGTCGGTCCGATCGCAGCACCGAGACCACCCCATGCGTAATCGAGGACGAGGGTGTAGATGGGCGTGCTCTTGGCGAGGTACGCGAAGGCGATGCTCGCTCCGCCAAGCCCAAGCGTGACGTAGCGCGAATAACGCACCAGTTGTTGCTCGGTCGCCTGTTTGTTCATGAAGCCGTGGTATACGTCCTCCACGATGGCGCTCGTGGCGACGAGCAGTTGCGAGTCGGCGCTGGACATCATCGCCGCCAGCGCCGCCGCGAGAACGATTCCGGCGATCGGGCCGGGGAGGAGGCTGAGCGTCAACCGCGGCATGGCGTTGTCTGCCTGCGCGAGGTCGCCCTGTCCGAAAGCGAGGATGGCGTACAGTCCGACGAGCGCCGCGCCGATGTACGCGACGAACATGAACAGTTGGGCGACCATCGCCGCGAGGCGGACGTTTTTCACCCGGTCGATACCCATGAATCGCACCATAATATGTGGGTTGCCTGGAACGCCGAGACCGATCGCGGCGTAGCTGATGATGCCGAACACTGCCGCCCACCCGGTCGCACCCGCGGTGATGCTGGTGAACGACCCGCCACCGACGCTCGCGAGGTCGTTGAACGGCAGCCCGAAGTTGGTGAACGCGATGATCGGCAGGATGATGAACGCGACGAGGATGATGGCCCCTTGGAAGTAGTCGGACCACGCGACGGCGAAGTAGCCGCCGAGCATCGTGTAGCCGACGACGATGACGCCACCGACGACGATTCCGACCCACGGTTCGACGCCCGTGAGAATCTGCAACAGCGTCCCCGCGGCAACGATTTGTGCGCCGACGTAGCCACCTTCGAACAACATCAGCACGATTGCCGAGACACCCTTGACCATTCCCGTATCGTCCTGCAAGCGAGTGGCGAAAAACGTCGGGAGCGTCACCGATTTCACGATTTCCGTGTACTTCCGAAGCCGCTTTGCGAGACCTGCCCACGCGAGCAGGTCGGCCGGAATCATCCCGAGTCCGTTCAGAAACGCCATGATACCCGTCCCGTATGCGTTCGCCGGAACGCCGAGGGTAAGCCACCCGCTCATTTCGGACGCTCGCTCGGAGAATCCGGTGACGACCGGGCCGATTTGACGGCCACCGATGACGTAGTCGCCAACGGTGTCCATCATTTTGGACGCCCACAGTCCGATACCGATGAGGATGAGCAGATACGCGCCGAACGTCCCCAGCACCCAGATACCCGCCGACCCGGCGAGTCCCGCACCGTCAGGCATAGCTGTCCTCCTCGTATTCCTCACGCAGGCGTTTTTCGCGCCTGCCTTCGAGGACGTAGTACGCTATCAACATCACGAAAAACACCACGTAGGGTCCGACCAATCCAAGCCAGTCGAGCGTGCTCATCCCTGCCATACCCTTACTGAGTCGCAACCGGAAAAATAAACGTTTCGGGTATACAGGGCGATGAGACACGAAAGTATTTGTAGGGAGATGGGACGAGAGTGTGAACATGCAAAGGATGACAGGGGTTCGGTGACCGATGCGTCCGGAATCGCCGACCGTCGAAACCCGCGACGAATTGACCGACTACGTCGCCCGATACGCCGACGAAACCGACGGTGAACTCGGCGTCTTCCTCGGATTTCCCCGTGGCCCGGACGAGTTCGATGTCGTCTGCACCCGAAACGCCCGTCGAGCGTTTCGGAGCGCGAGTATCGTCAAACTCCCCGTTCTGTATGCGCTGTACGAGCAGTACGATGGACGACTCGACTCGCTCGAAACGTCGTGCCCGCTCGACCGAAACAATCGGGTCGGTGGAAGCGGCATTTTACACCTTCTCGATGCCACACCGACTATCGAAGACCTCGCTCGCGCGATGATCGCCACCAGCGATAACGCCGCGACGAACCAACTCGTCGATTTACTCGGAATGCACACGATAAACGATGCTGCAACGAAACTCGGAATGGAACGGACGCGACTCGCCCGCAAAATGATGACGACGCTCGAAGAGACGGATTTCGGGGCCTCCGGCGTTCCGGTGCCGGACGGTGAACCGGCGAACACTACGGCACCCCTCGATTGTGCTCGATATTTCGCCGACATCGCCCGTGAGGCGACCCTTTCCGCGGATGCCTACGAACGAATGTGCATCCCGCTTTCGGCCCAGAAGGACACGTCGATGGTGCCCAGATATCTACCCTACGGGACCGAAATCGCCCACAAAACGGGATGGCTTCCGACCGCCGCGCTCGACACCGGTCTGCTATCGGTTCCTGACCGGGAGAATCCGCTTATATTCGCCGTCTTCGCGGACGATGTTTCACATGGTGCGGATGGCGCGGACGCGATCGCGGAAATCGGCGACGCGGTATTTTCGTGGCTCAAATGAGTCGGCGTGCGAGTTCGAACTTTTCGTCCAAATCCGCGAGATAGTCGTCGTGGTCACTGTCGAGACTGTTGATGACCACTGCATCGTCACCACCGTAGGCGTGAATATATTCGTCACCGCCGAGGCTGATAGCGACGTGACCGGGGAAAAAGAGCAGGTCGCCCGGTAGGAGTTCGTCACGCGAAACAGTCTCGCCCATCGAACGCTGTTGGTCGGCATCTCGTGGGAGGGTGATGCCGTTGACTCGGTAGGCTATCCACGCTAACCCCGAACAGTCGATGCCGTCCGTCGTCATCCCTCCCCAGTCGTACTCCGTGCCGAAGAACTGCTGTGCGATTTCGACGACGTCTTCGTCGGTCGGATTATCGGGTGGTAGACGAACTGCGGCATCGGATTCCAACGTCGATTTGGATTCGAAACCAGTCCGTTCAGCGCGAACTCCCGTCCGAAAGACGACGTCGGAACCATCGATTCGACACGGGGTACCAGCGTAAATCGGGTGGTCCACCTCGTCAGGCGCGATCTCGTGGGTGACGACGGCGTCCATCCCCTCCATCCGAGGATCCGCGAGGACACCCGTTTCGATCCACCCGAGGTAGCCGTCCGGCGTTCGGACACGAACCCACTCGTCGTGGCAGTCGAACGTGACGACAGTGGCACCGTAGAGCACTTGTGTGACCTGTTCGGCGTCACTGCTCGCGTCGCCGCGGACGGGGGCGACTGAGACGGTTACCGTTTGCTCGCCCCGTTCGTCCGCGAGCACCGATAACTCGCTCTTTACCGATCCGTCGGTCGCTTTCTGGACCGCCTCGCAGGCGTGCGCTTCGAGTTCACTTGTCGCGACACTACCTCCGAGAACGAGCTGATCTCGTTCCGAGCCAGTCGTCGTCGATCCGACCGTCACGTCGAAAACGGTGACTCGCGAATCGGGTGCATATCTCGTCCGACAGCATTGAAGCGCCAGTCGCGCGCGCTGGTGGTCGTCCATGCGCTCCTGTGCTCGGAGCGGCCCCAAAATCCTATCGCCTATTCGAGATGGACGATTTCGGGGTCGAACGACTCGCCGTCCCAACGCCATGACCCGACGAAGGGGTACGACCCGTTTAGCGAGACGATGACGTAAGAGTAGCCCTCCCACGTCGCGTCCATCGCGTCGGTTTCACTCGGTTGGTCGGGTCCAGCAGGATGTGAATGATAGAATCCAACGACATCCCGCCCGCGGCCCTCGACTTCTTCCATTATCGTGAGCTGTTCTTCCGGGTGTATTTCGTAATTCGTTTCCGGCGTTTCCGCGACGTTCTCCGCCTGAAACGTGTCTTCGACTCGGGCCGGGGACCCCTTCTCTCCGGCGAGGATTCCACATATTTCGGCGGGACGACCCCGGCGCGCGCGGCTCACTAGCGTATCGTACACTTCGCGCGAGAGGACGAGCATACAGCATTGTTCATCCTCTGAAGACATAAGCGGGAAGGCCGGACAATCGAAACCCACTTGCAGGGGAAGCGGCAATCGGGGGACGTGCGAGGGTTGCCAAGCCAGGCCAACGGCGGCGGGCTTAAGACCCGCTCGCGTAGGCGTCCATGGGTTCGAATCCCATCCCTCGCATACGCTACCGAACGAAGTGAGGAAGCGTGAGAAGGAGGGGGTTCGAATTAGACCGGGCACGCGCAACGAACCGAGCATGTCCGGGCGTCGTTCGAATCCCGTCCCTCGCATTTTCAGCGAACGATCTCGAGAGCGGTGCGTACAGTCTAGGTTCGGGGTAGACCGGAGGAGGTGTCGCATAGTAACCATGGCCGGATCCGTTCGAGGGGCTTACTGATTTGCCAGAGAGTTCATTGCCGCTGCTAACCAGTGTAGCAACGCACCGAATCGGCAACCAGTCGCGGGTACAGTTGCAGCGAGCGACGATAGGATTTCCCGACTCGATAGACGTGTGGATAAATTAGCAATGACTATCGCAGATATCTCCATCGCACATCCCGATCTCATCCTCTCTCCGACCATCAACTCGATTTCGGAGATACAACTCGACCGGGAGTTTCAACCGGTTTTGATCTCGGACGAAGACGTTTACGTCGTGTTCTTTACCGTTACGGGGGCATTCATCGAATTCGAGAAAGCAGTAGAGGAGGACCACACGGTGGCTGATTTACGGGTTGTCGGTGAGTATGGTGACCGGCGTGTTTATCGGGTTTACATCACGGACCGAGCAAAAGTAGTGACGCCGATACTGGCTCAGCTTGGGATTCAACTACTGAACGTGAGTAGTAGTTCTGACGGTTGGATGCTCCGGATACTGGTACCGAAACGGTCGCTGTTGTCTACGTTCAAAACCCACTGTGATGCTGAAAAGATCTCGTTTCGCGTGAACCAAATGTACCGTGAAGAAAAGGCGGAAACGAGTGGCATCGGACTGACCAGCAAGCAACGTGATGCGCTCGTAATCGCTCGTAAACAGGGATATTTTGACGACCCAAGGGAGATATCGCTCCAAGAACTTTCTGCGATGATGGAGGTATCACCGTCCGCGTTAGGACGCCGTATTCGACGAGCGACGAGGACGCTCATCGATTCGGTGCTGGGTTCAAACAAGTAACAATTCCCCGGTAGCAACCGGAACTATATAAACCCGCAACTGGTGAACGGAGAGGTTCACCCGAGTCCAGCGAATAGATAGCCCGTGGACATGGAGATAAGCCCGAACAGTGACGGTACGAGGACAATCGCCGAATTCGACAGTCGAAACGAGGGGGGAGATGCCCTTACTGTCGGAATTGTCGATGCTCTCTCGGCCGCAACTGGCGTTGACCCGCTGGAGATGGAACCGCTTCACTACGCCGTAGATGTAGACGCCGTAGCTACCCTCATCAGATCGCAAGCAACGAACGGACGTCGTGATGACGATATCACCGTGAGCATTCGTATTGACGGGTGCGACGTTACTATCGAGGGTGATGGACGTATCGAAGTCACTGAGGGAGGAAACGATGGAGATCATCAGTCGGATGGAAACGGACCGTGATTGAAAACGAGCACTCACAGGATACCGTACGGGAGACGTGCATCGAATACACGTTTGGCCATCTGAAGATAACGATCATCAGTGACCCGGAGAACGATAGAGGTTGGATACAGTCATCGCTCGCTGTCCCAATCGAACCCTGATTACGGTGATGACGTCAAAGAGGAATAACCGGATCACTTCGGCAGATTCGTTCATCACGGCGATCGAATCGATCCTGGTAGAGGCGTATCGACACGACATCGATGTCGAGGGTGGTTGGTTTATCCAGCCGAACATCGACAGCGTTCCCGGCTGGGATGTCGAAATTTGGCTGGTCCAGCGAGACGATTCGGAGAACTAACTCGAAGTCGGGTCGTGACTTCCGTATAGTCGTTTTCGCTGCTTTTCAGACGGACAACTCCCGGAATGGTACTGTTGTAGACGGAGTTTCCTCGACTTGGCTTCTTTCACTCTCGTTTGTAATTTTTTCTCTCAGGCATTTATTGCACTCCGACATTTTTATCTGATATTATCGCCCATTTTTTGTAATGGGTGCAGACAATCATTCTCGGCATCAAAATCAGTTTTTCTCTGTGACTCGTCGTCTCGGACGAACGTACCTGGTGGGTTCGATCACGCCGAATTCACGGACAGGTTCGACATTTATCACTCCGAACTGCTTCCGTTCTATCGAGCATCCGGTGGGGGAGCGAGATGGTCCTCCTCGGCGATGCTGTCATTCCGGATGGACGGGGGATTCAAGAGTGGCTGGATAACAGCGTCGACGATACGTTGGAGGACGTTTTCCGCCGTTCACAAGCGCTCACAGGACGATACGTTATCATCCACTCCGACGCGGATACAACGACCGTTATTCCGGATGCGCTCGCGCACAAATCCGTGTACTACCACACGGAGCGCGATCTCCTCACGTCCTCGCTCAAACTGCTGTTCGACTCCGTCGATGTGGACTCTACCGAGAACTCTCGTGTCGCGGCTTTCATGAGCACGGAGACGTTCATACACAACGAAAGCGCTCTCATAGGGGATAAGACCCTCTTTCAGAACGTACGATGCGTTCTTCCCAACCACGTTTTGGATGTCGATACGAAACGCGTCACACGGCGGCCGCTTTTTCCGCCCGAGGATCACCAATCGACGGCGCAGTACATCGGGGACCTCCTTTCGGGTGCCATGGAAGCGTTCAACGACGAGTACGATCTTCTTACAGCCATCACTGCTGGTCGCGATTCCCGGACGATACTGGCATGTTCGAAGGACATCGTTCATGATATCACGTGGTACACGTTCTCCGACTGGTCCACGGACGAGCATCCGGACGTTACGATTCCAAAACGAATTGCCGCGGAACACGGTTTCGACTATTCGGTTTACCACCCGCGTGCCGTGACCGATGGTTTTCGGACCGCTCTCGAGGACTATCTCTGTTGGACGAGGGACTTACCGAAGACAAAGAACGTCCAGTTTTTGTACAATAACTACGACCCGGCAACGAACCTTTATATCACCGGGAACGGTCCGATATACAAACTGAACTATACGCTGCCGAACGACGGAGCGGATGTAATCCAACACGCGTGTGACGTGCTTCAGTATCCCGATGATGATTTCATCATGAGTGAAATCGAGGAGTGGTTACCCGGCGCCATTGATTATGCCGAAAAGTACGGTATCCCTCCGATGATTCTCCTGTATTGGGAGTTGCGAATGGGTCGATGGGGCGCGCTGGCACCGCGTGAAAAGGACATCGCCATTCGAGGGATCTCACCGTTCTCGAATTACAACCTTCTGTTAGCGGCGTTGAACGTGGACACGGTGCGACTTTCTCCACCCGACTACGACTTGATAAACAGTATTATTCGGGCGAAGTGGCCTGTGCTACAGAAATACCCCGTCAACCCGAGCACAAACGCTCTCAAAGCGACGGTCGCTCGCGCTGCACCGTATCCTGTCGAGCGATTTCTGAGATATATAAACGCCAAAATAAATTAGACAGTGACGCTTTCACTCCCGCAGCGGCGTGATATGGGGCGAGCGGTCGCGTCCATCTGTGCTACTGAATACGGTCGATTCGCTTCTCACCTACCGGCAGGTGAGACGGCCAATACGTTCTCTTTTATCGATTATTATCATATATTGATATTCACTTGTGGGATCAAAGACAACAGTGGTGATATACGTGGTACGAGCCCAAATGAATCATACTGTCTATGTGGTCCTCTTTCGATCTATCTCTGTACGTTATGCATTTGTGTCACTCTGCTGACGATGGGTTTTTAAATGTCGGTTGCTGAGTGTTACAAAGTATAATGAATGAGGACGGTTCCCCACCCGACCGCGGCGTCCACCGTGTTCGGCATGACCTTTCCGGTCCGCAGTCACTCAGCACGACTGTCACGGTGGCCGTCGCCGACGTCGCTGGCGTCGAACCAGCTGAAATCCCCGAACAGCTGTACGACGTTATCGATCCGGAGGCCCTCGACAAACTGTTCAAACCCCGTGACGACGGTACGCCACGACGAGGTGGTCGGCTCTCGTTCTCGCTCTACGGCCACCACGTGACCATCCGCGGAGACGGGTCGATTACGGTCCAACCTGGACTTGCACGCATCAAACAACTCGGAGGGAACCTACTCATCGTCGGTTCCGTTCCGGATTCCGTCGTGGACGCCGCGAGCACACCGTTGCTTGGTGACACGACGCGCCACCGAACGCGTGTGTTCGCACTTCACGATCGAAGTGTTTCGACGGCCCGAAGCCGACTCTCAATGGCCGGTTCGACGGGTAAAAACGCCCATATCGTGGATTACCACACCGGTTCGAGATCCGCCGCCACGGACGAAACCGTTCAGGTTGGTCCCACGATGGAACACGTTGACGGCGACCTCGACGACTTCCGTGACGAAATCGTGCGGACGATTCGCCGTCTCGACGGCGAGGGTGGTGGCTTCGTCCCGGCGGAACTCCGCTTTTGTTTCGACACCCTTCGTCCGCTGGTCGAAAGGCACGACGATGCCTTGGTCGATGCCTTTCTGACTCCCATCTTCGAGGCCGTGAGGGACGTCTCCGGCATGGGTCATTTCGTTCTTCCTGTCGAGTTCGATTCACAACCGGTTCGTGCTATTGCATCGAAGTTCGATGCTGTCATCGAACTTCGAGCGGGTGGTTCCGGCCCGGAACAGCGATGGCACCTCCGCGAAACGGACTACTCCACCGAATGGTTCGACCTTTAAAGCGACGACGAGAAGCATCTCGGTTTTAATCCACTCCAGTCACGGACGCATCTGACGAACGGGCGGTCGATGGGGTCCTCGATCTTGCCACTCATCGACGATGTTCAGACACACTCCCTCTCCGGGGGTGATCTCCCATCGTTCACGGTCACAGGGGACGAACTACAGCGCTTTTTCGACCTCGAAAACATCCCCGCCATCACGATGGTACGCGTTTTTGCACGTTGGAAACCGACGTTATTCGAGACTTCTCGTAACGCCTTTTCCGCTCCCGACCCTACGCCGTAGCAATGACTCAGACGAGCGTCGAACGAGCGTTCGATTTACACGATGGATTTGAACGAGATGGCCCCGGCACGTACGTCGTGACGACGACTCCGTTCGAAGGGATCGCGCGACTGCGAGAGGAAACCGTCGAGGTAACGGTTCGAACACCGACACTGTCGGCAGTCGTCGAAGGAGAATCGGTTGCCGAAGTGGTCGAAACTGGTTGGTTCGAAACGCTCGAACTGCGGCTCGAAGATACACACACTGTCGCCTCGACGGACGATATCACGCCGCCGGAAATCGAGCGAGAGGGTGACGAGGTCGTGATTTCACTGGAATTTTCGGGCTCCCCGGATACCAGCGCGGACGACGCGATGGCCATCGTCGATTTCGTGGAAGGAACGTGGGTGCAGGGTATCATTCCCGGTTACGAGTACGGCGACCCTGCGGCGGGGTTGCTCTCGCAGGCGCACCAGAGCTACGACTGAATCGCTCGGCTGTCCGTCCCCGATCAATCCATCGAAATATAGGTTTGCGTATCTTCGACGCCCTGAATCCCTTGAATTCCGTCGGCTGAAATCGTTTTGACCTCGGCGGGGTTTTCGACCTGTACTTTCACGATGAGGTCGACGTCACCGGCAACGATGTGGGCGTCCTGTACTCCCTCGATGTCGAGGATCGTGTTTTTCAACCGGTCCGCTTCTCCCGTGTTTGCTTTGACCATGATGTATGCGGCGACCATTTCAGATACCTCCTGCTTCCGCGGTTGCTCGACTGTTGTCCCCGACGAGGATCCTCCGAACGTCCGCTAACACGGCGAAATCGGCGAGGACGGCGATTCTGTCCCCCAGTTCGAGCGAGTCATCAGGAAGCGGGATACCCATCGCCTCGCCGCGCTTGCCGAACGCGAGAATACGCGAATTGGCGGGCAGTTCCAACTCGCTGATCGAGTAGCCACGCATCGGGGACTCCTCGGTGATGGTGAGTTCTACGACCTGCAAATTCTGCGCGATATCGGCGATGGCGCGAATGTTGCCGCCGAGTAGGGCGTTTTTCGCTCCAATCGCGCCGAGTCGCTCGGGGTAGACGACCTCGTCTACGTCGCTGGCGAACTTTCGGTAGATATCTTCCCGGTAATCTTCGTCGATACGAAGAACGGTCCGGCAGTCGTGATGTTTCCCGACCATACAAGCCGCGAAATTGACGTTCAAGTCACCCGTCAACCCGCCGACAGCGTCCGCTGCGTCTAAATCTGCCTGTTTGAGCACGGATTCGCGCGAGCCATCGCCTTCGATAACTTCGAAGCCATCGGTACGCGCACGCTTTGCCTTGTTCGAATCGTACTCCACGAGTACGACATCGTGGCCTTCTTCCCGGAGGACGCGGGCGGTTCGCAGGCCAACTCGACCTGCACCAATGATAACGAATCGCATGGAACACTGTACGACAGTGGGGTTAAATAACCTTTCTCCGGTGTCAGTCGTGCCTAATTTCGGTTATATCATCCGGTAGAGAGGGAGAAGACGCTGCTCGAGTGACCAGTATCCGGGCCTCATCGCCTGCGAGGAAGACTTGTTACTGTGGCGCCAACTCATGGCATGGAACGTCACGAAGCGACCTTCGAAATACACTCGAAGTCGGATGCACACGCGGTCAATTTACTCATGGAGCGTGTTTACGACTCGTTACGTGAAGAGTCGATGAGTATCGAGGGAAAAATCGAAATGCCGAACGAAATGCTCGAAGCGTTCGAAATCCTTCGGGAGGAAACTGCGCGCGAAAATCCCGGGAAGCTGACCTTCGTGTACGAAGAAATGGACCGGAGCTTCGTAGAGTAATTTCGACGGGTATCGGACGATCAACGGACACCTCGTCCTTCGATGTCAACGTCGTGTCCGAACTGGGCAAAGGTTTTTCTCGCGTGGTAGAGTATCACACACCATGGTTCACGCATTTATCATGGTCAACACGGCCGCAGGAAAGTCACAGGGCCTGCTCGATTCGGTTCGAGGTCTCGAAACCGTCGGCGAAGCACACATCGTCGCCGGGGATTACGATATCGTCGTCGAAGTCGATACGGACGAGGTCTACAACGTGCTTCAAACGTCGTCGTCCGACATTCAGGGACTCGACGGCGTCGTAGACACGAAAACGTACATTGCGATCGATTAAACGGAACACCTCGACGATGACGACCCTCGCTAGTGGTCGAGTTCGTACACGTCGTTCGTTTCGAGGAACGAATCCAACCATCCTTTCTGTTTGCGTAGTCGCGGCGGTACGTCTGCATATACTCGGTCGAACACGTCGTGAGGGTCGGGGTCTTCGACGGATTCGGCCACCTCAACCGCTTTTGCTAACGTTTCATCGGCCTCGTCGTGGACCTGTTCGATGAACTCATCGTCGATGACGTTCTGCTCACGGAGCCACGTTTCGTATCGTTCGAGGGGGTCCGCGGTTCGCCATTCGGGCAGGTCGCGCTCCTGGTCTTCGTACTTGCTCGGGTCATCGCTCGTGGTGTGCGCACCCTGTCGGTAAGTTAGACTCTCGACCAACACGGGCTCTCCCTTTCGTGCGGAGTCGAGCGCCTCGGTGACCGTTTCGCGCACTGCGAGCGGGTCGTTACCATCGACTTGTACACCTTCGAAGCCGTACGCTTCGGCCTTCACGGCCATGCTATCGCTCGCGGTCTGTTTGTGTCGTGGCAGGCTGATAGCCCAGTTGTTGTTTTCACAGAAGAAGACGACGGGAGCGTCGAAGACGCCTGCGAAGTTCAGCCCTTCGTGAAAGTCGCCCTCGCTCGTCGCACCGTCACCGAAGTAACAGAGGACGGCGTCCTCGTCGCCACGGTAGTTCATTCCCATGCCAACACCCGCCGCGTGGGGTATCTGGGTGGCGATCGGGACCGCCTGTGGGAAGTTCGGCACGTCGTGTTCGGAGTTGTATTCCGGCCGTCCGAGGCGGAACAGGAGCACGTCGCTTATCGGGACGCCACGTGCGACCTGCATCGCGTTCGAGCGATAGGTCGGAAAGAGCCAGTCGTCGTCTTCCATCGCCAGCGCGGCACCGACCTGTGAGCCTTCCTGTCCGCGATACGGCGGCCAGCTGCTCATCCATCCCCGTCGTTGAAGCGCGATTGCGCGCTCGTCGAATCGCCGGGCGAGAACCATCTGTCTGAAGGTCTCACGGGCGTCTTCGGCGGAAAAGGGCGTTTCGGCCAGTTTCCGCTCTCCGATGATTCGGTTCATGCCCCCGGAGATGTAGTCCGGTTTCAAAGACGTTCCGAAAGCGGTTACACGAGTGTGTGGTTTCGGAAAAAGTCGGAAGAACGTACGATCGGGGAGTTCCGGATCGTGAGCGTGTCAGTCGGGGAATGGGTTTTCGGAACCGCGGAACCGATGGCAGCGGTTGCCTTCGGTCGCGACTCACGAGCGCGAGCCACCCTTATAGCGGTCACCATCGTCCCATCTCGCTTTTCGTCCTTGCATTGCCGTCGATCGAAACTGTCGTTCGACCACTGTCCGTCACGTAATCCGCTATTCCGTTCTCGCCGTCTACGGAAGCGGGCAGAGACTGGCCGTGAAAACCACCGTCTCGTCCGTTTCGTTCCGTGCCCCGTGCACGACCCCTCGTTCGTGGAGGATGACGCCGGGGGCAGAAACGACTTCCTCGGAATCGCCCTGAATCACGGTTACGTCGCCCTCAAGAACGTGAAAGACGTTCGTGCTGTCGCCGTGCTCGTGTGGCGAGAGTTCCGCTCCGGGGCCGAGGGCGAACGCCTTCACGAGTACGTCGTCTGTAACGACCAGTTCGGCGGTTTGGACTTCTTCGTCATCGGGATCGAGGTCGAGTTCTGCATAACGGTCGCGCATACCGGAAAAACGGCCCCTCGGTCCTTAATCCGCTTGGTCTACGTCGTCGGAACTATCCGACTCCTCGACGTCCTCCCGATAGTCCGCGTGGTCGGTGATGAATCCCGATTTGAACCCAATCCACCCGATAACGCTGATGAAGAGGATGGGCGGCAGGATGGCGAACCCCCAAAGCGGGTCCATTCCCCAGCCGAGAATGAGTGCGACGTCGAGCAGTCCAAGGGCGAGAAAGGGAAGGATGGCTTTCGCGGCGCGCTTTCTGTCCACATCGGACGGCTCGGTCGGCAGTGACGTCCCCATACCAACCGTTCGGTGTCCCACGACCAAAAACTGCCCGTTCGTTCTCATCCGCTCGCGATCGGCCGCCCACGCTCAAGTGGGTCACCGTCGTACCACCACCATGGCGACCGAACTCGCGGACGGTCTCTGGTGGTTCGAACTCGGGAGCGTGAACGCCTACCTCGCGGACGACGACGGCGAATTGACGCTTATCGACGCCGGAACGCCGTTCCACAGCGGTGACATCGCACGCGGCGTTAGCGACGCTGGGTACAGCATCAACGATATCGACCGCGTGTTGGTCACGCACTACGATTTCGATCACGTCGGCGCGCTTTCCCGGCTTCCGATCGATGCGCCCGTCTTCGTCGGCAAAGCAGACGCGCCAGTTCTCTCGGGAACCGAAACCCCCGATTGGCGAAACCACAAGGGTGCACTCCAGCGCGTTGCGGGGTCACTAGTTCCCGCTCCGAAAAACGAACTCCGTCCCGTCGAGGACGACGACGAAATCGGGAGCTTTACTGCCTACGCCACCCCGGGACACTCTCCCGGTCACATCGTCTACGTTAGCGATGCCCTCGATGTCGCCTTCCTCGGTGACCTCGTACAGGAATCCCACGGCGAACTGAAAGCCTCTTCGTGGATTATTAGCTACGACACCGACGCCGTGCGCGATAGTGTCGTTTCACTCGCGGAACGCACACCCGATTTCGAAGTCGCCGCGATGGGCCACGGCGTCCCGTTCATCAGGAACGGGAGTGAACGACTGGGGGAGCTGGTCGAAACACTGTAACACGAATCGGCCGCTCTCGCAATGCCGACCCTGTCGCGGCTACGACCGATTCGGAAGGGGATTCGGATGGTTGCATCAACACGATCTGCACTCGTCGTACTCTTCCGCCATCACGGGTTTTGCCCGACGAACGACGAGTACACCGCCGATAATCAACACCGTCCCGAGCAGCTGTACTGCCCCGATAGGTTCATTCAGGAATACCAGACCACTCGCGAGCGCGACGATGGGAACGACGTTTCCGTACACTCCCGTCGTGGACGGGCCGACCGCCTGTACCGACGAGTTCCACCAAACGATCGCCAGTCCTGTTCCGAGTGCGCCGGTGAAGACGACGGCTCCCCATACGGGGAGTGTGATGGAGCCCCACTCGACGCTTCCGTAGTACGGCACGGCGAGCAGATGGAGAAACGGAAGTGCGACGAGCAACCCGAAGAACGTGAGAGCCAGTGGCGACACTCGGTCGAGAACGGGGCGATTGAGCGCGGTGTACACACCCCACAGGATCGCCGCGAGGAGGACGATTGCGTTCCCGACCATCGTGCTCCCCCCGAGCGCAACGCCGCCACCACCGAATACCACTACCGCGGTTCCGACGACTGCGACGAGAAGACCGAGCCACGCCAGGCCACCGAGCCGTTCGAGTCCGATGAATTGACTCACCATCGCCGTCCAGAGCGGCGCGCTCGCCATGATGAGGGCGGCATTTCCTGCCGTCGTTGCATCCATTCCAACGATGAACGCGACCGGAAAACACCAGTAGCCGAGGACGCCAAGTGCGACGACCTGCCATCCTCCCGCCCGAACCGGTTGGAGCAAACTGTTTTGCAGGTTGCTACCCCGCTGTCCGGCGAGATATACTCCGCCGAGGACGAGTGCCGAGACGGTAAATCGAAGCGAGTTGACGACGAACGGATTGAGGTCGGCGAGCGCTACTTTCAGCACTGCGAAGTTGACTCCCCAGACGAGCACCGTCGCGAGCAGCGTCAGGTCGTTGCGGTCCCGAATCCCCCCGATTGCCAGCCGTAACACGAGGGAAGTACGTGCTCGATGTGAATAACTTCGTGCCCACTGCTACAGTCGATTCGAACGGGAA